>JACMPR010000161.1 GCA_014377385.1 Ferruginibacter sp. | reverse complement strand
CTGAAATAGGCCACACAGGTAAGCGGCGCAGCGGGATATGCTTCCTGGAACCAGGCGGAAGAAGAGGTAGATAATTCTCTTAACGCTACCAGGTCATTCATCTTTTTTCTAAATGCAGTATCTGCTAATTTTGATTCAATCTGATTTTGTGATGTAGTTTGCAATACGATCCATGGATTGTGCGTAAGCTCCCACAAATCTGCATTCAACTCCTGCCACAGATCATCTGTTGCATGGTTCCATGACCATCGTAGATTGAGAGCTAATTCCACCAACTCATCTATGCCTTCTTTATCAGAAGATAAGAAACCGTAGAGATGATTTTTAGTAATTTTTTCTTCGTTCATTACCCTTTATTTTTGATATTATCCGTTCGCTGACGACGCCTTCCTTGCGGCTTTAGTAAACTAAAATTTGTGTATTCGGCTGCCTGGCAGGTTGCTTTGTTTTCGAAAGATGTATTCATAAAATCCCTTCGGTATACTCTGCACTTAAATATTCCGGATCTACATTTTGAGGTAACACAAAGTGCTTTTCAAAACATATACTGCCTAGTTGATGGGTTGTTGAATCCGGCGATTCATTGCTGATTTCATTTTTGTGTGTTGCAATAACAGACAAGGCGTTTTTTTCAGCCGTTATTAAAAATTCCTCTTTTTTTATTCCCGGGATAGCAATCTCTATTTTAAAAGTATCTGCCGAATCTGTCACATTTACGGGAAAATGATCAGAAGGTTGCCCGGCACAATTATTAATTTCATTTATTATTTCCTTGTTATTAAGAGGAGATACGTAGCTGCCTGGATAAACTGAATCATTGTGACCAGCTAAATTTTTTTTATTCTTTTTCATAATTTTAATTTTTAATATTGTTAGCAATCATTTTTTCAATGCTTCAAAACCTGCTACCACATCAAATAATTCTTCATCAATTGAACTTTGCCGTAAGCGATGAAAAGTATTATTCAGGTCCTCCAGTAATTCATCAATGTTTTTTTCCGCACGTTGCATGGCATTCAGGCGACTGGAGTTTTCACTTGCCAGCGAATCTGCACATGCTTTAAACAACGATACAAAAAGATACTCGCTGATGAGTGCCAGCAGCGTTGGTTGGATGGTGCCGGCTACCTGCGGTAAATTATTTGTTGGCCAGGTGGTTTTATCAAACGCCTGTTGCCATGTTTCATCCAATGGCAACAGCCGCTGCATTACCGGAATATAGCCTGCACTTTCTTTCGGTTGATTGTGAAAAATATAGAGTGTATCAATTCCCTGCGCTTCCATGCTTTGTTGCGCCTTCACCAAAACATCACCGACTAAAGATGTAATGGCATTCACCTCATTGGGAACCTCAAAAAGTTTGGTGGTATTAAATCCAACATCTTTCAGCAGCAACTGAATCCTTTCGCCCACTGCCCATATTTCTTTTTTATTTTGCAATGGATTTAACGATTGCGAAACAAAGTCTGTTAATGAATCATTGAAACGCCCTACCAATCCCTGGTCGGAGCCAAAAACAATTACACCAATTAAACCATCTTTTGCTTTTGATGTAGGTGCATTTTTATAAGTATTTATTTTTTCAGATTTAAAAAAAGCAGTGATCCCTAACGAAACAGTGCGGTAATAATCATCTAATGCTGCAACAGATTTTTCGTACTGTCCAATATTAGAAGCTGCCACGGCCTTCATGGTTTTTACAACGGCATCAATATCTGCGGCACTTTCCAGTTTTGTTCGTAAGCTTTCTAATGTATCCATAGCCCAACCCCTAAAGGGGCTTATTTTGATTATTGATAATGATAGTTTCTAATTATTTTACATCAATTTTATACGCTTACATAAAAGTTGACCAATGGTATGCCGATGAAAGTATTGCGACGCAACGCTGATGCTATGAAAAACAAATGCCTGTAACCAAATCTTTTTTTATTTGCCAGCTTTAGTACTAGGATCATCTTTAGTTGTGTCACTCACTTATACTTTTTTATCGCCATTCGGCGGAACATCCGTATCCTTCTTTTCCTCTTTCTTTTCCTGAAAAGTAAACAGAGCATCAGCAGCCAATTTTAAAATAGCCGCTTTGTCTTCATCACTCAATTGCTTATCCGACAATAATCGTTGTTGCATATCAGCAGCAAGTGTGGTGCAGGTTTGCAGCAACGCCGCTTCTGCATCCTTCATTTTTTCAATGGGTACCGTATCGAATAAGCTACCTGTCAACGCCAACAATTCTACCAACTGCTGAATAACCGATAAGGGATGCAATTCATTTTGTTTAAGCCAGTTGCGGATGCGCTTTCCATGTTCGATGGTTGTCCGGGTATGTTCATCCAGCCTGGTGCCAAACCTTGCATAATTTTCCAGTTCTTCAAATTGTGAGTAGGCCAATTTTAGGTTACCCGTTACCGAACGATAGGCAGGCAGTTGCGCTTTACCTCCAACACGGGAAACAGATTTGCCCACATCAACCGCCGGTAAAATACCCAGCTCAAATAGTTTGGGCGATAAATAAATTTGTCCGTCTGTTATGGAAATCAAATTGGTGGGAATGTAAGCGGAAATATTTTGCGCTTCTGTTTCAATGATGGGCAAAGCCGTTAGGGATCCACCTTTCAGCTCATCGGTCAATCTTGTTGACCTTTCCAATAACCTGGAATGAATGTAAAATATATCGCCGGGAAATGCTTCTCTTCCGGGTGGTCTTCGCAATAATAAGGACAATTCACGGTAAGCTCTTGCATGGTGTGTAAGATCGTCATACACAATCAGCACATCCCGGCCTTGCTCCATAAAATATTCTGCAATGCTGGTGGCTGCGTATGGCGCAATGTATTTTAAGCCGGGAGCATTATTGCCTTCAGTTACCACAACAACGGTGTATTCCATCGCTCCTTTTTCTTTGAGCGTAGCTACCACTTTTGCAATGGAAGATGCCCGCTGGCCAATGGTGCAATACACACAGATCACATTTTTATCCTGCTGGTTGATGATGGTATCAATGGCAATGGCTGATTTGCCGGTTTGCCGGTCGCCCAAAATTAATTCACGTTGGCCACGACCCACCGGTATTAAAGCATCAATTACTTTTAAGCCAGTTTGCATGGGAACCGTTACCGCCTGACGATCCATAATGGCCGGTGCAGGCCGTTCAATCGGGTAACGCTGATTTGTTACAATCGTTCCCTTTCCATCAACCGCTTCCCCTAATGGATTGATCACTCTGCCGATAAGCTCGTTGCCAACCGGCACATCCATCACACGACCAGTTCGCATCACTTCATCCCCGGCGTTCAATAAAGATTCTTCGCCCAACAGGATGGCACCAATTTCATTTTCATCAATATTATAGGCAATGCCTGATAAACCGTTTGGAAATTTTAACAGCTCTTCAAAACCAACATTGGGCAAACCTGAAATCTTAATAACGCCTGCGGATACACTGGTTACATAACCCACTTCACGGGGCGCAAATGAAAACACATAGTTATCCCTTGCCTCTTCTATTTGTTTAAAACTCTTTTCAATAATATTATCTAATTCATCTGTTGCCATTTTATTTTTTTTCAGGTTCAGCTGCTATATCCGGAGCTTGTTCTTTTATTGCCGCCGGCTTTTGACCGGGCGTTTTTTTTGTTTCCGGTGCAGGTGCAACATTGTGTTTTATCGTTGCTGAAATGTTGCTTTGCAATGAGTCGAGATAAGCCGAAATACTCCAGGCCAGTTTATAGCCGTTGGCGCTTAATTCAATTCCGCTGATGATTTCGGGTGCCGTTTTAAATTCAAATTCAGTTTCCTTACCGAGTATTTCATCTACCGCTTTTTTAATGGCGGTTTGTTGTTTTTTATGCAATTCAAATGCAGTTTGTATTAACACCGACTTTGTATCTTTTTTAAAAGCATCAATAAATGCTTGTTTTTCTTCGGGTGTCAACTGTTCCAACCGGCTGATAAAAAGCTTTGCGGTTTGTTCTTCTAAATCTACAGAAGACAGGTCTGTCAATACTTTCCGGGAGATACTAAAAACCTCCTGTTGTGTTTTTTGTGCCAGGTCACGTTTCAAGGTTGCCTGCATATCGGCCAATGATTTTTGCTGTTTGGTTTGTAATGCATCAACCGCAGCTTTTGCATCCGCCATCAGCTTATCCTTTTGTACGTTGGCATCTGCAATTGCTTTATCCATCAGTTCCTTCTTTTGCGCATCAAACTGTTTATTTTTTTCAGCAAAATCTTCCTGCTCTTTTTTGGCTTCGTCTTTTTTCTTTTTTGCATCTTCCAGCCTCGCCACAATTTTCTTCTCCCTCGCATCAATAGCTTCCAGCACGGGTTTGTATAAAAACTTCTTTAATAACCACACCAAAATGAGGAAATTAATTACCTGGGCTATTACAGTAAACCAATTGATTTTCATCTTAATTATTTAGCAATGATGTGGTTCCAGAATGGATTGGCGAAAATGAGAATCATAGAAACCACGAAACAATAAATGGCGGTAGATTCAATCATTGCCAAACCAACAAACAATGTTCTTGTAATGGTGGATGATGCGTCTGGCTGTTGTGCCAGGGAGCTTAATGCCGATGCTACAGCTTTTCCTTCACTGAATGCCGGAAACATGCATCCAATGCCGGTAGTAAATCCGGCAGTAATAATTGATGCAATGGCGATGGTTGTTGCGCTATCCATGATGATCCTCCTTTGTTTTTTTAGTGATTAATTTATGTTATTTTGTTTTTTTTACCTGCACGGCGCCTGCGATATATACCGTTGCCAGTATGCTGAAAATATAAGCCTGCACCATACCGGTTAACAGGCCCAATACATTCATGATGACAGGAAATATAAATGGTGAAATGCTTAACAGGATTGCTACAATCATTCCGCCGCTCATGATATTTCCAAACAGCCTTACAGCCAGGGCCAGCGTCCGCGTAATTTCGCTGATGAGGTTAAACGGCAGCATGATCCAGGTTGGTTGCAGGTATGTTTTCAGGTACCCACCAATGCCGCCTTCTGCTATACCAAAAAATGGCACGGCCAGTAATACCGAAATTGCCAGTGCTGTTGTGGTTGAAAGCGAACCGGTTGGTGGTTCGTAGCCTGGAAAAATGATACAGAGATTTGATACGCCGATAAAAAGAAATAAGGTACCGATGAACCCAATGTATTTTCCGGGATTGTCTAAACCTACTTCTTTTATTTGTTCGTTGATGGTGGTTACAATCATTTCTACCACACATTGCCAGCGTGAAATACGCAAACCTGTTTGCAATTTACGAGTGATCAGTTTGGCGCCGATAACGAGCAGCAGCATAATTGCCCAAGTGGTAACAATGGTAAGGTTGATGGTAACAAAACCATGTTGCCAAAAGATAGTTTCGTCGGGACTAAGTTTCATGATTGGCCTCCTTTTCTGCAGTGACCGTTTTTGCTTTGGTAAAATAAATAACCAGGAAACGGGCTGTTATAAAACCCGCTAATATTGCCAGCAGCCGCTGCCAGTTGCCTTCACCAATAAAATAAAAACCAACCAACACAACGGCCATCCTGAAAACAAAACTGCCGAATATCATCAGGGCTGGTTTTGTTGAACCAACAGCTTTCTTAACGGTAAGCCATAGCCCGCCAAAGAACAGCGCTCCCAGCGAAAGCCCGGCTACAAAAACCAATACCATATTTAATGTGTCATTCATCGTCTTCTTCTTTATCGCTGTGCATTGCTTTATCTTCTTTTTCTATCCAGTACCACGCAATTACACTGCCTGTTATTAATCCTGCAATCAGCAGTGTAAGCGTCCATGAAAAAGTTTGCGGGTATCTTTTATCCAGCCAAACCCCACTTAAGGCACCTGCCAATGCAGGCACAACCACAGACCAGCCAATCATTCCCATTACCCCCAAACCAAACCACACATTGTTCTTTTTACCAAGGGCTTTTAGTTTTCTTTTCTCCTTCGCCGCAATCTGCTTGCTGAAGGAATCGGTCTTACTTTTATCTGCATCCTGTTTCATTTTATTGTTGTTGAAATTTTTGCAGGCTTTGCATGAAATTGCTTTACATTTTCGTCATCACCGAGCGTACATTTTTTTCATTTTCATCCAGCTCCTTAAATTCCTTTTCTACAGATTCATGCAGCTTGCCAAGATCTGATCCGCCAATTGCATTGCGAACAGACACCGTAATATTTTCACCTGCCTTTACCAATATGCCTTTATCAATGGCAATGTATTTTGTTCCGTCCTGCGCTGTTTCATAGCTTAAAATACCCGGTACCAATGCCGCCACACAATCCAACCGCTGTGGCAAAAAGCCAAACTGGCCATTGCCCGTTTCTGCAACAACTTGTTGTACGTTTTGCACATCTGCAAAAACTTTAAACGGTAATAATATTTTCAGGTTCATTGATGTTGATATTGTTTTGTTCTTATTGGGCGTACCCCGCCGCGGCGGGTCGGGCTATCCCTTACAATTTTTTTTTCGTTCCTCACAAAATGTATTACCACTGCTATGCCTCACTCACTGGAAGCAACCGTTTTATTTTTATCCGGCACATTATTATCAACTTTTTTAGTTGCTTCTTTTTTCGGCGCTTTCGCTTTTGCCTCATCAATACTGCCAATCATATAAAAAGCGCTTTCGGGTAAATCGTTCAATTCATCTGCCAATATACTTTCGCATCCAGCCAATGCATCTTCCAGGCTTACTTCTTTTCCCTTTATACCGCTAAACTGTTCAGTGGCAAAAAATGGTTGCGTGAAAAATCTTTCCAATCTTCTTGCACGGTTTACCACTTTGCGGTCTGCGGAGGACAATTGTTCCAAACCAAGCATGGCAATAATATCTTTCAGCTCTTTGTACTGCGCCAGTGTTTCTCTTATTTGTTGCGAAAGATTGTAATGCCTTTCCCCAATGATACCGGGTGTACACATTTTTGAATTGGACTGCAATAAATCAATCGCAGGATACAATCCTTCGCCCGCCTTTTTACGGGACAATGTAATGGATGCAGAGAGATGAGAAAAGGTATGTACCGCAGCAGGATCCGTTAAATCATCCGCTGGCACGTACACTGCTTGTATAGAGGTGATGGCACCTGTATCGGTATTGGCTATACGCTCTTCCAGCTTCGATAATTCTGTACCCATGGTTGGTTGATAGCCAAGCCGTGAAGGCATTTGCCCCATCAAACCACTCACTTCCATACCTGCCTGAATAAACCTGAAAATATTATCAATGAGTAATAGCACATCCCGGCGTTCATCATCCCGAAAATATTCTGCCATGGTTAACGCAGCATGGCCCACCCGAAACCTTGCACCTGGTGGTTCATTCATCTGCCCAAACAACATCACCATATCTTTCAGTAAACCGGCTTCTTTCATTTCTTCATACAGTTCCTGTCCTTCCCTGCAGCGTTCGCCTATGCCGCAAAACATGCTCACCCCTTTATTATGCCCCACCATGTTGTGAATCATTTCTGTAAGCAACACTGTTTTACCAACACCGGCACCGCCAAACAAACCTGCTTTACCACCACGTTCCAATGGCATCAAAACATCAATGGCTTTAATACCCGTAATAAATACTTCTGATTTTGTGGAGCGCTTTGCCAGCGGCGGTGGCGCTTGGTGAATGTTGCGCTGCTCCATATTTTTCAATGGCTCACCTTTGTCAATCGTATTGCCAAATACATCAAACATACGCCCCATGATATTTTTGCCAACAGGTACCGTCAATTCTTTGCCATCCGTTTCTACCAGCATGCCTCTTGCTAAACCCTGTGTTGGATTGAGTGCAATACCACGTACCCTTTGATCATCCAATTGTGTCAACACTTCTACTGATACTTTTTTATCCTTGCCGGTGTGTAATACGGTGTAAATAGAAGGCAAATCGTTTTCAAAAAAAACATCTACCACGCTGCCCCGAACGGAAATAATTTTGCCGTTATTTATTGTATGTTCCATTTCGTTTGCAGGCTTATTCATTTACATTTTTTTATTTAATAGCTCTTTAAATACAGGCACAGTAAATTAATTTCTATAGTATAAGCCTATCGGTTAAACCAGCGGCTAACTAAGTTTTAATTTTTTACAAGCTTGTAACTTTCTTAAGGCAGGTGCTAATTTATTACACTTCTTGTTTAAGGAAACTGATCAACTACAGCAGGTTTGCTGATTAAGATCAGTTTATAAAATGCTTATCCATTAAAATCAAAATAACTGTTCGTTTATATTTTCCACAGTTGGGGCAAATACTTTCCCATATTCATTTGATAATAATTTCTTGTCCTTGTTTTGATACACTAACTCGTTTAAGAGGTGGGTTATAAGAGCGATATGGGTTTTGTTTTTGTCATCCGCTTTTACTACAAACCAGGGAGCATGTTTAAAATTTGTTTTCAATAACATCTTGTCCCTGGCGTCAGAATAATCTTTCCAATGCGCCTGTGCCTGGTCATCAATCGGACTTACCTTCCATTGTTTCAGTGGATTTTCTTTGCGGTCCTGCAACCTTGCTTCCTGTTCTTTTTTACTGATATCCAAATAATATTTCAGTACTATAAATCCTGCATTCGCCAGCATTTCTTCAAATAAGGCTACCTGTGTAAAGAATAATTTATACTCCTTGTCTGTGCAGAATCCCATAACTTTTTCAACACCAGCACGGTTATACCAGCTCCGGTTAAAAATTGCAAACTCTCCTGATACGGGTAAGTGAACTACATAACGCTGAAAATACCATTCAAGCGATTGCCTGTCGGAAGGCTTGCCCAATGCGACTACTTTTGTTTCTCTCGGACTAAGGTGTTTGGTGATTCTTTTAATGCTGCCGTCTTTTCCTGCAGCATCTCTGCCCTCTAATATTACCAGCAATTTAAGATCGGATGCTATGATTTCTTTTTGAAGTTTTACCAGTTCTATGTATAGCTTGTGTAATATTTTCTTTTCCTCTTTCATGAAATGAATTGAACAACTATCAAGCCCCGTATGACCAATGCGCATGTTTATGGTTATTGGCTGGTTAATACGGTTTTATATTGGATTGCCGGTGGTTTAAATTGCTTCTTTAAATATAGGTTCATCTTTTATAAATGCTGTGGAAACATCAAGTATAATTTTAAAGCTGTTCCACTGAATTTCTTTAACATGCCTCACAGGTATGAGTACTTTATGTCCGCCAATCCAGTTATGTGTATCAATTTCCAGATCCG
>JACMPR010000160.1 GCA_014377385.1 Ferruginibacter sp. | reverse complement strand
TCTAAAATGGCCTCGTAAAGATTTTCTTTACGAAAGTCTGGCCAGCGGGTATTGGTAAAATACAACTCGGCATAAGCGAGCTGGTATAATAAAAAATTACTTACCCTAAATTCTCCGCTTGTCCTGATCATTAGTTCGGGGTCAGGAAAATCTTTCGTAGTAAGGTGGCTTTGCAGCGTTTCCTGTGTAATTTCAGCCGGATCTATTGTACCCTGCTTTACAGCTATAGCAATATTTCTAACAGCATTCGTCAATTCCCACCTGCTGCTATAACTAAGTGCCATTACAAGGTTTAAACCGGTGTTGCCGGCTGTTTCACTCATGGCTTCGGCAAGTTCCTGCCGGGCAAATTCCGGTAGCATTCCTGTATCGCCAATTACGTGGAGTTTGATGTTATTTTTATTGAGTGTGGGAACTTCCTTCTTTATTGTGTCTACAAGCAGTTCCATCAGGCCGGTGACCTCGTACTCAGGGCGGTCCCAATTTTCGGTACTAAACGCGTATAAAGTAAGGTATTGAACGCCCAATTCTGCCGCAGCTTCAACGATATTTCGTACGCTTTCTACTCCATGCAGGTGTCCAAAAAGTCGGTCTTCTCCCTTTTCCTGGGCCCATCGGCCATTACCATCCATGATAATAGCGATGTGTTTCGGCAACCGCTGGACATCTATCGTTTCTTTTGAAATCATGAATGAATAAAATGAGTAGTCAGGCACAGGGCCTGACTTTGGGCTGCAAAAGTAATAAAATTTAGCAGAATACCTGAATTCATTGTAATCTTAATCTTTTAATATACCTGCGACCGGATTGGATAGGATAAAAAATGCCTCCACTTTTACAAGTAGAGGCAAATGAGGAGTTTTTGGTTACCTTAATATCTATAATTCATATCGAAATTAATTCGCTGTAGGGCATCGGTAAGTTCCAAAATTAAATGAAATACCTATCTCGGCAATTACATACTGATCTTTTTGCTTACTCCAGCCCCGTTGTGCTCCCTGAACGCCGATTACATTATCCGGGCGGATCTCATAAGACCTGTCCTGCAAATAGAAAGCAGGTGAACGCACACCGTTGGGACCATTTGGAAATTTATCGGCCCCTACATAAGTGGTACTTACATCGTCGAGGTAATCTGTTGTCGTAAACCTCTGTGCTACTTCAAATGATATGTTCACTTTTTCATTGATACTGTATTTAATGCCAATACCAAACGGAATTGCTACAGCCATGGTGCTATATTCCTTCCTGCCGGGAAAGTTGGCAACCTGTCCTTCAGTACCAAGTGGTCTCAAAAAATATTTTTGCCCATCCAGATATGCGTAAGGGTCATAGGTGAAAACGCCCACCCCCAGTGTAACATATGGTGTAAAATTGTAAACAGGGTCACCCGGAACAAATTTGAAAAAATTGAAATCACCCTGTATGCCTAGTTCAAAAATATTAGAATTAAAACTGAGGTTCCTTGTTTTTTGATATTCATTTTTGCTGTAGCTGTCACTGTACCCTAACTGGGCATAATGAGCTGCAACACGCATCCCCACATAATTCCCAAATTGCTTCCTGAAAAAAACGCCTATGGCTGGTTTAACCCTGTTTAATCCTGCCCTTGTATTGAGGTCTCCAAAATAGTGAGCGGCACCCGCCGTGATACCAAACTCACCTTGCTGTGTATAACTATAATCCTGTGCCACCGAAGTTAGAGAGGCGCCCGCCAGTATTAAAACGAAAAGAATTTTACGATTCACGTGTAAGAGTTTTATGTGGTGTTGTTTTAAAAACGTCGTAAAGATATATTAACCCTGAGAATTCCGGTAAAACACTATGAAAATAAAGTAATGTTTTTTAATAACGTACACATTTAAATTATGGTGTGAGGCAGCTGTTAAAAAAATAAACTTTTACCGGGCCTTTTCAATTCTTAATCCTGCGCTCATAATATTTGGAAGCGGGTTATCCCGCATCACCTGGCTCATGCTGAATTTGTATGATCCCTTTTTTATAAATCTTCTTGGCTGGCCATTGATAAGTTTCCTGACTTCCCATATATCGTTCATACCACTGCCGTCCCATCCATTTGCATCTGTACCAAGTGAAAGGTTGACTTTTTGAAAATACATTGTATCGCCAGGGCTTTGTAAGCCAATGTTTAGCCATATATTATTGTACTTATAGGCATCCAAATGCCGGAGCACGATAAAAAGATTGTAGGCCGACACCGTATCAGAGATAACAAAATCCCCTTCAGCTTTGTAGGCGTTATCCCATTTGTAATGTGGGATCGTGGTGTTTTTCTCAAATACATCGATTTGCCTGCAGGAAATAAAAAGGACCAAGCAGGAAATGACGGATAAAAAGAAACATCTCATATTCTCAAAATGAAAGGTCATGCTTCAAAAATATTGCTCATTAGAAGGAAGAAATAATTATATCACAAAACATTCAATACCTGCTCCTTTGCTTTTTCGAGTTCATCTTTCATCTTAACCACGCATTTTTGGATGTCTGCATCATACGCTTTACTCCCGGTAGTATTTATCTCCCTGCCGATCTCCTGTAAAATAAAAGATAGTTTTTTTCCTTTTCCTACCTCAGGCCCGTTCATTACTTCGGCAAAATATTCACAATGCTGGCGAAGGCGAATCTGTTCTTCATGAATGTCAATTTTTTCCATATAGTAGATCAACTCCTGTTCCATCCGGTTATTGTCGATATTCTCTTTCCCAACATGCTCATTCAGCAACTGGTGTATTTCATCCTGGATCCTTTTCTTCCGGTTTGGTTCCAGGGCAAGGATGCACTCTTCCTGTTCCTTAATATTGGCTATCCTGGTCACCAAATCTTTGTCAAGAGAATTACCTTCCTCCTCCCGATGGGTATTTAACTCCTTTAAAGCTTCCAGCAAAACAACGCTGAAATCCCTGAAATCTCCTTCGTTTAATATTTCATTAGTCGGACTAACAATTTCGGGTAACCGCAGCAGCGCACTTAACACAGAGTTGGTATCAATATTCAATTCACCGGCGAGTTGCTGTATCTGGTTGTAATAAGCCTTTATCAACTCAGTATTAATAGTGACTGGTTTTGAAGTGCCATTCTGTTTTATATTCACATAACAATCAATTGTACCTCTTACAAGGTGTTCCTGCAAAGTATTTCTTATTTCAAATTCATAAGGCCTTAATAATGGCGGGAGTTTAAGTTGCAATTCAAATTGCTTTCCGTTAAGAGCTTTAATTTCTACTAAAAAAGTTTTATCAGCTACTGTTTGTTCTGCCCTTCCAAAACCCGTCATTGATTTTAACATACTTTAATTATTTGTTGCAAGATAATTTATTTATCGGGTGTTAGGTAAAGTAATCAGCGGATGCCGGATGTGAAATGAGCAGTCCTTTCAACTCCTTTCAATGATGAGTATGATTGGCTTACTTACTTATTAACAGATTGAAAATTTAATGGAGTTTATTTTTTTACAAATTAGCAAAGTGATTTAAAAAAATGCACCGATCCCGGAAGAAATTTTTTAATGAAACGCTGATTTATGAAATTAAAAAAGCCCGACATTTTGAGGCCAGGCTTTAATATATGGATGGGTTAGTAAGTATCGGGATAAAATCCCTACACAATATTAAAAATAATTTTTGCTAACTAAAAAAATATTTACTATTATTTTATTAACATTTTTAGAAGCCCTGTGGATAAGAGCAATTCTCTTTCAATCTCATTTTATGAAATGCAAGTCCTTTTTAACATTGAAAAAAAAGAATAATAAAAAATGTTCTTCTGAAACTATTGATTTTATTGAGGCTCCCGGAGATTGAAAAAAATTACGTGCTGCCAGCTCCTGAATTCATCATCACAACTACTGCATATAAAAAGCGTTTTTTAAAGGAAGAGATCACTACCTGTTTTCCAAAAATATTTTTTAAGAAATTGATAAAACAGTAAACACTTTTCTCAAATACAACTAAAAGCAAACGAATTGTACCTTTACACAAACTAAATCACATGCAATTTCCCTCTCCCGTGGCTGTAAAATGGATAGCAGATTTTATTGGTGCAAAAATTATTGGCAATAACATTGGCTATGCAACCGGGATAAACGAAATTCATAAAGTGGAACCTGGCGACCTGGTTTTTGTTGATCACCCTAAGTATTACGAGAAGTGTATCAACAGCAATGCATCATTCATTATCATCAATAAGGAAACAGCAGTACCCGAGGAGAAAGCTTTGCTGCTGGTTAACAATCCTTTTGACGCTTATTGTAAAATCGTACAGCACTTTCGCCCTTTTGAACCTTCTTCAAAAATGATCAGCAGTTCGGCAACCATTGGTGAAGGAAGTTTTATTTATCCAAATGCATTTATTGGTAATCATGTAAGCATTGGTAACAACACTATTATTTATCCGAATGTAACCATCATGGATCACTGCATTGTTGGACACAATGTTGTTGTACAACCAGGAACTGTAATTGGTAGCAGTGCTTTTTATTATAACACAAAAAAAGACCGGGAAGTATGGTATAAAAAAATGCCTGATTGTGGCCGGGTGATCATTGAAGATGATGTAGAAATAGGAGCGGGCTGTACCATCGACCGCGGCGTAAGTCACGACACTATTATTGGTAAGGGAACCAAAATGGATAATATGATTCACATCGGTCATGACACCGTCATCGGGAAGAATTGCCTGATAGCTGCCCAGGTTGGTATTGCCGGCGTAGTTACCCTGAAAGATGGCGTTACACTTTGGGGACAGGTAGGCGTAAGCAAAACTTTGACAATCGGCGCCAATGCTGTGATTCTTGCGCAAAGTGGTGTAGGTGGCGATCTTGAAGGCAACAAAGCTTATTTCGGTTCCCCGGTGCAGGACGCCCGTGTAAAACAAAAAGAAATGGTGTGGGTTAAAAGAATTCCTGAGTTATGGGATAAGGTAATGGGGAAAAAAGGAGGCGGATAATTGGTAGAAAATACAATGATCAACATTCGCCCTTGAATTTCAATACCAGCTTCTTACACCAGGTAAGTAGCCCACCAAACGTCGGAAATTTAAAATTAAAATTGATTCAAAACGTCGACGATCAAGCGCCAGGATTAGCAAATCTATAAATCTTTCGCTTTAGTATCCACCCATCACGGATTGTAATCATAAGGCACCAGGTCGGCCACCCGCTCCCATGTCCAGTATTCATTTGTAGTTAGTTCATTCTGCTCATAATAATATCCATTCTGCTCAATAGTAATGGTATGTTTGGGAAGGAAAGACAGAACCGAAAACTGGAAGTCAGTGGATTCTTTTTCATTCTCTGCTAAGTATGCAGCCGCAGGTTTTTCTTTTGTGTAAATAACGGCCACCTGGCTTTGATTGGGCATTATTTCTACCGTTTGTGTACTATCATCTTTTTTAAAATTCAATGCGCCATAGGTATTTTTTAATTTTAAAGCGGTATCCAACCCATTGATATTTACCACGAATTGTATTTCGAACCCTTCCTGCTTCAGTTGCTGGCTAAATACACTGCGCATAAAATGAAGGATAGAACCGTTGTATGCTTCCCTTCTTGCCTGTTGCCATTTTTCCTGCTCACCAGGATTTAATGCTGTCATTTCTTCAAATAAAGGATTGCCTGTATACAAGCTTACCTGGGTTGCATACTCATATGTAAAAGAATCCAGTGCATACCTGATATTGTAACCAAGCGCTTTGTTTTCTATCTGCAAAGGTTCTGAAGCTATAACTTTTAACCGGTTCCTTTTCTTAGAGAAAAAAAATCTTAATGCTTCCTTATTTTTTATAGTACAGGCGGTACTGTTAGTTGTTTTCCCGATGAATTGTTCCGTAAAAAAAAGGCCATATTTATTCCAGCCATCTTTTACCTCGGTGGTAGCCACAACAGAAACCACCGCCATTTCTTTTTCTTTTGAATTGAGCTCAAATACGATGTTTTTATCATTGGCATCCGAAGAATTGATGCGCTTTGTTCCGGTGTTAAAGCCGGTAAAAGTCACCACCAGTTCATATCCACCGTTGGGTAGCAGTAACCGGAAATTTCCTTCTGCATCAGTAGCGGTGCCGATCGTAGTATTTTCTGCAAATACCGAGGCTCCTTGTAATGCTGCCCTGGTTTCTGCATTAACAACCTTCCCGGTTATATAAAAATTGGTTGACTGAGAAAATGAAATAAAAGACAGGCTGGAAAAACACCACATTAAAAAAATATTTCGCATAACTGTAATGAATATTTGAATGATATTTCTACTGATACGAAAATACATTAATGCTTGTTAAGTTTTTGTTGCAATGCTGCGCAGGTATAACTGATCGTGTCTGGTAAAGCATGAAAAGAAAATGAGGGCAACCATTTTCTGAGTTTAGTGTTATCAAATTTTTGTGTTGCCATAGCCGTTGCCGCCGTTTCTTTTGTCAGCATCGGGGCCTTACCGGTAAACCTGTATTTCAATGCTTCCAGTCGCCATATAATTCCTGCAAGTAACGGTGTTACTTTCCTGGAAGCTGGTTTCTTATTGAAACCCTTCGCTATCATGCCAAGCACATTTTTAAACCGGGCGTTCTCTGCACTCACTATAAATCGTTGGGATGAAATATCGGAGGCCATCAACATAATCATTGCCCTGGCCACATCCCGTACATCAACAAATCCCGTTGTACCCTCAGTGAACCAGGGAAATTCATTGTACACAGATTTAAATAACTCTGTAGATCCTTCATTCCAGTTGCCGGCGCCAATAATCAGCGACGGATTTATTATCACAGCAGGCAAACCTTCCGCAATTCCTCTCCATACTTCCAACTCTCCCAGGTATTTACTCTCACCATAATTGCTGGTATCTGTCCTGCTGGTAAAATCCATCTTTTCATTCACCAGGTCCAGGGGATCAACCGGCCTGCCAAGTGCCGCTATAGAACTTACGTGCAGCATTTTTCTAATGCCTGCGTTTAAAGCAGCATTTACGATATTAGCAGTTCCTTCAACATTTATTTTAAACAAACGTGACAACTCATTTGGAGCAAAGGCCACCAGCCCCGCACAGTGATACACTTCATCAATTCCTTCCATTGCTTCTTCCAGCCCAATTACATCCAAAATATCGCACTGAACTTCCTCCAGCCTTATATCTGTTATTCCGGTGATGCGTGTTTTATTATATAGCGCTTTTACCCTTTTGCCCTGCGCCAGTAATTGTATGACCAATTCATTTCCCACCAAACCTGAACCGCCCGTTACTAAGATCATCGTTTAATTTTGATTAGGAGAATAGATAATCGAGGTGACCCCGATTAAAGATAGAAAAAATGCCATGTATAATTGCGTCCCACAACTTCATGTACACGGCATATCAGATTATTTATATTTCAATATTTTTTCGTTGGAAAAATAATCAGTCGAAATCAGTACTGGTAAAACCCTCTTCCCGTTTTTTTTCCGAGCGCACCCTCTTTAACTTTTTGTATCTGCAAAGCAGATGGTTTAAACCTGGGTGCCTGTTCAAACGCGTCATACAACGATTGCGAAACAGCCAGGTTGATATCCATACCAATCAGATCCATTAATTTAAATGGTCCCATTTTAAATCCTGATGCTTCCATCAACGCATCCACCGATTCAATTGTTGCGGCTTTGCTTTCCACAAGGTGCATGGCTTCCAGGTAGTAATGCCGGGCCACACGGTTTACAATGAAACCCGGCGAATCAACACATAATACCGGCGTTTTATTTAATTTTCTGCAGGTATCCATCAACGTTTGCACAACTTCACCGGCAGTTTGTTCCCCTTTTACAACTTCCACCAATTTCATGATTTGTGCCGGATTAAAAAAATGCATGCCAGCTACCCGTTCAGGATGATTTATTTTTTTTTGTAAACTGGTTATGGAAAGAGAGGACGTATTGCTTGCAAAAATGCAGTCTTTGTTATTGATTGATGAAAGCACGTGAAACAGGCTAACCTTCGCCTCTTCTTTTTCAATAATGGCTTCTATTATCAGGTCGGCTTTGCAATCCTGAACCCTGGAAGAAAAGATAATATTATCCAGCAGCAGCAACTTTTCTTCGGCAGTTATTTTATTTTTTTCTAAAAGAAAATCCAGGTTTTTATTGATGCTGCTCTTTGCAATGTTCAGCACATTGTCGTTGGTATCAAACAACCTTACGCCGAAACCATTTTGTGCTGCTGCCATTGCGATTCCGCTTCCCATTGTTCCTGCACCAGCCACGCAAATGTTTTGTATCATGCTGCAAAATTAAAAATTGAATAGTTAATAGCAACTTTTCTTTTTTCCTGAACACAAAAATGCCCAGTGGTTTCAGCATTGGGCATTGTTGTTAGGTGTTGTATTTCCTGGATATTTCCAGGGCACCGGGTGCTAAAAATCTCTCTCTTAATTTTTCTCCGCTTCTTTTTTAGCGTCCGCTTTCATTTTTTCATTTGCTGTAATAACAAATTGCACTCTTCGGTTCAGCGCCCTGTTTCCGTCGCTGTCATTAGCAACTTTAGGCTGGCTTTCTCCGTACCATTTTGTTATAATCCTGGATGAGCTCACACCTGCATTCCTGAGGTAATCACTTACCGCTACTGCTCTTTTTTGTGAAAGTGTTGAGTTGTAGGAGTCAGTTCCAACGTCGTCGGTATGGCCTTCTACAAGAATATTTGTTTCGGGGTATTCGGCAAATATCTTTTGCAATTTATTTAATGCCAGTTTTGAGTTAGCGCTGATTTCATATTTATTTGTCTCAAAATATACGCCTGCTTTTGATCCATCAGGATTGTTCTCATCAAAAGTTACGTCAATTCCTTCTCCCACTCTTTCTACTTTTGCTCCCGGAATTTCTGTTTTTATCTTTTCAGCCTGGCGATCCATTTTATTTCCTATGATGCCACCTGCTACACCGCCAACTGCAGCACCGATGATAGCACCCAGGGCTGTGTTGTTTCCTTTCCCGACGTTGTTACCCAATATGCCACCTATTACAGCACCACTTGTGGCGCCTACCACAACTCCCTTATCCTGGTTGCTGGTTCTTTTTACTGTGTCGCATCCGCTTGTCATTAACATCACCGCAACCGCAGATAAAAAAAACGTTCCTGGTAAATTTTTCATAATTATTATTTTTTTTATATTCTTACAAAATTATAAGTGAAGGATGCGGGTTTACCTTCAAACATGATATCTGATTTCAACTGCATCGTGCTGTTATCTAATTGAATAATGGTAAAACGGAATCCACCGCTAGCCTCATCCATTTCTTTTAACTTACTATCGAGCCTTTTAAACTGGAACAATTTTGGCTCGCCCGCTGTTTCATAAATAGACCATCGTACTTCCCTCTTGAGTGCAACGCATTCTTCGCCATTTTTGCTGATGCTGTAACTACCAAGGCTATTATTAGAATTGAAGTGCCAGCTGCTGCCTACAAAACAATTAAAGTCTGCCTCGTTAAATATCTGGGCCTTGATCTTACCCATAATACCTTCTGACACTACAGTTTTCAATTGCCAGTTTCCATTAATCGTTTTTTTATATGTACGTGCTTCTTTGGAAGTTGCACAGGAAGCCAAAATAGCAACGACAATTAGCAACCGGAAAATAATGCTTAGGTTTTTTTTCATCACATGAAAGTTTAAGAAACAGAACATTTTCAATTATGGTGCCAAAGGTTACATTTCTATGAATATCTGTACATTATGTACAGCATGGAGATGTTAGCGTGCAAGCCGTTTTGGAAACTTCTGAGTGATCATAAATTTATGTAAAGCTTCTTTACAATCATCATAACGTTATTGAACGCTTGTTTGCAGGCTGAATCAGTAAAGATCAGGTATTGTCCTTACCTGTCTTGTGTTACAACGCTGTAGTAAATTGTTTAAGAAACCTGACGTCATTCTCGCTGAAGAGGCGAAGGTCTTTAACCTGGTAACTGAGCATCGTGATCCTTTCTACACCCATACCAAATGCGAACCCGGTATATTTACTGCTGTCGATATTACAATTTTCTAATACTTTAGGATGCACCATGCCACAACCGAGAATCTCCACCCAGCCTGTCTTTTTGCAAACATTACAGCCCTCGCCGCCACAGATAAGACAGCTGATATCCATCTCCGCACTTGGCTCTGTAAATGGAAAATAAGAAGGGCGAAACCTGATCTTAACTTTATCTCCGAACATTTCCTGCACAAAAAAGTACAGCGTTTGCTTAAGGTCTGCGAAGGAAACATTTTCCGCAATGTAAAGTCCTTCCACCTGGTTAAAAAAGCAATGCGCCCTTGCGCTGATGGTCTCATTTCTGTAAACCCTTCCCGGGCAAATGATGCGCAGTGGCAAAACTCCTTTTTGCATTTCCCGGATCTGTACACTGCTGGTGTGTGTTCGAAGCAGCCAATCGGGGTTTTGAGAAATGTAAAACGTGTCCTGCATATCCCTCGCAGGATGATTTTCAGGTAAATTAAGTGCAGTGAAATTATGCCAGTCATCCTCTATCTCCGGGCCTTCGGCTACTGAAAACCCCAGCCGGTGAAAAATGGAGATGATCTTGTTCTGAACGATGCTGATTGGGTGACGCGAACCCACCGGCCAGGGATTGCCGGGCAAACTGCGGTCCATCTCCTGCATGGTTTCTGAGGTCTGCTCTTCAAAATTGGCTGCTAACGTAGCGTAGAGATTCTCTGTATAAAATTTAAATTCATTAAGTAACTGACCTGCTTCTTTTTTATTTTCCGGCGCTACATGCTTCATTTCTCCCATGATGGTTTTAAGCAGGCCCTTTGTACCAAGGTATTTTATCCTGAAAGCCTCCAATTCCTCTTTATTAGATGGCTTTGCAGCATTCATGTCAGTTTTATGCTGATCGATCTGTAATAACAATTGCTCCATAGCGCAAAGTTAATGGAGATTCAACAATTTGTTTGCCCGGTAACTATATGCCCTGGTAATCTGACGAATTCATGATGGTGCTTATGTGACTTCAACTGACAAAGCGGGCTGTAGTTAAAACCCGCCATCTAAATTCACAAGATTAAAATGGGAAATTTATTTATAGAAAAACGGCACTCTAATTATTCTGAATTAATTAACACACCCGGCTTATTAAATCATCTTGACTGCACATTACATTTATAATCTAAATCAAAACCTAACATGGATTCCGACCCCGGCGGGAACTTTTCAAGTTCTGCCATTTTCAAAACAACTGTGCTTACAGTGGCCTTTACTTCATTTTACTTTTTCAAAACCCAAAAAACAACATTTTTATTTAAAGCTCCTGCCTTAAAACATGATCCGGTTGTCGTGAAAAAAAATACTCCCCCGCCAGTAAAGAAAAAAAAAAGAACCATCTACCTTACTTTTGATGACGGTCCTAATAAGGGAACTAAAAATGTCATCAATATTGTAAAAAAGGAAGACATTCCGGTAACTTTGTTTGTTATCGGCGAGCACGTATACGGCAGCCAGCTGCAACTAGCCATGTACGATAGTGCCACAGCCTGTAATCTTTTTGAAATTGCCAATCACAGTTATACCCATGCCTTCGAAAATCGGTACCGGGAATTTTACGAACTGCCGGACAGTGTTGTTAATGATTTCTCCCGCTGCGCCGACAGCCTGCACATAAGATCAGGTATTATCCGCACACCGGGGAGAAATATCTGGCGGACAGACAGCCTTCATTGTACAGATATCAAAAGCAGCACGGAAGCGGCAGATAGTTTATATGAAAATGGTTTTAAAGCGATAGGCTGGGACCTGGAATGGCATTTCAATAATGAGCAAAGACTTGTACAGACAACAGATGAAATGCTTGCAGAAATTGATAGTGCCTTTGCGAAGAACTATACAAAAACATGCGACCACCTGGTCTTATTGGCACACGACCAGGTTTATATCCGTCCGGAGGATTCTGCTTCCCTGCATAATTTCATCATACAGCTTAAAAAAAGGGATATCTATAATTTTGAACAGGTGAGTAAATATCCCGGCGTGCAGCAATAACAAAATTTTGCATTCAGCATAAATAAATAATTGATAATTTTAACTTCTAAATTAATAGACATGGCTTTATTTAAATCAGGTAACCCTGCACTTTCAGAAAAAAAATTCACCAGCACCGTACTGGACAATATTGTAGTAAATGAAAACGGCATGACAATAAAAGGAACGCTAAACAAATTTGGCTTCCTGTTTTTGATGGTGCTTGGTACTTCTTTTTATTCCTGGAAAGAATTTGCGGAAGGTGGTAATGTAGTGCCCCTCATATTAACCGGTGCGATTGGTGGCCTAATCGTTGCGATCGTAATCAGCTTTAAAAAAGAGTGGTCTCCCTACCTTGCTCCGCTATATGCTTTATTGGAAGGATTATTTGTAGGTGCCATTTCTGCCATGTACAACGGTGCATTCGGAGAAAAGGCGCCAAATATTGTGATCAATGCGGTAGGGCTTACATTTGGCGTAGCCATCGCGATGTACCTTTTGTATAGTTTCCGGATAATCAAAGCAACAGAAAAATTCAAATCAGTTATCATCACTGCCACGGTGGGTATCGCCATTTTTTATGTACTGGTGTGGGTGCTCCGCATGTTTGGTTTTGACAACATGCCTTTCCTTCATGAGGGAAGCGTATTCGGAATTATTTTCTCCTTATTTGTAGTTACTATTGCAGCGCTTAACTTAATATTGGATTTTGATATGATTGAAAAGGGGTCAGAAATGGGTGCGCCAAAATACATGGAATGGTATGGTGCATTTGGTTTGATGGTAACCATTGTTTGGTTGTACATCGAAATTTTGAGGTTGCTTTCAAAAATATCGGGACGGAATTAAAACCATTTAAAAGAAGATGAGCCAGGTTGATAGCCTGGCTTTTTTACATTTTACAATTCTCCCACCAATAGTTTAATGCCATCCCGAGCCTGTCAATGGATTGTCGGAGTATGCTTTAAAGCATACTTTAAAAATTAATAACCCAACACGTTATTCCACTATTCCCTTCCATCCAGCAAATTCCCCAGTCCCCCAAGTAAACTTCCTTCCTCTTTCCTGTTGGAGCCTCCATATTGCATGATTCTTCCGGCAAGGCGACTAATAGGCAATGATTGTAACCACACTTTACCCGGCCCCTGTAATTTTGCCAGGAACAAACCTTCTCCTCCAAACATCCAGTTTTTAACCCCACGAATAAATTCTATATCAAAATCAACGCCCGCGGTGTAGGCCACGACGCAGCCTGTATCAACTTTTAAAATTTCACCGGGTTGCAAATCTCTTTCTATTACATATCCGCCCGCATGTGCAAATGCCAGCCCATCGCCCTCCAGTTTTTCCATGATAAAGCCTTCGCCGCCAAAAATACCAGTACCAAGTCGCATCTGAAATTCAATACCAATACTTACCCCTTTTGCCGCACATAGAAAAGCATCCTTTTGTGCAATGATCTTTCCGCCGAGCTGCTGCAGGTCGAACGTAATGATCTTACCGGTATAAGGTGCTGCAAAACTTACTCTTTTTTTCCCCTGCCCGGTATTGGTAAAAGCGGTCATAAACAAACTTTCGCCCACGAGTAACCGCTTACCGGCGCTAAAGATCTTCCCCAGCAATCCGCCTGTTTGTTGCTGGCTGCCATCTCCAAAAATGGTCTGCATTTCTATGCCGTTATCCATCATCATAAATGCACCGCTTTCCGCCACGGCAGTTTCCTGTGGATCCAGTTCAATTTCTACAAACTGTAATTCTTCCCCGTAAATTTTGTAATCTATTTCGTGATTTGTTCTCATAATAATTCCATTTTGTTATAAAAATAATAATAAGGGAAATAACAAGAACGGAATAAATGACAGGAGGCAGCTCAAAAGCGGCGAATTTTTAGTTTATTTGAGGTTCAAACAACTTTATGAAAAAATCTTACATCATACCGGCATTGACCTTGTTTCTCTTTACCAACACTTTTGGCCAGGCTAAACTTGTTGAAAAAGTTGTGAAAAAGAGCGACGAAATCACCATCCCTTATGAGAAATATGTATTGCCAAATGGCCTTACCGTTATTTTGCATGAGGACCACAGTGATCCCATTGTACACGTAGATGTAACCTACCACGTTGGCAGTGCAAGAGAGGAGATTGGTAAAAGTGGCTTTGCTCATTTTTTTGAACACATGATGTTCCAGGGAAGCGATCATGTAGGCGATGAGCAGCATTTTAAGATCATAACAGCAGCCGGTGGTACACTCAATGGCAGTACCAACCTCGATCGTACCAATTATTTTGAAACGGTGCCTGGCAACCAATTAGAAAAAATGTTGTGGCTGGAATCAGACCGCATGGGATTTTTATTAGATGCCGTTACGCAAAAGAAATTTGAAGTACAACGCAGTACCGTAAAAAACGAACGTGGACAGAATTATGACAACCGCCCGTACGGCCTTTCCGGAGAATATACCAGCAAAAATCTTTACCCTTATGGCCACCCGTACAGCTGGCTTACGATTGGATATGTAGAAGACCTCAACCGCGTTGACGTACAGGATCTTAAAAATTTCTTCCTGCGCTGGTATGGACCGAACAATGCAACGGTAACTATTGGCGGCGATCTTAAACCTGCTGAGGCAATAAAACTGGTTGAAAAATATTTTGGAAGTATTCCAAGAGGACCGGAAGTTACAAAAACGATTTTACCCCCGGTAGCACTTACGAATGACCGTTATGTTTCCTACACAGATAACTTTGCCCGTATTCCGCAATTAATAAAAACCTATCCCACAGTACCCAATTATAAAAAAGACATGGGCGCACTGGCATGTCTTGCACAAATCATTGGACAGGGAAAAAATTCTGTCTTATACCAGCAACTTGTAAAATCACAGAAAGCCCTTCAGGCAAGTTCATTCAGCCGTCTCAGTGAACTTACCGGGGAATTCATCGTGCAACTGACACCGTTACCTGGCAAGTCGCTGGGAGAAATGGATACACTTTACAGGCAAGCACTACTGGCATTTGAAAAGCGGGGCGTTACCGAAGAAGATATTTTAAAATTTAAAGGAAGTACCGAAGCACAAACCATCAACGGGCTGCAAAGTGTGGCTGGAAAGGTGTCGCAACTGGCCGCATTTCAGACATTCACCGGCAATCCGGATATGATAGCGAACGTACTGGATAATTACAGGTCTGTAACAAAAGAAGATGTGCTGCGGGTGTACAATACTTTCATAAAAAACAAAGGAAGTGTATCGCTCAGCGTATTAACAAAATCAGGTAACGGAATGGCGGCATTACCAGACAATTTTAAGATTGATTCTTCTGCTTACACAAGGCCTGACTATGGATACAACGGCCTAAAATATGTAAAAGCTTCCGATAATTTCAACCGGGTTATTATGCCTGCTCCGGGCGCAAACCCCGTTATAAAAGTTCCTGCATTCTGGAAGAAAACATTACCGAACGGAATTAAAATTATTGGGGCAGAGGATAAAGAATTACCCATCGCCACGATCTCCATCACTATACCAGGCGGACATCTTGCGCAGGCTGCTGATACGGCTAAAATTGGACTTGCTGGCCTGGTTGCCGGCATGTTGAACGAGGATACAAAAAACTACTCAGCAGAACAGATGGCCGTAGAACTACAGAAATTGGGTAGCGCTGTTTCTGTCAACAACAACTTTGACGGCATTGTGTTTACCGTGCAAACACTGAAAAAGAATATGGATAAAACGTTACAGTTGCTGGAGGAAAAAATGCTTCTGCCAAATTTCACGGAGAATGCATTTACCAGGTTACAAAAACAATCGTTGGAGGGATTTAAACAAATTAAATCACAACCTGCAAGTATTGCCGGCATCGTGTATAAAAAAGTCAATTATCCGGGTAGCAGCATTCTCGGGCTTAGTGATAACGGTACTGAAAATACAATAAGGAATTTATCACTGAAAGATGTGCAGGATTATTATAACAATTATATGACATCGCAAAATGCCAAAATTGTAGTAGTAGGAGATGTGAAAGAAGCGGAGGTACTTTCAAAGCTTACTTTCTTAAATAAATTACCGAATAAAAAAATTAATTTTTCAAAAGTACCGGCCGCTCCGGTTGTAGATAAAACCATTATTTACCTTGTTGACGTTCCCAAAGCTGCACAAACAGAATTCAGGGTTGGTATGGTGACAGGTTTATTGTACGATGCGACCGGGGAATACTACCGTGCAGACCTTATGAACTATGTGCTGGGGGCTAATTTCAACAGCCGGCTTAATATCAACCTGCGGGAAGACAAAGGCTGGACCTACGGCGCCCGTTCTAATTTTTCAGGCGATAAATTCAGTGGTACTTACACCTTTAGTTCAGGAATTCGTGCAGACGCCACCGATAGTGCCCTTGCGGAGGTAATTAAAGAAATAAAAAACTATGCAGACAAAGGCATTACGCCGGATGAAATAACTTTTATGAAAAGCGCTCTGGGGCAACGGGATGCATTGTTGTATGAAACAGGCGGGCAAAAAGCGGGGTTCATTGGCCGCATACTTGAATACAACCTGCCCGCGAATTATGTTAATACACAAAATGCAATCTTAAAAAATATAACCAAGGCTGAAATAGATACCCTGGCAAAAAAATGGCTGCATGTTGATAAGATGAATATCTTACTGGTTGGAGATAAAACGAAAATTTTACCCGGGCTGGAAAAGATGGGTTATGAAATAGTAGAATTGGACAGCGATGGTAACAGGAAGTAATGTAACTAATTGCCGTTGACTTTTTGTCAACGGCAATTTATAAAACCTATAATTTAACCAACATTCCGATGCCGCCCGGCGTTGCCGTCAGTTGTACTTTTTCTGCCAGTTTGTATAATTGTTTTCCATGACGAGTGTGCAGGCTGTACATGATGGCATCAAAAAGTAACAGGCCGGCTCCCTGGAAAATAACCGATTCTCCATAACCCTTGAACTTGGCCGAATTCTTTGTTACATTCTTTGATCTTTCTTTCAGGTACAATCCACTTGCGATGTAAGTAAGGTCAAGCCCGGCATTGAACAGGAATGTCTTTTCCAGGTTTACCTGCTTTTTTAATGTCCGCTCATAGCTTAGCCCTGTTTCCCTTTTTGCACCCAGGTACCCCATCACAGCGAGTCCAAGGTTTACGCCACCCCACATGATATTCATCTGGTTAAAATATTTATTGGAACCCTGGGCACCGGATGTGGCAACGCCGCCATAAATCATATTTGCAGCTGCCCAGCTTCCTAAAACAATAAAACCTGTTTTGCTTGTTTTATTCTTTTGCGCATTAAAATTATCCAAAGGGTTGATTTGGCTGATTGCTGGCTGAGACAACGCAGCAATGAATAGCAGCGGGATGATTTTTTTCATAAAGTTATTAACGATTGTAAAATGAAAAAGGTTCATTTTACCTTCCCGTCGGGCAAAATGAACCTTTTTAAAAAATACTAATACTGTTATTGCAGAAATGATTTTTTTACCACAAGAACCGTTGAAGGTGAAAAAAAATTCCGGGGATAGTTAACGCTTCCCGTCTTTTAATTTGCCATTCCATACTTTTTTGCCCTGTATTCTCCGACCCAGATACATCAGCCCAACAAAAATGAAAAAGAACGGGCCAAGGAAGATCGCAAAAACTGCAATATATTTTGTACCATAAAATTTCAGCATAGGCCTTCTCAACCTTTCAGAAATAATATACATACTCGGTACCATGATCAGGGTAAGAAAAAATGCAAAGATCAACCCGAAGATGATGGTCCAGCTCAACGGTCCCCAGAAAACAACACTATCACCACCAAAGAAAATATGCGGGTTAAAGTGCTGGAACATAGAAACGAAATTAATATTGAATCCTACTGCGAGCGGCAACAATCCAAGCATCGTTGCAATGGCAGTAAGCATTACCGGTATGATACGGATTTTACCCGCCTGTATGGCGGCTTCCCTTGTTTTCAATCCCCTGCCCCGTAACTCATCCGTAAATTCGATCAATAAAATACCATTCTTAATTACGATACCTGCCAGTCCTATAATACCCACGCCCAACATGATGGTTGCAATGGTCATCCCGGTGAATGCATACCCCAGCAATACTCCAATAATTGAAAAGAATATCTCTGTAAGAACGATCACAGCTTTGCTCAATGAATTGAACTGCAGTACCAGTATCAGGAATATCAATCCGAGCGCAATCGCAAGCGCCGTTCCGAGGAATACAATATTTTCCTGTTCCTGCTCGCCCTGCCCCGATTGTTTTATCGTAACATCAACCGGTATCCGGCTTTTTGTCTTGAAATCGGCTATCCTGAGCCCAAGCTGTTTATTTACTTCTCCTGCCATAGTTGGATCAAGAACATTGGACTGCAGTTGAATGGTGCGCTTCACATTTTTACGGGCGATAGCGCCAGACGTATTGGTGTAGTCCACGCTTGCAACCGCACTAATGGGCACAGATTTTATACGCATGGTATTCATATCCATAAATGTGATGCGCATGTTTATCAGGTCTGTGATATTATTGCGGAGCAAGTCTGTGTAACGCAACTGTATCTTATACTCATCCTCACCATCTTTTAACTTACTTACTTCCTTTCCAAAAACAGCAGTGCGTATCTCTGATCCGATCTGGCCAGTACTCAGTCCCTCCATCATCGCCTTTTCCCGGTCAACATTCACCGTTATTTCCGGGCTGTTGAGGTCAACATCCATGTGCAGGTTTTCAATACCGTAGATCTGGTTTGTATCCAGGTAACTGGAAAGGTTACCCGCAACTTTGGCTATCTCCTCAAAATTATCTCCGGCAATTTCTATGTTCACCGGCGGATCCGTTGGTGGCCCCCCATCTTCCTGTGCCACTTCGATGCTGGCACCCGGAATACCGCCCATTTTAGTCCTGATCGAATCCATGAATGGCCTGGTAGCTTTTCCATGGCGCTTCTCATATTCTACAAATGAAACCTGGATGCGGCCTAAATTAGGCTGCACACTCCGGTTGTTGTCTCTTGGATTATTGGCACTGTTGGCTACGTTGGTAATGATACTTTCTACTATACTGCCTTCCGTGCCTGGCTTTTCTGCTTCCAATACTTTATACACCCTTTTCTCCAAAATTGATGTGATGCTATCCGTACGTTTGATATCTGTACCAGGCGGCAGTTTGAGGTACACATAAATAAAATTAGGATCACCGCTTGGAAAGAAGGTACTCTTATTTCCTCTTGCCATTAACAACACAACGGATATTGGAAACAACACAAACAGCATGACAAGCGCCCATGCCGGCCTCGTTCCCTTTAATACCCAGCGCAATAATGTTTCATAACGTTTCATCAAACCTGGTAATATCCTGTTTTGAAAACTATGGATAATTCCCCTGAACAGGTACCGGTTTAACACAGCCAGTAACATCATAAACAATAGGAAATTAGCAAACCCGTGCGAGCCAAAAAGATGGAGTATAACGGCAGCGATGATGGCAGCCCAGAACCACCATTTTTTAAATAAGCCGGCTTTAGGTTCTTCAAATTCCTTTCCTTCCGGTTTCATGAAGCTAACTGCAAAAACGGGATTGAAAATAAATGCCACGATCAGCGATGCGGCCAGCGTTAGTATCAGCATCGTGGGGAGGTAGATCATAAATTTACCAATGATGCCTTTCCAGAATAAGAGCGGAAAGAAGGGCGCCAGCGTGGTTGCAGTTCCGGCCAATACCGGGATGAATACTTCCCCGGCCGCTTCTTTGGCACTTCTCACGATTGGTATCTTTCCGTTGTTATAGATACGGTGCGTATTTTCTATCACTACAATGGCATCATCCACGATAATACCCAACCCAAATAACAACGCAAACAAAACAATAAAATTAAGGGTTACCGGTGTACCAACAATGGCATCTGCTATGGGTAAAAAGAGGAAGGCAACGAACACGCTTAGGGGCACACTCAGGGCTACAAAGAATGCATTCGTAACACCCATAAAAAACATGAGTACCAACAACACCAAAACGAAACCAATTATAATGGTATTTACAAGGTCGTTAAAAGAAGTAGCGGTAGCTTTACTCTGGTCACCGGTGATCACTACTTTAAGATCGTTGGGCAACTCTCCCCCCTTCTTCATCTTTTCAACGATGTCTTTAACCTTACCTGCAGCACTGATCAGGTTTTCGCCGGCACGTTTTACAATGTTGAGTGTAACAACATTTTTCCCATCCAAACGGGCATAACTGTCTTTGTCTTTTATGGTATCTTTTAGTTCGGCTATATCTTTCAAATAAAGCGTGGCGCCCTGAGAACTGCTTTTTACAATGATGTTCTGCAAATCCAATGCACTGGCAAACTGGCCCTTCACTTTTAATGTTCGCTTCATTTCTCCCACTTCTATCAAACCTCCGGTAATATCATGATTTTCCCTGCTGATGGCATTTTCAATATCCATAAAACTTATCCTGGCCGCCTGCATTTTATACGGGTCCACGTTTACCTGTATCTCTCTTTCCGGCGCACCAACAATTTCGGCCCGGGTTATTTCAGACAGTTCTTCAATCTTATCCTGCATCCTGTCGGCATACTGCTTCAGCTTGGGACCGTCAAAATCTCCACTAAGGTTCACAAACATGATGGGCATTTCACTAAAAGCAAATTCCTGGGCATTGGGTTGGGAAGTAAGGTCATTCGGCAAATCAGTTTGTGCTTTATCTATTGCATCTTTTACCTTGAGCTTGGCCAGTTCTGTTTTTACATCGGTATCAAATTCAACAATGATAAGGCTATAATCAGTCTGCGAAGTGCTGGTGATCTTTTTGACTTTGGCGCCACTGATGCCTTTCAATTGTTTTTCAATCGGCCTGGTTACGAGGTTCTCAATATCTTTTGGAGAATTACCCACATAAACAGTGGTAACGCTGATCGTAGGCACCACGATATCCGGGAACTGTTCCTTGGGCATGGTATTGAACTTAATTACACCATAAGCAGATATTAATATTGCGATGATGTAAATGGCCGTACGGCTGTTAACCGCCCAGCTCGTTGGTCCAAATTCCTTAAATTTATCTTTTACTCCTTCTATGAAATTCATACATATTATTTTGAGATCGTCCGTTAGTTATATACTCACCATCGTTGTGTCACTCCCTTTTACTTTTTCAGCATTATGCAGCCAGCCAACATGGAGCAGGCAGCCTTATTATTTCACATCTGTTCCTACCAATTGCCCTTCGTATAAATTCTGGTAACCTTCGGTGATCAGTTGTTCACCTGCCGCAAGACCGCTTTTAATTTCTACCAGTTCACCATATACATCACCGATATTGATGATCTTTTTCTTTGCAATTGGCTTGCCCTTGCTGTTTTTTTCCAACACATATACATACTTATTTTTTTCATCACTTTGAACGGTGTTCACCGGTATTACAACGGCCGCAGGAGCGGAGTAATCAAGAATTTTGACTACCGCAGACTGATTGGGTTTTAAAGCGGGATCCGCCGGAATCTTTACCTCTGCAATAAAACCCCTCGAGGTGAGGTCAACCGACTGACTGATCAGCGTGATGGCCGCATTAATCGTTTTATTTACATCGGGGATACTGATCACAACAGGTGTTCCTTTTTTCAAACGGCTTATATAATTTTCAGGAACATTGGTTACCACTTTAAGGCTACTGTTGTTTACTATTTTAATTTGAGGACCAGTCGCAGTCATACCGGAAAATGTTTCCCCTACTTTTATGTTCACGATATCAGCTATACCGCTAACATCACTGTAAACGTTAGACGTATTTTGCTGTTCTACAGAAACCTTTACTTGTTCACCTGCACTACTTAATTGATTTTCCAGTCCTTCTACATTTGTTTTAGCGGTAAGTAACTGCACCTGCGTACCAATACCCTGGTCCCATAAATTTTTCTGCCGGTTGTACAGGTCTTTCGCCAGGTTTAGCTGTGTTTTTATTCCCTGCAGTTGTTGACGTGCTGCTACAACTGATTGGCGCATGATGGCATCATCTAATTTTAATAAAAGCTGGCCCTTGCTAACCCGCTGGCCCTGTTTTACAAATATTGCTTTCACCTGTCCACCCATCCCGCGTGGAGAAATATAAGAAATATTTTCAGCGTCTACCCTTCCCTGGAGGTCAATGTAATGTTTAAAATCCTGTACACCCACTGCGGCAATTCCAACAAGTTTTATTTTTGAATTATCTGCATTCGAATCCAGTTTACTCAACTCTTCCTGGAGTTTTGCTATTCCCTCGTCTGTTTTTGTTTTAGTAGCCTTTAATTTTTCCAATGCCGCTTTTTTATTGTTGATAACAGCATTGCCATCTTTGCTGCCGTCGCCGCACGACGTTATGAAAGCTATTAAAGCTATCACAATAAGTAACTTGGTTATTTTTTTCATTTTATTTGTTTGTTAGTTCGATATTATAATTTTCCGGTTGCTTTTAAGAAATCTACTTTTGCTATAATGGCGTCGTACAGCGCATTGATATAATTTGTTTGGGCTGCCTTCAGGTCAACCTGCGCTGTGTTGATCTCTGTTGTGGAACCTGTTCCGATCTCGTATTTTTTCTTTGTCTGGTCATACACTTTCTCTGCCAGCACCATATTTTTTTTCTGAAAATCCATCGACGTAACAGTTGTGGCAAAATTATTTCGGGCGTTTTGTATTTCCCCGTCGATGCTGTTCTTCAGATTTTCCTGGATATTCTGACTCTGTCTCAATTCCAACCGGGCCTTCTGGGTTTTTGAACTCAGTGAAAACCCGTGGAAAATGGGAACGTTCAATTGCAATCCTATAAAAGATGTGGTGAACCAACTTCCTTTCCCAAAGAAATCAAATTGATTTCGCTGAGCCTGTTTGCTATAATTGCCTACCAATGAAAGTGTAGGCAACTGGCTAAGTTTATACCTTCTTACGTTCAATGCATTTAGTTTATTGGTAAGTTCCATTACCTGGTAATCCCTTCGTTCGCTGTAATTGAACTGGTTTATTTCGAGTACGTTTTCTTTCACCTGGTCATCACTCAATGAATCTGTCAGGAGCAGGCTGTCCCTAACGGGAAAACCTATCAATGTTTTCAAACCAGTGAAACCATTCCGGATCATATTATTAACAGCAATCTTTTCTGACTGGAGGTTGGCGATTTGCACGGTAACCTTATCAATATCCAGTTTTTCAATAAAGCCATTATCATACATTATCTGGAAATCATGTAGTAATTTTTGCAGCCTTTCCAGGTTTGCATCCAGCAACTGCATCTGCGTTTTACTCAGCACCAGCTGGTAATATATTTTGTAAACATTTGCACGGATATTTTCTTCCGTAATCTCTTCCACTTTTTTTGCCAGTTGTATGGTGCCGTTTCTTGCTTTTAAGGCAATAAACACCTGCCCGTCGAATACCAGCTGGCTTAAAGAAACACCTGCATTTGAAGTCCACTTCGTTCCAAATTTTACGGGTACAAATGTGCCTGATGGCTGGCCGACAATTTCTCCCGGCAATAAAGTAGTGGGAATATTCAGGTAGTCAGTCAATGCGCCGTTCCCATTTATTTGTGGCAAGGCAATCGATGTAATATCCCTGTTTACCTGCTCCTGAATCTTAATATCTATCAAGGCATTTTGGACCTGCACATTGTGCAGTTTACCATATTCCAATGCCTGCGCCAGGCTAAATTCATTTACTTTTTGCGGTGGAGGCGGCACCGCTAACTGCGAATAGGCATAGCTGTTAGTAAACAGCAGCATGGCTATCATTATTTTTTTATTCATCAGTCTATTTCTTTGCATCTGCTAATAATTTTTTATTTCTGTCTTCCTGGTATTTCAGGATAAGCTTATATCCTTTGTTAGAAACCAGCCCATAAAGAAAATGAATGGTGAGTTCCTCTTCAATTTCCGCAAGGCCCGATTTCACTTTTGTATGAAAATCGGGATAAAACGGAAGGGTGATGCTTTCCACGCGGTAGCGTGACAATACTTCTATATTAATGTCTGGCCGGTACAATTCTTCCTTCAATCCCCTGAGAAGATTTTCGCGAATTACGCCGTACAGGTAGTCATTCTTATGTTCCGAAAACATTTTATAGGCGCCGGGATAATACTTCTGCATATCAAACAACAGGGAAAGATTCATAGAGCGGAATAATTCCTTTACCAGGTCAATAGCAAGAAAAATCTCGTGAACAGCATTGGCTGCACTGGTTCTGTCAAAATCACAGGTTGACTGGTTTTTTTTAATAATTGCCCCCACAACAGCATTTACCAACTCATCTTTATCCGCATAATACTGGTAGATCGTTTTTTTGCTGATCCCAAGCCCATTCGCAATATCATCCATACTTACACTACGTAAACCATACTGCATAAAAAGCTCGTCCGCCTTTTGCCTTATCCGTATGCCTGTATCTTGTATTTCAATCATAATCGACGGCAAAACTAAGGAAACTTTTTTCGTAACGCAAGTTTCCATCATGAATAATTACCATTCGTAATAATTATTTAACATGGTGGCGGCATGTCATTGCGGGAGCCCCAATCGTTTCAAGTTTTTAGTTTAGCTAAAGGTTATTTCCCGCGATTTGATTTCTGATGGCTGACAGCACATAGCAGGTTACCTTTGTTGCCTAAATCTTTCCAAATGGCAAACCCCTTTGATGCAAAAAAATTGCTACAGTATTTTCTCCAGGGAATGCTTATCCTGGCCCCGGTAGCGATAACATTGTATGCGCTCTATTTTGTAGTTTCTACTATTGATGGGTGGTTGCCCATCTTTTCTACCATCGATGAACAGGGCAGGGTTCATGTGCAGAATTACGGCCTCGGCTTTGTGATCATCATTGCCGCCCTTATTGTTATTGGCTACTTCAGTTCGTTCTTTATAACGGGCAGAATTGTGAGTTTTTTGGATAAATTCATGCAGAAAACGCCGGGTCTTAAACATATATATGGCACAACCCGGGATTTTTTTGAAGCGTTTGCGGGCGACAAAAAAAAATTTACACAGAATGTGCTGGCTAATGTGGATGACAACGATGTTTGGCGTATCGGTTTTGTGACCCGCGAAGACATGAGTGATTTTGGATTAAAAGATTTCGTTTCGGTGTATGTCCCGATGGCCTATTCCGTGGCAGGAAATGTGTACATTATTCCAAAAAACAGGATAAAACCAATACTCCATTATAGTAGTACACAAACCATGAAGTTTGCCGTTAGTGGCGGAGTTACAGATCTGGGTGAAGGAACAGGCATGGAGGACTTACATAGTGAACGATGAAAATATGAATTGTGTAGCTCCAGGGAAAGTTCTCCAATCCGTTTACAAATCCGGGAATTATCTCTAATAAAATATTACCTTTTATCGTTACACGCAGGTTTTTATCATTCAATATTCTCAATTCACTCATACAGCTATTCATAAAATTCCCTACATTTAACCACCTAATTTATTAGTATGAAAAGTGCGTTGCGTTCTTTACTGTTGAGCAGTATACTATTGCTTGCTTACCTGCCATCTTATTGCTGGGGATTTTATGCACACCAAAAAATAAATTATTATGCTGTTTTTTTGCTGCCGCCAGAAATGATGTTGTTGTACAAACCGAATATCAATTTTATTTCAGAGCACGCCATTGATCCTGATAAACGCCGTTATGGTGTACCTGATGAGGGGCCACGCCATTATATAGACATCGATCATTATGGCAAATACCCCTACGAAGCATTGCCGCACAAATGGACCGAAGCCGTTGCGAAATTTACAGAAGATAGTTTGAAGGCACACGGCATTGTACCCTGGCATGTGCAAACAATGCTTGGCAGGCTGACCGCCGCTTTTAAAGAAAAGAATTTCAGCCGCATCATGAAAAACAGCGCAGAAATCGGGCACTATATTGCTGATGCACACGTGCCCTTACACGCCAGCAGTAACCACAATGGTCAGCTAACCAATCAAAAAGGCATTCATGGTTTTTGGGAAAGCCGCGTGCCGGAATTGCTTGCAGAAAAGGAGTTTGATTTTTTTATTGGCAAAGCAATTTATATAAAAGAACCCGGAGATTTTATCTGGGACCGTGTGCTGGAAAGTGGGAAGGCAGCCGACAGCGTATTGACTTTTGAAAGAGAATTGTCCAAATCGTTTTCGGAGGATCAAAAATATTCTTTTGAAGAAAGAAATGGTAAAGTGATCCGGCAGTATTCATCGGCTTTTACCATTGCTTTCAATAAAAAATTAGACGGAATGATCGAGCGCCGTATGCGGCAGTCTATTTTTTGCATTGCGTCTTTCTGGTTTACCGCATGGGTAAATGCCGGGCAGCCCGATCTTAAAAGCCTGGTAAAACAACAATTCTCCGAAGCTGAAATAAAAGAGTTTGATAACCTGAATCAATCCTGGAAAGCAACGGAAAAAATGATCGGGCGCCAGGAAGAATGACCTGAAAATTTTTTATTTTGTACATTTATAATAGTGTCCTTCCGGCCGACATCACCCATCCCAATACATTGGAAAGCGATAAATAAGCTTGTCTGGAATATCTTCCAACCGTCAAATTCAAACATTGCGGGATCAATAAACAGGTTGATCACTAAAGGAATATTTGGAAAACCGCTATTAAAAACCTGCTCTACGCATTTTTAATTTTGGTACTTTTGCCACTCATTTTTAAAAACACTTCTCACTATAACTAACTGTTGTTTTCATGGTACATAATTTTAACGCGGGACCCTCCATTTTACCAAAAGAAGTATTTGAACAGGCAGCCGCTGCTGTACTGAACTGGAATAACTCGGGTTTATCCATACTCGAATTCGGCCACCGTACAGCAGAATTTACATCGGTAATGGAAGAAGCAAGGTCGCTGGTAAAAGAACTTATGCATTTAGATGCCAATCATGAAGTTCTTTTTTTACATGGGGGCGCATCTACACAATTTATGCAGGTGCCCATGAACCTGCTGGATCCAAAAGACAGTGCTGCTTACACGGATACGGGTGTATGGGGAAGCAAGGCTATCAAAGAAGCAAAATTTTTTGGCAAAGTGGAAGTGGTTTGTTCTTCCAAAGAAAAAAATTACAACTTCATCCCAAAAGATTTCGCTGTTCCTAACGATTCAAAATACCTGCACATTACTACCAATAATACCATTTACGGCACACAATGGCAACGCATTCCTGCAACAAGCAATTCGCTGGTGGCAGATATGAGCAGCGATATCATGAGCCGGGTACTTGATTTTAATGCTTTCGACCTTATTTATGCAGGGGCTCAAAAAAATATGGGGCCTTCCGGCGTAAACCTGGTGGTGGTAAATAAAAATATCCTCGGCAAAATAAAGAGGGCTATTCCTACCATCATGGATTACCGTAACCATATAAATGAAGGTAGTATGCTGAATACACCGCCTGTATTTTCCGTGTTTGTATGCATGCTCACTTTACGATGGCTTAAATCACAGGGGGGTGTAGCTGCAATTGAAAAACTGAACAACGAGAAAGCTGCTTTATTATACAAAGAGATAGATGAGAATGAAATGTTCACCGGCACTACTGTTAAAGAAGACAGGAGCAAAATGAATGTATGCTTTGTTATGAATGATCCGGGAAAGGAGGCTGACTTTTTAAAATATACGCAGTCGCTCGGTATTGTTGGCATAAAAGGCCACCGGAGTGTGGGTGGTTTTCGTGCGTCCCTGTACAACGCTTTGCCAATTAGCAGTGTGCTCGTTTTGGTAAAAGCGATGAAGGATTTCGCCGAAAAAAGATGATCATTGTACGCCAAAATTCCTGGCCTCATGGCAGCACGACCTAAATATAATCCCAACACGCCCGATCGAACAATAGCAATTTATAAAATAAAATTATTCACCTTTAAAAAGCTACTCACGTTAAGAGGAGATAAGCTTCCGCCTCCGGAAATATGTAACCAAAGCCTATATTATTCATGAAAACAATGTCTAAATTATTGGTCCTGCTTTTTAACTGCATTTCTTTTTTGCATACCAATGCGCAGGAGGTGATCATCGCGGACCAACGCGGCGAACGGCTGCTGGCATGGGAAGATTTCCAGGGAAAGCCGGACAGAGGTTCTTCTTTTTTTGCGGAAACTTTCTGGAACCTGGATTTTACAACCACCACCGGGGCAAACGCCGACAAAATCACCAGTAAAAATGTGGCCCTTACTTTGACATTTAATAAACGGAAATCATGGTTGAAAAAAGGGAAGGGTACAACAGAACTGCTGAAACATGAGCAAGGTCATTTTGACATTGGAAGGTTGTGTCAACTTGAAATAATGGCGATTTTGCAAACTACCGTGCTGACAAAAGCAAACTTTGGTTCCACCGTACAGTCTGTCTTTGAGGCAAGCTTTGAAAAGTATGCGGCCCTTGGCAAAAAATATGACGAGGAGACCAACCATAGTATCAACAGCAAAAAACAGGAAGACTGGAACATTTTTTTACAACTTGAAAAGGAACGTTTACTTAAATTGAACCAATAAATTATAAATGCTTTCAGGCCTATCGGGTTATATTTACAAACTAATAAACACCTAACGCCATACTATTTTTACAGCAGCATGATTACAATTACACCATTCAAAGCATTAAGGCCCGAAGCGCAACTGTCGAAGAGCGTTGCATCAAGACCGTATGATGTTTTAAACAGCAAAGAAGCAAAAGTTGAAGCCCAGGGAAATCCCAACAGTTTCCTGCACATCACCAAGAGTGAAATTGATCTTCCGGAAACTACAGACGCTCATTCTCAAAAAGTATATGATAAGGCAAAAGAAAATTTAGAAGCATTTATTAGCCGGAATATTCTTTTCAGGGAAAACAAACCCTGTTATTATATTTACAGGCTTGTAATGAATGGGAAAAGCCAGACGGGCCTGGTTTGCGGCAGTGCCGTGGATGATTATGAAAAAGACCTGATAAAAAAACACGAATTTACCCGTCCGGAAAAAGAACAGGATCGTATCAATCACATTAAAACAACAGGTGCCCAAACCGGGAATGTTTTTTTGGCTTATAAAAATATTGATGCGGTAGATGCATTGATTAATAAATGGACAACTGAAAAAAATCCTCAATACGATTTTACTGCAGACGACAGGATACAACACAGTATCTGGATTGTGAATGACGACGCCACTATCAGGAACATCACTCAACTGTTTAAAACACATGCGCCCTGCACTTACATTGCAGATGGTCATCACCGTGCGGCGTCAGCTGCCAAAGTACGCAGCGCCATGGGGAAAAATGCCACACCGAATGCTGACTATTTTTTGACTACCCTGTTTCCCTCTAACCAGTTGCACATCATGGATTACAACAGGATATTGAAAGACCTGAATGGATTAAGTGGAACTGCATTCCTGCAATTACTGGAACAAAATTTTACTGTAGAAAAAAAAGAAACCGCTTACCGCCCCGAAGCGTTGCACCAGTTTGGCTTATATATGAACCATCAATGGTACAGGCTTACATCAAAACCGGGTACGTTTACAGAAGATCCTATTGGAATTCTGGACATCACTATTCTACAACAAAATGTGCTGGATCCCATCCTGGGAATAAAAGACCAACGCACCGATAAAAGGATAGATTTTGTAGGTGGTATCCGGGGTCTTGAGGAACTGGAAAAAAGAGTGAACAGCGGCGAAGTGGCATTGGCCATCAGTTTGTTCCCCGTAAGCATCGAACAATTATTCAACATCGCCGACAGTGGCAATACCATGCCCCCCAAGAGCACCTGGTTTGAGCCAAAGCTTCGTGATGGCCTGCTAACGCATTTGATTGACTGATAATTTAGAAAAACACGGCCCTCATCATTGCCTGCCAATACATTTTAAATAATCCTGGTTGCCTTTTCCGGAGATGCTTTATCGCGTCTCTTTTTTTATCTTTACCATACCATGAAAAAAAAGTTTTTTCAATTTTGCTTTTTACTTAGCTCCTTTTGCTGCGCTGCTCAAACGGATATCCGTCAGCTGCATGAAACAGCCAAAACATTTATGCGGCAGGGCGATTATGCGAATGCTATTATCGTACTAAACCGCGGCCTGCAGCAGGATCCTACAAACGCCGCTATTTCAAAGGACCTTGCGTTAAGTTATTATTTTCAGAAAGACAATAAAAAAGCGCTGGAAATAATAAAGCCGTTGCTGGAAAGGCAAGAGGCAGATGACCAAAGTTTCCAAATAGCAGGCTATATTTATAAAGAGCTGAACATGCTGAAGGAGTGTGAAAAGTTGTATAAAAAAGGCATAAAAAGATTTCCGAAGAGCGGTCCTTTGTACAATGAATACGGGGAGTTACTATGGGCCCGGAAAAACAATGAAGCCATTAAAGAATGGGAAAAAGGAATTGAGAATGATCCGTCCTATTCAAAGAATTATTATAACGCCTGCAGGTATTACCATCTTATTTCAGATAAAATATGGACCATCCTGTACGGAGAACTTTTTGTGAACATGGAACCATTTAGCAGAAGCACACCGGAGATAAAAGATATTTTACTGGACAGTTATAAAAAGTTATTCTTAAACGCCAACCTGGAACAGGATGCCAGGGAGAAAAGTAACTTTGAAAAGGCTTTTTTGCAAACCATGAATAAGCAGTCATCCGTGGCAGGGCAGGGTATTAATACCGAATCACTTACCATGATCCGTACACGCTTTATTCTTGACTGGAGTAGCGATTACAAAACGAAATTTCCTTACAAGCTTTTTGATTACCAGCAACAATTGTTGCAGGATGGTTTGTTCGACGCTTACAACCAATGGATCTTTGGTTCTTCAGAAAACCTGGTCCGTTTCCAAAACTGGACGGTGAATCACACAGAAGATTATACCGCATTTACCAATTTTCAAAAAGGAAGGATATTTAAGGTGCCCTTGGCGCAGGGCTATAAGTGAATGGGTGATTAGTGAAGGCTTTGAAGCGATCTCCGATGACGAGCACGATCATTCAAAAAAACTCATTCCTTATTCTTAGTCCATGGTTCTAAACTCATTTTATTACTTTGGAAAACTATTGTCACCATACTAAATGCTTACAAATGAATGATCAATCCAGGATATTTGATTTCTTGTCTTACCAGTTGGAAAAATTTCCGAAAGAGGATATGTTGGCCGGGAAAGAAAACGGGCAATGGATCAAATACAGTACCAGCCAGGTAGCAGACATCACAAATAAATTAAGTGCCGGTTTATTAAGATTGGGTCTTAGCGGACATGACATGACCGTTGAGAACCAGGATAAGATAGCGGTAATATCCCGTAACAGGCCAGAATGGCTAATGCTTGACATGGCCTGCCAGCAGGTTGGCGTTGTACTTTGTCCCATTTATCCCACCACCAATGTAAATGAACTGGAATTTATTTTTAAAGACGCCAGCATCAAACATGTTTTTATTAGCGGCCAGGATATTTTAGATAAGGTAAACAGCATCCGAAATAAAATTCCTTCCCTCATCAATATTTACAGCTTTGACGAATTGCCAACTGCAGATTATTGGAAAAAGATCTGTGAACCGGGTGTTGCCGGGGAGCAGAAAGTGAATGACATAAAAAAAACGATCACTGCTTTGCATTGTGCCACGATCATTTATACTTCCGGTACAACGGGAACGCCTAAAGGCGTAATGCTAAGTCACCGCAACCTGGTGAGCAATGTTACCAACTCTAAAAAATCATTTCCTTTTGAAGACAGACCACATGCGAAAGCACTAAGTTTTCTTCCATTGAACCATATTTTTGAGCGGATGGTTTCCTACATCTATATTTCTACCGGTATATCAATTTATTATGCCGATAGCCTGGATACGATTGGTGAAAATCTGAAAGAAGTAAAACCAGATTTATTTACAACCGTGCCAAGGTTGCTTGAAAAAGTATATGAAAAGATCATGGCGAAGGGCGCAGAACTCACCGGCATCAAAAGAAAATTGTTTGACTGGGCCGTGGCTTTAGGTGAAAAATATGACAATCTAAAAAGTGGTGGCGTGTTATATAATATGCAGCTGGCATTGGCCAATAAACTAATCTTTAATAAATGGAGGGAAGCATTGGGCAACAACATCGGCTTTATAATAACTGGTGGAGCAGCCTGCCAGGTAAGACTCATAAGGATATTTACTGCGGCAGGAATACCCATTTATGAAGGCTACGGACCAACAGAAAATAGCCCGGTTATTACAGTGAATTGCCAGAAAAAAGGAGGAACAAAATTTGGAACGGTGGGTCCCCTGATTGAAGGGCAGGAATTAAAGCTGGAAGCAGATGGCGAAATATGTGTAAAAGGCCCGAGTGTTATGATGGGTTACTATAAAAATCCTGGATTAACAGCAGAAACCATCATCAACGGCTGGCTTCATACCGGTGATATTGGTGTTTTTGAAGGGGATAAGTTTTTAAAAATAACCGATCGTAAAAAAGAACTCTTTAAAACCAGCGGTGGTAAATATGTCGCTCCATCCGCCATCGAAAATAAAATGAAGGAATCGCCCTTTATTGAGCAGATTATGATTGTGGGCGCCAATGAAAAATTTGTTGGGGCATTGATCGTTCCGTCAATGCCAAATCTAAAAGAATGGATGAAAGCAAAGGCCATTAATTTTACCACCAATGAAGATGCCGTGAACCATCCAAAAGTACTGGACCTGTACCGGGAGCTGATAGAGTCTTTCAATAAATTCTTCAATCATGTAGAGCAGGTAAAAAAGTTTGAATTACTTGCCCATGAATGGAGCATTGAAACTGGTGAGATGACTCCTAAGCTGAGCATGAAAAGAAAGGTAATCATGGAAAAATTTAAGTCGGCAGTAGATCACATTTATGCATAAAAAAACCGGTAGTTGTCATACCGGCTTCAGAACGTACGATCTGTACTTAAAATGTAAGACACGCAATAGTGGGTTTAATTCATAGTTATGACCGGAAATTGATCGATTACCCGGTTCTTCATAGTTTCAATTGATTTGATATCCTACAGAATATTCTTTTATAATTTCTATGACCTTTTCGAACTCACCAGATTTATCTATAAAATGATCTGTTCCTATTTTTGCAGCCTTATTCCTGTAAAGGTTGCTTGTCTGGTTCGTTATCATGATCGTTTTGGTTTTGGGATAATTCTCTTTGATAAAAGAAAGTAACTCAAAACCATTCTTACCCGGAAGTTGTGTGTCTAAAAGAACAACGTCATATTTATCAGCCGACAATTTTTCCAATGCCTCACCATAGGTGTATGCCGTGGAAACGCAATTGATACAAGTCATTTCTATCAACAAATTATTCAATCTATCAACAATCATCGAAGAACTGTCAACTATAAGAATTCTATAGTCGTTGTTATTGGGTATCATTTTGCTTGCTGGTTTCGTTAAGCAAGGTAGATACTACCAGCGGCTGGAAAAGTAGCGGCTGCCCTTTAATAGTTGTAGAATATATACTACGGCTATTATGAATTAAATAAATATGAATTGGTATCGGGTGGGTAGATTATTGTCGGTACTGCGGCTATCCAAATAATTGGGAGAAGTCATTTCTTTCTCTGAAACAAAGTAGGGTAATACAAGATGACAATTATGACCAGTTAAATAAGCTTATGTTCTATCGAATATAGCGTAAGGTCAGCATTATTTTTCATGCCCATTTTAGCCATGATCCTGGACCGGTAAGTACTTACGGTAGTAACACTTAAGAAAAGAGATTCTGCTATTTCAGAAACCGATTTACCTGCGGCAAGTAATTTAAGTACGCTGAATTCCCTGTCGGATAAACTTTCATGTGCTGCTTTGCCGGAATCCTGGTCGAGTACAGAAGCCAGTTTTTCTGCGATAGAAGCGGTGATGTATTTTTTACCCAGCATCACCCTTTGAACAGCATTCACCAATTCGTCGGGCGCCATGTCCTTACTCAGATAGCCTGAAGCGCCTGCTTTTAAAACACGGATCGCATATTGATCCTCCGGGTGTATGCTTAGAATAAGCACTGGTAATTTTGGATTGATCTGCTTTAGTTGTGACAATGCTTCTAGCCCGCTGCGACCTGGCATCGACAGGTCACTAATCACCACATCCCACGGAGACTGCATGATCTTTTTGATCATTTCTTCAGCATCCGGCACTTCTTCAATATGAGCCGTAGGAAACCCTTCCAAAAGAATTTGCCTCAGGCCCTTTCTTACAACACTATGATCATCTGCGATTAAAATGCGAATCATTGTTTAATGTATCTTTTTAACAAATGTAACTTAGGTAGTTCAAAGCTTTCGAATACCAGCAATCAATTATTGACTGGCACGGTTATGACGACGGTCGTACCATTTCCGGGCTTACTCGTTATTTCATATGTACCGCCCATGATTAAAGTTCGTTCTTTCATTCCTAATAAACCAAGTGTTTTTTTACTTTCATTCTCGATGGCATTAAATCCTATGCCATTATCTGCAATGTGTAATATAAGTAACTCGTGGCTGGCATTCAGTGTTGCCTTTACCTGGGTTGCTTTGGAATGCCTCAGTACATTGGTCAGGCTTTCCTGGTATATTCTAAACAGGCCGGTCGCGATCTCTGATTCAACCTGTACCGTTGCGCTGTTAGAAACAAAAGAAGTCTTGATCTTAAATCTTTTTTCAAATTCTTCACTTTGCCATTCCATTGCAGATATCAACCCCAAATCGTCCAGGATGCTTGGCCTTAATTGCGTAGCGATCCTCCGGACGGTCTTCACGGTTTCATCTATTAGTTTTAACGCTTCTGTCATTTTTTGATTTATCTCCACGCTGCCATTGCTTATTTTTTTACTTAGCCACGATATATCCATTTTCAGTCCGGTGAGCTGTTGGCCAAGCTCATCATGAATCTCCCGGGCGATACGGGTACGTTCATCTTCCCGAATATCCTGCAGATGCGTGGCTAGCTGCCGAAGGTCCTCGTGCGATTTTTTTAGTTTCTCTTCCGCCATTATTTTTTCTGTAATGTCATTTGCCAACAACAGCTTGGCGTGCTTCCCTTCATTGATGATATCATGTGTGATGATATTTACTTTAACAATGGTACCATCCTTTTTTCTATGGCGCCAGATACCCGTATTATTAATACCCGCTTTATAGGTGCTGATATCCGGTAGGTTGATTATCTCTTCTTCGGGCCGCAGGTCTTTGATATTCATTTCCAGGAATTCCTTTTTTGTATAGCCATAAAATTCTATGGCAGCATCGTTTACATCCAGGAAATTTCGCTGTGGTAATGATATCATCGACATCGGCATTGGATTCTGGTTAAACAGCAACCGGTACTTGTGTTCCGACATCCGCATCTCTTCCTCGGTTTTTTTACGTGCGGTAATATCCCGGATAATTCCCTGGAACCGCCCATCCGGCAATAGTTTGGAACTTATCTCTACATTAATAATATTACCATTCTTTTGCCGCATCATTCTCTCGTTGATCACAACCTGCCCTTTCAGTACCTCGGCCAGCATATTATTTGGTTTTTCTGTGGTAATGCCATTCTCAAATAAAATGTCGCGGATATTCAATTTCAACAACTCGTCCTTCTCATAACCGGTAAGCATAGTCGCACTTGTATTTACATCCAGGTAATCGCCCTGCTGGTTACTTATGAATATGCCATCCGAGGCCTGTTCTATCAGGGTGCGGTACTTTGCTTCACTTTCCTGTAATTCCTGTTGCGATTGTACTTTTTCAGAAATATCTATTCCTACACCCATCAAACAGTTCTCTCCTTCATAATTGATCACCATACCATTTAAGTAATAAGGAATTGTACTGCCGTCTTTAAGGCGAAAGTTGGCTTCAATATTATCTTCACCGTTCTTAAAAACATTTGCAATTTTATTTCTGAGAAGTTCTTTTTGGTCTTCCACAAAAAGATCAAGCGGGTGCAATTTGCTTATCTCGTCTGCGCTGTAACCTGTTACCTGTTCAAAGTTCCGGTTCCAGCGATAAAACTTTCCTTCCTGGTTGTACAGGTAAAACACGCCTGGCAGGCTGTTGATAATAGAATCAGACAATTCTTTTTCCAGTACAAGCTGGTATTGTGCATTTTTTTGTTCGGTAATATCCTGCATAGCACCCAACATCCTGTAAGCACGACCTTCACTGTTGTACATCACGTAGGCACGGTCGTACAAAGTGAGGTAAACACCGGCCTTATTCTTAAACCTGAATTCTTCGATAATATAGGTAGTTTTGTTTTTTAAAGCCATTTCAAAGTTCGACAGAACGGCATTCTTATCTTCGTTGTGCAGGCGGGAAGTAAATTCCTCAAAAGTTATTTTCTGGTTGATGTCGATGTCGAAGATATTACAGAAACTCTCGTTTCCCCAGATGACATCGGTTGCCATATCCCAATCCCATACGGCATCATTGGTAGCTTTTGCCACCAGCATAAATCGTTCATTAGATATTTTCAATTCCTGTTCAGATGCAAGCAATCTTTGTTCTGCTTTCTTTTTTTCTGTTATGTCGTGGTAGTAAACCGACATTCCATCTGCAGAAGGGTATATCAGGTCTTCAAACCATTTATCGTTTTTGGAATAATATAATTCCAGGCGCTGCGACTGGCGGGATCTTTTTGCTTCCTGGAGGGCGTCGTAAAAAGGTTCATCCACGACATCCGGATTTACATCCCATATAATTTTACCGATAAGGTCTTTACCATCCCAATTGTGCATTTCGGCAGCCTTATTATTTACGTATACATAACGCCAGTCATTGTCAAGCGCAATAAAGGCGTCTGTTATCCTTTCAAACACCGCATTTAACTCCGCTACCTTAATCTTTACTTCTTCTTCAAGATTTGTGGTAAGCTGTTTTAATTGCCTTTCAATTTTATTGCGTTCGGTCACATTCCTGATAACGGAAACAGTGCCTACATTGTTACCTTCCACATCTTTAATTGAAGAAACGGCCACGTCCACATTGAGTGGCTGGTTGCTTTTATTATAATGAATCACCTCACCCTTCCAGTTATCGTTCATGGTATATTCCTTCAATAAATCGGGTTGGGTGTTGTCTTCGTAGTTAATCCTGAATACTTCTCCCACCGTTCGCCCCAGCACTTCTTCTTCATTGTAACCATACATTTCCTGTGCATGAATATTCCAATTGGAAATTTTATAATCTTTATCAGTCGTGATCACCGCATCAGAAATATTACCGATAAGTGAAGCATTGTATTTAAGCAACCGCTCACTTTTTTGCTGAAGATCATAATCCGTGATGATAACCCGGTAATTGATAAAAAGGATAATAAAGAATATAATAGCGAGGGAGAATAATTGCCAGGATCTTTTTTGTGACAATTGCTCGCGTTTAAGGTTGGATTTTCTGAATAAATCCCTGTCTTTATTTTCCAGTGTGGCCACCTTCTGGCGTATCTCATTCATCAATACCAGGCCATGTTCCTTTTTAATGTACGAGGCGGCAGAATCATAGCCATATACTTTGCGGGCTTCTACCACGAACTTGGAAAACTGCGCTTTTTCCCCCACCAGCTTCAGCAATGCATCATGCTCCTCTTTTGTTGAGGGATCGTTAAGCGTTAAAGTATTGAGTATTGTTGTATCCCGTTTAAGTTTTATAAGGCCGGAGAAATATGGATCAAGAAAGTGCGTATCTCCTGAGATAACAAAACCCCTCTGGCCAGTTTCGATATCCTGTACATCTGTGAGGATGTCTTCCAGTTTAAGTAAAACTTCCAGTGAAGATTTTATGTAGCTGCTCTCCGATTCGGTCAGTAACATATTGCGGTACGTTATCAATACAAAAAAACAGATGCACAAAATAGCTGCGATAAAATTAAAGCGAATTTTTCCTTTCGTGTTTTTCTTTTGCATCGATAGAAACCCGGAGTTTAGAATAAATTAAATAAAAACCTCGTCAAGATAGCAAAATTAAAGATTATGCTGGTTTGTAGGAATCTTTCTCTTTAATATCATCCTGTTTGCGATTGCTTGTTTGGTTGATCGTTGCTGGTTTCCCGCTTTGGGGTCCACTTGGTAACCTGATGCAGGAAATAATTTAGAGGATAACAAATGTTGCGATGCCAATTCCTGTTCGTAAGAAAGCATGCATAGTTTGTTAAAAAAATATTACGGCCTTAAACTGTTCCTATCTTGCGGCCCGAAGTTATTAATATAATTGAAATTGAATTTTTACTTCATATCATGTTAGAAATATTTACCGTTGCAGGCCTTGCTGCTTTTGAAGTTTATGCGGCTATCCCGGCAGGGTTTGCCTTAGGATTACATCCGCTCACCATATTTACGGCCAGCTGCGTCGGTGGTTTGGCCGGTGCATTTATTGCAGCATTTCTTGGTGATTCGATCCGAAAATTCCTTAACCGCAACAAACCTCTCAAAGAACAAAAACCGAAAACAGGAATTGTTTATCGCATCTGGAATAAATATGGCATTATAGGACTTGGGTTTCTTGGAACGATGACGGTCGGCGCTCCCGTGAGCCTTGCTGTTGGTGTAGGCTTCAATGTTCCGCAAAGGAAATTGATTACCTGGTGTTGTGTCGGCGTTTTCGTAAGATGCGCATTATTTACAACTATCGGGCATTACGGCATGAAGTTGTTTTAGGCGATAGTAAGCAGCTAGTCGGCACTATTTGGCGGCCCAGCCAATGCGCACCGGTGCGGTTAACCGGCCGCCCGGTTTTAGCTTAACTTTATGCCCACAAAAACCAGCTTCATGCTTAGCAACAACGATATATTAAAAAAATTAAGGGTAGCCCTCTCACTTAAAAATGAGGAAATCCTTGAGATCCTTGCTCTTGTTGATTTCAAAATAACCAAAGGCGCCCTCGGCGACCTCTTTCGCAATGAAGACCACCCGGGGTATGTAGAGGCCGGCGACCAGGTATTACGCAATTTTTTGAACGGGCTGATCATTTACAAGAGAGGCAGGCTGGCTGAACCGAAAAAGAATTTAAAAGAAGGGAATTTGTAAAATCTTCAGGTAGAAGGCATTTCTTGTTACAGTTCACCCGCTGTCACTAACACTCCAGCAATGCGTCCAAACTTTTTGGTCATAGATTTGTTGTAATTCCAAAAAATACACATTATGAAAATCAGCATGTTACTTCTGATGACAATCCTTTCACTTTCTTCGTATGCGCAGAAAGACAGTTCCAAAGAATTCGTACCACCCATTTTGTACCGCAGCTTAGGTGTTAGTTTCCAAAAATTTGATGGCCTCAATAGCCGCATCGCAACCAGGCCGGAATTAAAAACCTTAAGAGATTATACCGCAACCCTTGAAGTAGGCTCGGTAAGAGTTTTTAAAAGATTTGTATCCGATTTCATATTAACAGCGGGCAGTAGCATGAGTGGCGACCGCGAAAAGAAGAGCAGCACCCTCCGGTATTTAGGAGTTGGGATCGATTTCGGTTATGACCTTATCAAAAACGAAAACATCATGCTCTATCCACTTGTTGGAATTGGTGGACAAAATTACCAGGCACGTTTCTACAAAGACAATTCCCTGGTTAATTTTAATGACGTGCTCCAGTCACCAGCGGCGCAAAATAATATCAGGCCTGTTGACTTCAAAAATGCTTTTTTTAATTATCGGCTGGGCCTTGGCTTTGCAGTAAGATCTGCGAAACATCCTTATTCTTCCATTGGTCTCCGGGTTGGTTACAATGGCAGCTTTAAAGATAAGGCCTGGAAAAGCAGCGACAATCAAACACTTGCCGGTGCACCTATTGATAAATTGAGCCAGTTCAATGTAGGTCTTGTATTCACCAGTATGCCGCGTTTCATGAAACATTAAGAGAGAACGTATAAAAAAATCCGGGTAGCTTATTTCTGCTACCCGGATTTTTTTTATATCGCCGGAATCATACCTGTCAATCAAGAGAGAGATCTGATCCACGTTATTTAATGATAACCACTTTCTTCGAACTTACCATCCTGCCATTGAAACAGCGGAGTTCGTACATGCCGCCAGTTAACATTGATGCATCCATCGTTGCCTTCACAGACCCATCTTTAGCAGCGGTAACTTTTTGTTCTTTAACCGTATTCCCGTAAATATCTATCAGCCGGACCGATACTTTTCCTGTTGTTATGCCGGCGTTCCAGCTGATCGTAAACAAACCATTGTTGGGATTCGGGAAAATGTTTAATTCCTGCGCGTCATTTACGGGTACATCAACTCCAGTCGACCTTGCAGAAGTGAATAATGCACAGCCTGAGGCAGCAACAGCAAGGGAATTAACCGCACTTGTAGAACAGTCGTTCACCGATTTCACAGTAATGGTGCCGGACACAAATGCAGGTTTGTAACTAACGGTAAAGCTTAGAGTCCCTTGTCCGGAAACATAGGTTGCGTTTGCAGGTATCGACCATATATAAGAAACTGCGTAAGGCACAGCTGCAATGCTGTAGGTGACGGTTGAAGATGGACATGCAGCCGCAGAAGCGCTTATCACGCCGGGCCTGGCTACATTTTTAACAAGCGCGAGGGATCTCACAGCGCTATTTCCGCAAACTCCCACTGAACGTACTGTTAAACTTCCGCCTGTAAAACCCGCAGCGAAATTAACCTGTACCGATGTTGTTCCCTGTCCCGATACAATTGTTGCATTCGCAGGCGCCGTCCATAAATAAGAACCAGCCTCTGGAACAGAACTGATGCTAAACGTAGCTGAGGTTGCCTGTCCGACGAAAGAACAAACATTTGTAATGCCCGTAATGGTGCCTGGGGTTGCCGGAATTTTTGCAGTTACGGCTAGTGCCCTGCCTGTACTGGTTGCACAGTTATTGGAAGCAACCACGCTAACAGTACCTGAGGCAAACCCTGGTTCAAATCTTACAACAATACCGGTATCCCCGGGGTTGGCAATTAAAGTAATACCACCTGAAAGCGTCCAGTTATAACTGGTAGCATTGGCTACCTGCCTGATGGTATAAGTAGACGTAGATCCGGTTCCTACAATGCTGCAGGGATTTGAAAGGGAGGGCGTGATGGTACCCGGCGTGGAAGGTAGTTTCCTAACGATAGCCAGGCTTCTTGCAGTGCTTGCTGCATTGCCAAAACAGCTGTTTACCGAGATTACTGAAAGGTTTCCTGACACAAAAGATGCACCATAGGAAACCACAACGCTTGTATCGGTATTGTTTCCAATAATCGTCGCGCCGGATGGCGTAGTCCATAAATACGAGGTGGCGTTTGCAGCCTGCCTGATTGTGTAAGTAACTGTGCCATTACCTATGTATGGACATGCATCGGCGTTACCCGTTATAACGCCGGGAGCCGAAGGACTTCGCAGCGCAGCAATCCGTATAGTAACACCGTTCAGCATAACCTGTGTGAAAAGACTAACGGTATTGGTTGCCAGCACAGAGTAGTCAGCTGCCACTGTTTGCAACCCAAAGCTTATCGCCGTGCCGGTTCCTGTCACCACACTGCCAACATTAACCGTTCCGTTACTACGTTGCAGCTGGTAGTTTATACCCGTTTGGGATCCTGCAAGTCCTACAGAAATTCCTGTGCCCCCGGCACAATAAGTACCACCACCTGTTACCGTAAACACGGCAGGTGGTCCACTTACGATGCTAACGGTAACAGTACCCGACATCGTTTGGGAACAAACAAATGTTGTCGCGACTACTGAATAAACCCCTTCCTGCAACTGGTTTCCAAAACTGATACTTCCGCCCGTACCGGCAACAACGGCCCCTACGGAACTTCCATCTGCATACAACTGGTAGTTAACACCACTTTCTGAGCTGACCAATCCAACAGAAACACCTGAACCACCGATCGTGTAAGAGCCTCCACCCGTTACCGTTTGAATATTGATAGCAGCTGCCACATCTAAAAATAATTTTGCCAGTGAGTCACAGCCTGCCGAGTTTAGCAGTGTTACGGTATAAACACCTCCGCTGCTAAAACTGTTGTTATTCCATATGTATGGCAAGGCTGTTGCACAAATAGATATGTGCGTTATACTATTTGTTGCCTGGTTTATCGTAGCAGTCACGGCTGTTCTTAATAAGGAGCTGCAACCTGTGGTAATGTTTCTTGCTGCAGCATAATAGCCGATAGTGCTGCTAATCGACGGCGTTGTAAAAGATGATGATCCAATTGATAAAGCGCTACCCCCGGATGGAGTGGCATACCAATCGATGGTTTCTCCGCTACCTGCTGCTGCAAATATTGTTAAGACAGTTGTTCCACATCCTGCATCTCCGGTGCCTGCCGGTTCAACCGGTAAAGCATTTACCGTAGCAGTTACGGCTGTTCTTGTAAAAGATATACAGCCTGTTGCTATATTCCTTGCTTCCGTATAATAAGCAGTAGTTGCGTTGATAACAGGTGTGGTAAATACAGACGAGCTGCTAGGTAAAGCGGTACCACCTGAGACTGTTGCATACCAGTCGATCGTTTCACCGGTACCGGGAGTTGCCGAAAGCGTAACGGTGCCAGGGCCACAAACTGCATTGCCCAGAACTGACGGAGCAGATGGTGAAAGATTTATAGCAGCGGTTACCCCGGTTCTTGATGCAGCAATACAACCCGTTGTTGTGTTCCTTGATTCAGCATAATAGGAAGTGGTTGTGCCAATCACAGGTGTGGAGAACGAAAGCGTTCCTGTTGTCAGCGGCGCTCCGCCTGAAGCGGCTGCGTACCAGTCGATCGTTTCACCTGCACCGGCACTTGCTGAAATATTTATAGATCCCTGGTCGCATCTTGCGCCGTTGAAGGCCGAAGCTGGCTGCGGAAGCGCATTTACCGTCAGCGTTGCAGTACCGGAATTTATAACCGGTGTGCAGGCGCCACTCACCTGGCAGCGGTATTTATAATTGTTCATACCGGCTGTAACAGCCGTTAAAGAAAGGGTGGCAATTGTTTCAGCTGCAATATTTGAATAACTGCTGCCACCGTCTGTGCTCAGTTGCCACTGGTAAGATAAGGAGGAGCCTGAGGCTACAATATCTAAAGCCGCATTTGCCCCAGCACAAACAGATGCCCCTGAAGGTTGGGTTGTAATTGTTCCTGTAATACAGGAAGACGGCAGGATATTGGTGATCGTATCACTGATACTAACCTTCACATTCAGACCGTTATATAAATTTGACCGCATATTTACAATGGCGGTACTTTGCAGCAGGATATCATCAACATTCCAACCTATAGCTGCTACGCTTCCATCTGATCCAAACCGAAAACGGAATTTTGCATTCTGATTTGCATACGACGAAAGGTCAACCACTGTTTTAACAAAGGCACCACTGTTGCCCGTAAACGCTAATCTTCCGGAAAGGGGATTTGTGCTTGAACTGAGTGACCCATTGTAATTTCCGGAAATTATCTTTGGCCCGAGGTCTGACCAGATAGTACCGCCATTGGTGCTTATTTCCACGACTCCGCCGTCCCATGCTGGTTCCGCATTATACCAATGCCAAAAACTTAAATTTGGGGGTGTGGTTCCCAGGGCAAACGAACCTGTTGTTGCAAGTGTTTGATCGGAAACCGTGGTTCTATTTGATGTGAAAAAAGAATTAGGAGCGCTGTTGCTCCTCGTATTGTGTGTCGTCCAAACGCTTGTTGTAGTGGAAGCTGCTGTCCATCCCGGGGGAATGGTGCCCGCGGTTCCGGTTACCTGTTCGTTTATAAGTGATACCGGGGAAAAGTAGCTGCCGGTATTTATTGTAACGGTAAATGCATAGTCCTGGCTTCCTCCCTGTGCAATGTTTACCGGAAAGCTTACTACTCTTGTTCCTGCATTGTAAGCACCCCCGCTAAGGTACGTAACGTTGGCAGGCAGGGTATCTGTGAGCACGTAATTGCTAAGGGAACCGCAGGTGCCCGCGCTTACGTGATTGGTATAGGTAACATTCAATCCTTCCTGTTGAGATGTAACGTTTTGGGTTAGGAGCAGTCCAAGGCCACTGTTGTCAACAAAGCTGGCAACCTGGTCGGTGGTGCTGTTGGACGAACCTTGTGAGGCAAATTTGCCCATCCCTCTTTTTGCAAACGCTTTCCAGATTGAACAGCTGTATTTAGCTGCAAAGAACAGCGTATCTGCTTTGAGGATCGCATTTCTTGCATCAATATAACCGGGGCTGCAAGGTTGAAGGCGCATCCCTTCCATTACAAGTTTCATTGCGGCCGTATTACCACCTGTTGCAGTTGCGTTAAATAAGTTGGGGTTGATGCCATCCTGGGCAATCATCTCCCATGTCATATCCCACAAAGCTGCACACCAGATCTCACCGATAACATGCACCTCACCTCCGGAACCAGCCATGGAAGCATAGGTCCACGGATTTACCGACAGATTTGTTGAATAGGGATAAGTGCGTATACCCGCCCCAGTTACCGGCTGCCCTAATACATAAGTCCCAAGTGGCCGGGACAATGCGCCATCTGTAACCTGTGCAGTTGCCCAATTCGTTGTTGTCATTAGTGCGAAATAGTCGCTCCATCCCTCTCCACCCTGCTCAGCATTGGCCAAACAGGAAGAATTCGCCGGTCCGCCGGTAAGGCGGTTACTGATACCGTGCGTATACTCATGATTAACCACTCCATTATCCAGATCACCATCACGGTTAGGCGTAGTGCCTGTAAATAAATACATCTGCATTCTTGGTCTCGAGCCATCCACCGGCGTAGAAAAATTGGCATTGCTTGTTCCGCCTGCATCCTGGGCATCTGCGATCACATAATCATTTCCAGCGCCTCCCCTTCCCTGGTTGCTGGCCTGGAAATTACCTGAAGGTTCATCAAATCCATATAAATAAGATATATCATGCATAATATTATTCCAGTAAAAAAGATTGGTTGTGGCAAATTGCTGGTTCACTGTAACGGTTGGTGCCAGTGTGAAATTGGGCACAAAATCAAAACTGAGCGTAGGTTGAGCTGTGGTTGATATGGCCGTCTTTCCAAATGTGTTGTTGTTATTATCCCTGTCTTCCTGCGCCCAAACGTTGTTTCCCCTGGTGCTGTCGTGATAGGTTGTTCCATCAAAGTGCCATTTCAAAGACACTGCGTTTCCGGCAGACAGATTCCACGGATCGGTAACCAATGCAGCTGTTCCGCCAGCGTGAATCGGGCTCTCCGCCGGGTAAGGTACCACGCGGTAAGTAGCGGCATTTACAACCAACGGGCTATTGGGAATATTTCCGGTTGACCCGTTGATGTCATTGCCATTGCTGCCTGCAGGGGTTATAGAAATATTATTAACCGTTTCGGGCAAATGCTCATAAACGGTCAGGTTGTTTTTATCGAGTATTACGCTGTTTGCGGCATCTACCCTGATCATCCAGTGGTCGGCAGATTTTTGCGGCACCAGCTCTATTTCCCAGGCCAGGCGTACTTCTTTGCTGTTAACAGGAAGCCAAACCAGTTCTGCGGTGATGTCCTGAAGTGCTATTCCCAGTCTGCCAAATACCGTTTTACCTTCTTTTTGTTGAAGTGCTGTGATTACCACCGGGACCGGTAGGTCACGGTTCCGGATAGCGGCTATTACCGCATCTCTGGCCATAACTTTTGGTGCTGCAGCAGGATTGTTTACCAGCTGTTCAATACCTGTTATACGTCCACCACTGGCAGAGACAAGCTCGCTGTTTTTAAAAGCCAGCACCTGCATCTGGTTGAATACAGGAATTCCTTTAAACGTTTGCTGCAGATAAACCATCCGTATACGATCGGTCGTTGTTTGGTACGTGGAAGAAACAAGCAGGTTGTCCATGTCTTTATCAGACAAGCTCAATGCTTTACTATTTGCCTTTACAAGAGCGAGCGCAAGTTGATTTTCTTCTTTATTGAATTGGGCTATACCGGTGATGCAGTAGATGAGTGCAAAAAAAAGCAGTAGATGTTTTTTCATAAATTTAAAATATAAAATGTTAAACAGGTTTTGATATTGATAGAAACTGAGCCGCCGAAGGCAGTACAGTAAAAAATACATGTTTAATGGAGGGTTTAAACAATTGAATGACTAAAAACTGTGCTTTAATAGGATTGTCGTCTATCGAAAATTGGCTGACTCATCTTCCTCACGTACACGAATGTATTATTTTTAAGCAACATTTTATAATAAAATAACATATTTCGCACTTAAATCCAGGAAATGCTTAAACGGGTATTGAGCAGCAAACTTGTTTAACAATCCATCAAAAACGTAGTCTGGCTAAGCTTATTGAGACAGGCTTAATAATTTAAAATGTACCGCTGCAAAAGCTGTCAGGCTGAGTCACTCATAAAAAGTTTACGCTCTTTACAAATGATGCCATGAAAAAAAACGGTATTACAAAGGGTTGTTATTTTTTTGCATCAGGTGTCATCAGCATCTTGTCGAAGCCGGTTTAAAAAGGAAGATCGCCTGCAACAGCCCTTAGACAGGTTCACGATGACATCAGGATGACATCCGAATTACGACAATTAACCTGATCTTCATAAACCAGATACAGATTGAAATTGAAAAATGAAAAAAATATAAGAGAGAGCCTGTTGAAGCCGGTTTAATAGGTTAAATTGAATCACAATAAAAGTTGTCCGGCTGAACTTGTAAAAGCCGGCCTGGTGAGAATAATCGCCATCAACGGGTTCGGCATGACAACAGTCAAGTAGACAACTATTAATTTCAAATTGGTACCAATAAATTTATCATCGCTATGAAGGAAAAAAAAATACCGGCAAACAGCATCAGTGCCAGGATCAAAGACCTTACCGGTTGGAAATTTAAAAAAGACGGCATTGAAAAAGATTTTCTTTTTAAAGATTTTAGTGAAGCATTTGCTTTTCTTACAAAAGTTGCCCTGCTTTCTGAAAAATCAAATCACCATGCTGAGTGGTCGGGCGTATATAACAAAGTTAAACTCAGGTTAAGCACCCATGATGCCGGTGGCCTTACGCAAAAAGACGTCGATATGGCGGGTGAGATTGAGAAGTTTCTTTAAAGTAATGCCGGAATTCAGAAATTCGGCAGCGACGTATTTTAAGAAATAAATAAACCACCAGTAGCCCTTCCAATGAAAGTTTTTATGCTATTGTTCGGGTTATTTTTTTCCAGCCTTATTTGGCCCACCCCCTCGCCGAGCCTCCTCTCCAAAGGAGATGGGGCTTATAACTCACGACCAGAAAGGGTTGTGTAGAATTTTAATAATTTTGATCAGGCACTGGCCCTCAAAACAGCAATTTAAAATCAACCAAAGCATATTTACTCCTTTCAAAAATTCATTGCATGAAAAGATTGCTTTCAATTGTAACTTTTACGCTTACAACAACGCAGCTTTTTGCACAACTGGATATCGCCGAACGCAGCTGGTTTTTTGGTGTATCCCTCCAGCAACAACCAAAGGTTATCCAGGTGTTACTGGATTCAGATGCTCGAATTTTAAATATTCCAAAATGAAAATTCCGCGTACAAATCCAAAAGACAGCGCCTATATTTTCTTTGGAAAACTTAGTAAACCTACCGTGTTTGACACATATATACCTGACTCATCAAACATTGTTTTGACCGCCGGAAAATCAAATGAAAGTGATAACTTGAAATACAAAGGATACATCAAAATTTTACAAGTTTCGCATTTCAGCTCAGACAATTCCATCATTAGCAGCTTGTATAATTTGGCTGTTAAAGAATTCAGGAAAGGATCCCGTCGAAAGCAACGGAGTAAAGCAAGGCTAAACCTGGCAGAAAGACAGGGAAAAATGATTTCTATTATTTATTCAGATTCTGAAAAGCAATTCCGGGGTATTGAAATTTCTAAAAGTTACAACCCCCTTACCAAAGTACATTCCTTGTTCATCAATCAACGGCTTTCTGATAATGAGGTGGCAGCAACGATTAAGTAGAGGTTTACATGTCCCACGGTGAACAAAAAATTATACAACACAGTTTCCCGATTATCCAGGCGACAGGATTAAAATGAATGTATCAACCAGGCAACCAGTTTGTAACTAAGCCACGCAATAAAACCCACGACGACAAGCAACAGAAGTAATATCGGAATAATAACCTTTAATGCACTACCCCTGTGCCGACCTTCCAAATAATGCTCCCGCATGAGTTTCAAATTTCTTTCATTTGCTTTGAATCCAACATCGAACAGGTCGCCTAAAATCGGAATTGAACCAACCAATGCGTCTAATAATATATTGAATGTCATTCTTGCCAGCACAAAGCCACTTGCGCCATTTTTTGCCAGAACGGATAACATCATTCCGGAAATTAAAAATGTTGCAAAATCTCCAACGCCAGGCACAAGCCCTATTAAAGCATCCAATCCAAATTTTATATTGGTTCCCGGAATAGTGAATTGAGAATCCATCAGTTTCGCTAGCCTTGCTAAGTTCTTCATGGAAGGATGTTCACTTTTTATCATCATGATTCAACTTTGACGGGAATCGCTCTAAAATAATGCCGGTAATTAAGCCTGATAAGGAACATAATTAATAGTTTGATAATAGTATGAATAAACACTGTTACAGCTGTTACAACGATCGGCAATCACGGAAAATGGAATCTGTTTTTAAATTCCACTTTGTGGCAGAACCGGGGTGGATTATTTGATAAATATGAAGCATATACATTTCGGTGGTTAACCTGCGTCGAAAGAAATCCCTCCCGAAAGAAAGCGGATAACGGTATAGCATAACTGATCTGTTGTGTTTAAAATATCAAAAAGGGAAAGTGGATACTACTGAATTTACGTAAAGCATTGTATCCTTATTTTTTAAACCTGTGGCTTAACCCTGATTGTTTCGTGCTGTAGTTTTATCGGTGACTTTACCGCCCTCCAATATGATCATTGCTTTATCCGCCATCATCTGTTCCGATATTTTATTGATACCACCCAGTAATTTTAAAATCAGCAGGTAATGATTGTGTTTGGGCATTCGTTTAAAAATAAAATCATAATGAGGAACTTCGTCATCGAAATTTACCCATTCTGTTTCGATACTATGTTTTACCGGCTCTTTGGTTTTGTTATCCCACAGCAATAGGACCGCTTCATAGCAGTAAGAATTATTACGGGAGTTTTTGAATTTTGGATGGTTTTTAAATTGCATATTTACAGCCACATAATCTTTTTTTGATTGTAGGTTACAGGTGGGCAGATTAACATGCCATTCCATCCGGTGAAGTTTATTCAGTTCAAGTTTTTGCAGGCTTTTCAAATGCGTTAGTAAAAGGTCATCTGAACATTTCATCAGTCTCCTTCGCATATCCCTGCAAAAATCGCCATCTTTAAAAAATCCTGCATAATATTTCATTGCGGCATGAATGGGAACAAAGCTGCGGTTGACTATTTTTGTTCTGGCAGCATTTTTACGCAGGCTCGCATTGATCTTTGCCACTGTTACCGTACCCCTCTTTCGCCTTACGTATTTCCCGTTCCTGCTATTGACAAAATTCAATTCGAAGAGGTTGCCGGAAAAATTAATATTGGAAGGAACTATTTTTGCCATCATCTTATTTTTAAATGATAAATTTAAAAGATCGGATCGTAGTTGCTATTATACAATCTACCTAAACGAAATTGCCTGTCATTTACATAAATGCAAAAAAGATGCAAAGCGTTGCATGCACCCCTGATTATTTTTTCAATAATCTCCACAGCTATAAATAAGCACCAACAACAAAACTCAAAATTCCCCGGGAGTTCCGTCTAATTAAAAAAAGGGTTATCATTCAAGTAAAACCATCAGGGATACTTTAGGGAAGCTATAGGGATGTTACAGGGAAGCTGTAGGGAGTAATCTTGCAGGTTCCTTGCAAGCTCCCTCGTAGTTACCTCCAGGTTACTCCGGGGTGGAACCGGAAAAGGCTCACGATCACAGGTAGGTTTATTTGGGCGGGCTTTTCTCTGGATCCAACGATTAAAACAACACGCACCGTAGTGGATTTACCCTTATCCACGGCGTAGTACCAAAATTGGAAAGGCTTACTGAAAAAGTTTTATAAGAAAAGACGCTTCTTTTAAAAAGTTTATTTTAACATGTCTGGGTAGTGATCTCAAAAAAACTAATACTGTACAAGATGATCAGTTTCTTTAAAAAGGTATAAATGAACTTAAGAGGTAGCGCTCCCAGGCTAATTGATTATAATTTCGAATAATATGGGCTGCCAAATTTAAAGAGTTTTGTGAACGGTTGCTGCATTCCATTTCCAATTTAATATCTCGGGCATATCTTCACCTTTAATAGAGATGTAAGCTTTATGGTCGAGCAATTTATTTTGGAGCCACTGTTTGGTGTATGCAGCTTTAGAACCCAAGCCTGGCAATCGGTCTATAACATCACCCACTAAATGAAACCTGTCCAAATCATTCAGCACCACCATATCGAAAGCTGTTGTCGTAGTGCCTTCTCCTTTATAGCCACGCACATGCAGGTTACCATGATTTGTTCTTCTATAAGTGAGGCGGTGGATTAATAAAGGATACCCATGAAAAGCAAAAATGATGGGTTTGTTTGTGGTGAACAGCATATCAAAATCTTTATCGTTCAACCCATGAGGGTGTTCACTTTTTGGTTGTAGTGCCATTAGGTCAACTACATTAATCACACGGACTTTTATCTCAGGCAAATGTTCTCTAAGGATTTGTACAGCCGCAATTGTTTCCAGCGTTGGCACATCACCTGCGCAGGCCATCACCACATCCGGTTCACTGCCTTCATCATTGCTTGCCCATTCCCAAATGCCCAGGCCCGCTGTGCAATGTTTAACGGCAGCATCCATATCCAACCATTGCATTTCCGGCTGCTTACCGGCCACGATAACATTAATATAATTGCGGCTTCGTAAACAGTGGTCCGTTACAGACAGCAATGTATTGGCATCTGGTGGAAGATAGATGCGGATAATGTCTGCACTTTTATTGGCAACTATATCAAGGAAGCCCGGATCCTGGTGACTGTTTCCATTATGGTCTTGCCTCCAAACATGTGAAGTAAGTAAATAATTCAGCGAAGCAATCGGCCTGCGCCACGGTATTTTACCGGAAACCTGCAACCACTTGGCGTGTTGATTAAACATCGAGTCAACAATATGAATAAATGCTTCATAGCAGGAAAACAGCCCATGCCTTCCTGTTAGTAAATATCCTTCCAGCCATCCCTGGCAAAGATGTTCGCTCAATACTTCCATCACCCTGCCATCAGCAGAAATATGATCATCACTTTTATAAATTTCGGCAGTTGATGTACGTTCCGTTATATCAAATAAACTGGTGAGGCGGTTAGAAGCTGTTTCATCGGGGCCAAAAATCCTGAAATTTCTTTTGTCCCAATTCAACTTCATGGTATCTCTTAAAAGAGCCCCCATTATTTTTGTGGCTTCTGCTTTTGTTGCGCCGGGTTTCAATACTTCAATTCCATTTTTTCTAAAATCCGGCATTTTTAGATCCTTCAAAAGAATGCCAGCATTTGCATGTGGATTAGCACCCATGCGATTTATGCCTTCTGGCGCAAGTGCTGCTAACGCTGCTATTAATTTTCCCTGCTCGTCAAAGAGTTCTTCTGGTTTATAACTCTTCATCCATTCTTCCAGCAGTTGCACATGTGCTGGTTTTTCGGCCAATGCAGAAAGCGGCACCTGGTGCGAGCGCCACGTGCCTTCTATTTTAATACCATCCACTTCTTTAGGCCCGGTCCATCCTTTTGGGGTAACAAAAATAATCATGGGCCATTGAGGCCGTTTTATAAAACCGTTTGTACGTGCTTCGTTTTGTATCTGTTGTATCTCTTCAATAATTACGTCCAGCGTTGTTGCCAATAATTCATGTACTTCTTCCGGTAAATCTCCTTCTACAAAATAGGGCTTGTAACCATAGCCTTTAAAAAGTTGCTCTAATTCTTCTCTCGGTATTCTTGAAAGTATAGTTGGGTTAGCAATTTTATACCCATTCAAATGTAAAATGGGCAATACAGCGCCATCATGTACAGGATTTAAAAATTTGTTGCTATGCCAGCTTGCAGCCAATGCGCCCGATTCTGCTTCTCCATCACCAACCACACAGGCTACAATCAAGTTAGGATTATCAAACACCGCACCGTAAGCATGCACCAACGAATAGCCCAATTCGCCGCCTTCATGAATGGAGCCTGGTGTTTCCGGCGCAACATGGCTGGGGATGCCTCCGGGAAAAGAAAACTGTTTGAATAATTTTTTTAATCCCTCTTCATCTTCTGTTATGTCGGGATAAAATTCGCTGTAAGTTCCCTCCAGATAAGTGTTAGCTACCAGTCCTGGTCCGCCATGCCCCGGGCCAGTGACATAGATCACATTCAAATTGTATTTTTTTATGACCCGGTTGAGATGTACATATATAAAGTTCAAGCCAGGGGTAGTACCCCAATGTCCCAATAAACGGGGTTTTATATGTTCCAGTGTCAAGGGCGTTTTAAGAAGAGGATTATCATAGAGATATATTTGTCCTACAGATAAATAATTAGCTGCACGCCAGTAAGCATTCATCTTTTGAACTAATTCAGGTGGTAAGGTTTTTGTTTCAGGTATAATATTTTTTGTTTGCATCATTTAATTTTTTATGGGATAATTCAAAACATGGCAAACCAATCTTGCTATCATTAATTCCTCATTGGTTTTTATTACACGAACGCATACTTTGCTTGCGTCCGTAGAAATGATTGTTTCGTTTTTTAAATTTCTTGCTTCATCCAGTTCAATTCCCAAAAATTCAAGGCCACGGCATATACGGTCACGAACTTCCGGCGCATGCTCACCAATACCACCTGAAAATATTAAGGTATCTAAGCCTCCAAGCACGGCGGCATAGGCACCAATATATTTTTTGGCTTGATAACAAAATAAATTAAAAGCATCGGCAGCACGGGGATCTGAATTTTTACTTTTAATTATTTGCCTCATGTCGGAACTTGTTTCCGATATGCCCAATAAACCAGACTTATGATTTATTAAATTATTAAACTGTTGCGGTGTTAATTTTTCAACCTGCATTAAATACCAGGCAACACCCGGGTCCAGGTCGCCGGTACGTGTCCCCATTACCAATCCTGATGCCGGTGTAAAACCCATGCTGGTGTCAATACATTTACCTTCCTTTACCGCTGCAAGGCTTGCCCCATTACCGAGGTGTGCCAATATTATTTTACCCTTGGCAGTTTGGTAGCCGGCAATGTCGTTAAGCTCCTGCATCAGGTATGCGTAAGACAGTCCATGAAAACCATATCGCTGAATACCCATTGAAAAATATTTTGCGGGTATGGGTAATAGTTTTGCAACACGTGGCATAGCAGTATGAAAT
>JACMPR010000159.1 GCA_014377385.1 Ferruginibacter sp. | reverse complement strand
CTTATCATTTATTAACTGGGAAATAAAAATACTGGGGAACCAATTGCCGTAATGTCTATCTACAATGTTTTTCTTTGTTTCTGAGCCAAGGCCAGAATTTGTGTACTCATATCGCAAGCCTGCTTTAGAAGATGTTTTTTTGTCAAGCTTGATATTAAAAGAAGCGTAACCGGCAAAGATGCTTTCATTAAGGTTATAGTTTGATGTAAAATCTTTATCAACTATCCAGTTACTTTGCCTTCTGCATCAAAGTTTGCAGGCGGTAACAGTTAACCAACAGAATAACACATTATCAATGAATGGAAAAGATGGCGTTGTAGTGATATTAAATGGAAAAGTAAACCGCGTGCCGGCGGAAGAAATGCTGCAAATGCTTGCGGGAATGAGTTCATCTAATATTGAAAAGATAGAACTTATTACTACGACCCCGGGAGAACGCATAAATACTTCAAGAGCGGTGCTGCCTGTGTTAGTGATACTATTGGCTACATTAATTACCATCCGGTCAATCTTCTGTTCAAACATGGGCTTTTTAGCGGTAACACTTACCTCTTCAAGCACTGTTATTTTCTGATATATTTTTAATGTAGGAAGCGTGATATTATCATGCTCATTAACATTAAAGTCTCCACTATACGAATCTTTAAAACCGGAAAAGCTTGAAAGGATATAGTAGCGGCCAGAAGATAGATTACCAAAATGAAATGTTCCTTCTTTGGTTGTAACGGAACCCTTTATGAGCGATGAGTCCGCAGATTTATACAGCAACACACTTGTACCGGGCAATGGTCGCCCTGTGCCATCAGATACCGATCCGTGTATGGCGCTTTGTGCGTTGCACAGTGATGCGTGTAAAAACAAAACAAAAACCACAGGCATGAGTTTTAAATTTATTTGCATACGGAGGAAATTTAGTAGGAGGTATTGAAGACTTAATTTGAGAGTGGCAGGATGTGGCATTAGCAATATTAAAACTACTTTATTTTTAAAATCAAAGAATTAGGTAGTGTACCAGTTCAAAAACTAAGACCCTATCAATTTTTTTCATTTATTACAGCACCTTTGTTTGTTTGTACTTCTGCATGAAGGGAAACGAAACCGCAAATGAGGAACGGTAATACTGAAAGATTGATTTTCATAATTGATAGTTTTAATTTGTTAGCTTTCAGGTACAAAGCACGATTATAATTAGCTGGAGATTGTAAGAGGTTCTCCCTATTTTAAATTTACCGTACCCCATTTTTATAAATTGTTGTCAATATGGCCTTGATTGAAAGAGAAGGAATTATGGCATCGCTGCAAAAACATGTTGAAAATGTTGCAGCAGGAGAAGGACATTGCATATTGTTATGTGGTGAAGCCGGGATTGGGAAAACCGCATTGGTAAAAGCTTTTTGCAAGCAACAGGCCGATGAGTGCAGCATTTACCAGGGAGCCTGCGATGCCTTATTCACACCACGTCCTTTAGCACCTTTGTATGATGTACTCTGGCAGGTTAACAAAGAACGCTGGCCTGTTCCTCCTTCCGGTGAAGAACGTTCTGTACTGTTCGTCAATTTTTTCCAGGAGTTAGGTACAAAAAGAGGGAAGCTGTTACTTGTCTTCGAAGACATCCACTGGGCCGATGAAGGAACGCTTGACTTTATTAAGTTTTTTGTACGGCGGATTGATCAATTGCCCTGTCTTTTTATTCTCACTTACCGTGACAATGAAATTTATTCAAAACATCCCCTTCGAAATGTATTAGGGCAACTGCCTGCGGATTCATTTACAAAACTGGGGGTAACGCCATTATCAAAACAGGCTGTTGTGGAGATGGCAACCAAAAAAGGTTATAGCGGCGAAGATGTTTACAGCATATCAGGGGGCAATCCATTTTATGTAAATGAAATTTTGGCGAGTTATAGCCCCGGTGTTCCAGATAATATTAAAGACTCCATACTTGCTGTTTATGAACGTCAGAGAGAAGGCACAAAAAATGCCTGGCAAATATGGTCGGTGATGCCGGAAGGACTGGAAGTTGACCGTGTTGCTAAAATTAAATTGTCGTGGGGTATAGATCATTGTTTCGCAATTGGTGTCATCATTGTCCAAAACGGCAAAGTCGTTTTTAAACATGAATTATACCGGAGGACTATTGAAGAATCACTTACGCCATTAAAGCGAATTGAGCTGAACAAAATAATGCTTGAACTTTTTTTAGATTCTTTTGAAGAAAAAGGTGAGATTGAACGAATACTGCATTATGCCAAAAATGCCAATGAAAAAAAATTGGTTGTTAAATATGCACCGGAGGCTGCACAAAAAGCGGCTTTGATAGGTGCACACATGGAAGCATCAAAATTATATATAACGGCTATTGAATATTTTGAAGGAAACGACACAAACCAACTGGCGCAGTTTCATAAAGCATATGCT
>JACMPR010000158.1 GCA_014377385.1 Ferruginibacter sp. | reverse complement strand
TGGATTTAGCGGAGGTTGCTACGATTGTTTCTGTAACGGGATTGGTTTGCGCAAAGGATGTACTGTTAAAAAAAAAGAAGAGGGAAAATGTATATGGAATAAATCTTCTGAACATGAATGATGTCATTTATGAATGTTGTTTTATTTGACGCCGGGCTTGCCGGAGCCGGGTCAGGTTATGCAACTGATTTTATTGTAAAATGCGCTCCCTGGTACTTTTAAATTTCATCTACCTATTTCTAAACTCCTAATGATTTAGGCACCGTATTTTTATTATAATATTTCAAGCTCAGTTCATTACCATCAAAAACGGCGTAACTGTCGTATTTTATCCAGTCACCAAGATTTATATAACGGCTTTTCTCATTCAATTTAATATCAAGTGGTAGATGGCGATGTCCAAAAATAAAATAATCGTAGTGTTTTTGCTGCAGTTGTTCTTTTGAATAGTTAACCAGCCACTCTTCGTCTTCGCCCATGAATACCTCGTCTTTCGTCCCGGTTTTTGCCCTGCTTTTTCGGCTGAAATAATCTGCAAGCCCAATCCCGATATACGGAGGCAATATACCAAATAACCACTGGCAGGCCTTGTTACGAAATATTCTTTTAATAAATTTATAACCGTGGTCACCCGGGCCAAGTCCATCTCCATGGCCTATCAAAAATCTTTTCCCATAAAATTCAAAAGGAACTGGTTCGTAGTAAACAGGGATGTTGAGTTCTTTTTGAAAGTAGTCTTTCATCCACATATCATGGTTGCCCACAAAGAAATGAACCATGATACCTGCGTCGGTAAGTTCCGCAAGCTTACCCAATATCCTTACATATCCTTTTGGAACCACTTTCTTATACTCATACCAGAAGTCGAAAAGATCGCCTACAATAAAGACCGTTGCAGCGTCTTCTTTGATTTCGTTTAAAAACTTAACTACTCTTTTTTCACGGTCGAGGCTAGCCGAAGCATTGGGGGCACCCAAGTGAAAATCTGAAAGGAAATATATTTTTTTAGATGACTGCATCTTTGAAATATACTTAGGGTTTATTTTTTTCATTAAGATATCTCAACACATCTCCCACCGCTATTTCCGGCATATTTGCTACGCTTCCATTGTACCAATATATCCATCCCTCCGACGGTTCTCCTTTTTGAAAGGCATTTATCAGCGCTCTTTTGTACAAAGGCGTTTCGCCTGCTTCAACGTTCAGTCCCTCGTAATCATCCAGCTGATCAATTGCCCAGCTAAATTCTTCCACGCTGTTTGCTTCATACAATTCTCCATGAATAAACGAATCGTCAGATGCCGGCACCGCTACCGGGTATTCGCCCTTGTCATAAAATTTCCCCTGAACAACTGCTTCGCCCAATAAATGAAAATACCTTGTCAGGTATTCATATGCGGGATTGCGAAAACCACTGCGTAGGGATCCATAAACAAACAAGCGGTAAACAGACGATTTCATAAAATGATTTTTAATGAAGATTAAGTGCTTAACCTTCTACCAGGAAACAATATACTTCTTTTGGGCCATGCACGCCGGTAACCAGTGTTTTTTCAATATCAGCGGTACGACTTGGTCCGCTGGCAAAAGTTATAAGAGAAGGAATATTATTTTTATATTCTTCTTTCAAAAAGATCAATGCATCTTTCAAATCGTACATCAATTGCTTTGTAAAAGCGATGCAAATATGTGCCGGTGCATACACACTGGTAGTTCTGCCGCTCTGTTGCGCAGAGCTCATTACGATTGTTCCGGTACGTGCTACCAGGCATTCGCAGCCAGTTATGGATACATCGCAGGAAGCCAGGTCTTTGTAGCTATCCTGGCCACTCATGACTGCAGCGATCCTGTCTTCTTTAAAAAATAAATTGGCCCATTTCTTTTCCTGTATCAGCAACATTAGCTGCTGTTTGAGGTCGGGTTCGCCTGCACAAAAAACAAACTTACCCTGAATTTTTGTAAACTCTTCTGCAAAGATCACCGCCATATCTTCTGCCGGTGGAAGGAATACGGATTGTGTACCCTCACTATGCGGAAAAGGCAAAGGCACCGGATTACTCAGTGCCTGCCGTATTCTTTTTAATATATTTTCTTTTGCTGCCGATGTCGCCATTGCCCATATTTAAATTTGTGGCGGATTGGTTAATTCTTCAGGGATCGTTGTTGGAGGTACAGTACTAACGGCATCTTCAGGCTCAATATCAAGTATTTTCTTTTCCTCAAACGGGCGTATGCCGATCAACGTTTCTACATCACTTTTAAATAATACATCCTTCACTAATAATTCTTTGGCCAATTTTTCGACGTCCCCTCTCTTCTCTTCGAGTAACTTTTTTGTTTTTACGTAAGCTCCGTCAATGAGCTTGCGAACTTCCTGGTCAATCATTTTACCGGTTTCTTCGCTGTAAGGCTTGGTAAAATAATTTTCCTGTGTGGGGTCGTAAAAACTGATGTTCCCGATCTTATCGTTCATACCATACATGGTAACCATGCTGTAAGCAATCTTCGTGATTTGCTGGAGATCGTTGCTGGCGCCGGTGCTGATTTTTCCGAAAAAAATATCTTCACTTGCCCTGCCACCCAGCGTCATACATATCTGGTCTATCAGCTGATCGGTGTTGTACAGGTATTGCTCTTTTGGTGTGTATTGGGCGTATCCCAAAGCAGCGGATCCTCTTGGCACAATCGTAACTTTTAATAACGGGTACGCATGCTCCAAATACCATCCGCAGATAGCGTGACCTGCTTCGTGGTAAGCAATGATCTCTTTTTCCTCCGGAGAAATGATCTTGTTCTTTTTTTCCAATCCGCCGATCACCCTGTCAATAGCGTCCTGAAAATCGCTCATGTCTACCGCCTCTTTATTTTTCCTTGCCGCGATCAATGCTGCTTCATTACAAACATTGGCGATATCGGCACCTGCAAAGCCCGGCGTTTGCTCTGCCAGCTTATGAATATCT
>JACMPR010000157.1 GCA_014377385.1 Ferruginibacter sp. | reverse complement strand
TGAAGCCACTTTCAAAATCTTTCTCAAGGATGCCGGCTGGTAGAGTATTCTAAAATCCAATATTTCGGGTTTCTTTTTTCGTTGTGCCGATCTTTTTTTCAAAGCCGGTTTGTAAGAGTGCTGGGCATGGTGTTGATTGGCATGGTGGGTTTATAAAAATATTTCCCGGCACAGGAGAATTTTGTACCGGATCATCATTTTTGAAATTATTATGGGGTTGCCTGCCAATTATATGCAGGACTGCCACATGCAGGCGCATGACAGTAGTTATTATAACCTTAAAGCAAACGGCCTTATCAAATGATTGCCAATGCGATAGGTGTTGCGCCATCGGCAGCCACTTATATCTCGCTGTTCATGCTTTCATTCCAAACAGGTGCACGAAAAAATACTTGTGTTTCCTGGCTCCTGTTGGGAAAATGGCTTTTGCAAATTATATCATGCATGCGCCGGTAGGCAATCTTGTGTTTTAACATGGCGGCCTGGGGTTTATTGGCAAGATGGGCCTCTGTATTATACGCTATTTGCATTAGCGGTATTTACTTTCCAGGTCTTCTTCAGCACGTTTTGGCTTCGATATTTCAACTATAGCATGCTGTAATCGGTCTGGAGAAGTGCAACGTGTGGAAATGGCAAAAGATGCCTAAAAACTTGTCTATATAAAATTCGGGGTGTAGTAGATATTCTACAAAACATAAACTTGATGAACTACCTTACAAGAAGTGTATCGATATTATCTTTACGTTAATAAAATATCCCATAGACAAATCCAATTAAAATTCAATTAACCAGGTGAGAAGCGAATTTGTCCTGCTTAATACAATCTAATAAATAAAAGAGCCTCCAATCGGGGGCTGTTTTATTTTCGGGATACTGGGTAACTGAAAGTGTGTCATTTTACCAAAATTTCCATCGCTTTCTTTACCGTTTTATCATCCGTGTTTGTAACTTCAAAATACCCCTCATTTCTCCAAATCTGCCGTGCAACAGAAGTCTTTAATGCCCGGAAAAGATAATTTTTTTCTTCGTCGCTGATCAATTGTAATTCCAGTGAGTCTTTAGCCGCCATTTGCTGAAAGAAAGTCCAATCGGCCTCAGCTAAACGAAAGGAGGTAGAAAATTCCCGCGGGGTTCTATATTTTTCAGATATGTATTTATTCGCAAGAAAATATTTGTATCCAAAATCATTTACCAATCCTTTTGTATATGCTTTGGCGGTAATGATGCCGAACCTGCTACTGTCTGCTATTACGGAGTAATCGGGTGAAATACCACCACCACCGTATAACCGCTTACCCGCCTGAGTTTTGTAAATCTTACCGGTATCATTTTTTAGTGAATCGGCATGTGTACCATTCGAAACAGCAAACCTTTTGGAGATTTCTTCATAATATGCTTTTCCTCCATTGGCGTATGATCGTTGAATGCTCCTTCCGGACGGCGTAAAATACCTTGCAATGGTAAGTCTGAGGGCACTTCTGTCGCTCAGGTCATATTGTTCCTGAACAAGTCCCTTCCCAAAAGTTTTGCGGCCTACAATTGTAGCCCGATCCCAGTCCTGCAGCGCTCCTGCAAGAATCTCACTTGCACTGGCTGTGCCCTCATCAGTCAACAGCACCAGCGCCCCTTTTTCAAACTGGCCTTCGCGGCGGCAGCGATATTCTTTTTTATGAGAATGTTTTCCTTCCGTGTAAGTAATTAATTTATCGCCTGCTAAAAATTCATCTGCAATTTCGACGGCCTCGTCAAGTACGCCACCACCATTACCCCGAAGGTCTAATATGAGCTTTTCTAGTCCCTGTTTTTTCAACGCTTCCAGGCTGATCATGAATTCCCGGTAGGTTTGGGTTGAAAATTTATTTAGCCTGATATAGCCCGTAACATTATCAATCATATAAAAGGCGTCAACGCTGGTCACGGGGATCATGTCCCTTTTGATCAGGATGTCCATTTGCCTGGAATTCCTTAGAATCTTTACGGAGATCTCAGAACCCCGGTCGCCCCTCAGGACTTTGCGAATACTGTCGCTGCTCATTTTTTTTCCGGCAATGTTTGTGCTGCCTGCCTTTAAGATTTTATCACCTATGGTTAACCCGGCAATATATCCGGGGCCATCTTTTAAAACATTTATAACGTGCAGCGTATCATCGAAGACGTTAAATTCAATGCCTATCCCAAAAAAACTTCCCTGGATATCTTCATTTACCTGGGCAAGATCCTCTGCAGCAATAAATACAGAATGCGGATCCAATTTCGCAAGCATGGCATTTATGGCAGTATCTGTCAAAGACTTGATATTTACATCGTCTACATATTTATTTTCCACAAGGTCCATAATCTCCTCTATTGGCCTGCGTTTCTCCATGTAAAAAAAGGATCTTCCTGGTATGCGGTCTCTCATTTTATAACCAATAAAGATGCCTGCAGTCATGGTCATGCTGAACAGCAGGGGCAACCAAACCTGTAATTTCTTCTTCTCCATTTTACAATTAATATTTCTTTGAAAACAAACGCTACATGCTTTATCCGGAGTGCGAAGTTAAATTTTTGTTTCAACCTTTTTATTTTTGTACCAATTTGATTTGAATGTTTTACCTTAACCCGCAAATTCAAAATAATTAAAATGGCGCTCAAACTAATTGCTGATAGTGGTTCTACAAAAACGGAATGGTGTCTTACAGGCGGTAAAAAAAAATTACATATAAACACCCAGGGAATTAGTCCATATTTTTTGTCGGAGCAGCAAATTAAATATGTGCTTGAAACAGAACTACTGCCAAAACTTAAGAATCAGTTTCCTGCCGAAATATTTTTTTATGGAACAGGCTGCAGTAATCCGGACAACATAAAAATGGTTTTCCGTGCAATCAAAGCGGTATTTAAAGATGCAAAAGTAGCGGTAGATCATGACCTGATGGGTGCTGCAAAAGCGCTTTGCGGATCAGACAAAGGCGTCGCCTGCATTCTTGGCACCGGCTCCAATTCCTGTTATTTCAATGGAAAAAAGATCATCAAGAACAGCCCCGGTTTGGGTTACGTGTTGGGCGATGAGGGAAGTGGCACTTATCTTGGCCGAAAAGTAATTCAGTATTTCTTGTACAATACTTTTGATCCTGAATTGATGGACCGTTTCAACCAGAAATACAATACCAATGCCTTGGAAATTTTAGATGCCGTATACAAGCAACCGCTGCCAAATAGATACCTCGCGGGATTTGCAGGCTTCCTGGCAGAAAACCGCGGGCATTTTATGATTGAGAATATCATCGAAGATAGTTTCAACGATTTCTTTTTTAATCATATTTATAAATACCGCGAAAGCTGGACCTTGCCGATTCATTTTGTCGGCAGTGTGGCTCATGGCTTTAAAGATGTATTAAAAGACATGTGCGCATCTTATGAACTGCAGTTGGGAAAGGTGCTCAAAAATCCAATGGAGGGCCTGGTTCGGTTTCATGAATGAGCAAGAAAAGCTAGTATAAGTTGGGTCCTTTGTGAACGGGGATTGTGAGCCGTTTCAGTTTATACCGGGAAAGTTTACATGCTGATATATTGTGATGACGAATGGCGCCAAAACAGTTCACGAATTATTTATTGACATTATAATGTATGTATGTCTTTTGTAAAGCTAACAGAATCAGATTCAAGCTACCGCAACCTTGAGAAAATGCCTCTCAAGGAACTCCTGAATAATATAAATGCAGAAGATGCCACGGTTGCCGCGGCGGTTTTAGGCGCTCTGCCCCAAATAAAATTGTTGGTTGATGCCATTGTTGATAAAATGTTGGCTGGAGGCCGGCTGTATTACATTGGTGCGGGTACCAGCGGCAGACTGGGCATACTGGACGCAAGCGAATGCGTTCCCACATTTGGAGTGCCGGCAGGGTTGATTACAGGCATCATCGCCGGTGGGCATAAAGCTATCACAACACCGGTGGAATTTGCGGAGGACGATACAGAACAAGGTTGGAAAGACCTGTCAAACCATCATGTTAAAAGCCAGGATTTCGTTATTGGGCTCAGCGCCAGCGGCAGTACTCCTTATGTTTTACACGCCCTTAAACAATGTAAGAATAACGGCATCAGCACCGGTAGTATTAGCTGTAATCCATCATCACCTTTAAGTGCTGCAGCAGATTTTCCTGTCGAAATTGTTACGGGTCCCGAATTTATAAGCGGTAGTACCCGAATGAAAGCCGGAACCGCACAAAAAATGACACTGAATATGATATCCACTGCTGTAATGGTGCAGCTCGGCAGAGTGGAAGACAATAAAATGGTTCACATGCGCCTAACTAATGAGAAGCTGATTGAACGTGGAACAAGAATAGTAATGGAGAAACTACAGCGCACAGATTATGCAAAAACTAAAGAATTGCTGCTCCAATACGGGAGTGTTAAAAAACTCCTGGAAAATATTAACAAAACTTAACAATAAAAAAATGTTGGAGTCCTGCCATGTTTATAGTAAATTAGTGTTCTAATTAAGTCCTAAAATTAAATCACTAACCAAATAGTCTCACTTATGAACAGCAAATTTTTACTCTCAGCCGCCTTGGTTGCTTCCTCGTTTACAACAATGGCACAAGGCAACAAAGCTTACGCGATTACCGGTGATGGCAACAACGATTTTATATGGATGAACATCCGTGAAATTAACCTGAGCACCGGTCAGGTAACAAAGACGTTATTTGAACGCAGCAAAACCAATTTCAAGCTCACAAATGTCAACAGCAATATAACTGTTGACCAATCTGCAACTGCAAATGGAAATATCTTTACTTCCGCAGATTATCCAACCGGAACCTATGTGGCTGCCGCTGCTTATGATGGAAAAAGCAACAAACTTTTTTTTACACCAATGAAGTCCGGCGAATTGCGCTGGATGGATCTTAATGTAAAAAACGAAACGCCTCAATTCTATACTTTACAAACAGAACTGTTGAAAGTTACAGCAACAGACGAAGCAACCAATATCACCCGTATGGTGATCGGCGCTGACGGAAACGGGTATGCGATGAGCAACGACGGCAATCATTTTTATTCTTTCACTACCGGCAAGAAGCCAGTAATTACAGATTTGGGCAATATCATTGATGCAGAATCAACAAGCGGAACTTCTATCCACAATAAATGCAGCAGCTGGGGTGGAGATATGATCGCTGATGCTTTTGGAAAATTATATGTGATTTCTGCGAACCATAATGTATTTGTAATTGATACAAAAACACGTATCGCAAGTTACAAAGGGGCCATCACAGGATTGCCTCCGGGATATACAACCAACGCGGCTGCTGTTAACAATGACGGCGATGTTGTTGTTGGAAGTGCAAACGTATTCGCAGGTTATTTTAAAGTGAAACTAGCTGATCTGGCTGCAACTAAAATAGAAGGTTCTGACATTAAATACAACGCTTCTGATTTTGCTAATGGAAATCTATTGCTGCAAAAAGAAGCAGATGCTGCAAAAAGGTTCTCAATGGAGAATTCTAAATTGCCATCAACAGACCTTGCCATCGGCGATGCTAAGATCTTTCCAAATCCGGTAACAAATTCTTCATTCAATGTTTTGTTTGATGAAAGAAAGGAAGGTAAATACACGGTTATACTTACGGATCTTGCCGGTCGCACCATGCTTACAAAGGTTGTTACAGTTACCAAAGGAGCCCAGACTGAAAAAATAAATTTAAATGCAAATTCAGCAAAAGGCGTGTACATGGTAAAAGTGATTGACGAAAACAATGCAGTGATCATCAAAGAAAAAATTGTAGTTCAATAATTATATTTTGGGTTAATAAGTCGGAGGCTGCCTTTTAGGTAGCCTCTTTTTTTATGATTCGTTCATTCAAAATGCAGCATGAAATATTCTTAATAGGGTATGCATTTTTACGATCGTCAACGCAAACCGATAAATAAATTGTAACGCTTCCATTTTTATTTTATCTCCAATACTCAGTGCTTAACACTTAATTGTCAATATTCATTTATCTCCTTGCTCAGATGTAATTTTTTTACCAGAATTTTGCAGTGAAAATATTTGAATGCAGGATATAGAACCATTTTACAACTGGCGTCATTTTTATACTGCCGAGGAAGATCCACAATCTCCTTTTTACGGGCGTACTTACAGTGAATTTGAATATTCGCAAACCTTGTATAATTATTATATTCATCCGCAGTGGGATGATTTTGGTTCCCGTACACTTTACATGAAGATGTTGTTTGTAGATTATGACCAGCATTATGCAATCATCGAATTATTGGGCGAATGGAACGATGCCATAGAAAATGATATCATGACCATGCGGAGGGAAATCACTGACAATCTTTTTAAACTAGGTATTGCAAAATATATTTTGATAGCAGAAAACGTACTCAACTTTCACAGCAGTGATGACAGCTATTATGAGGAGTGGCAGGAGCAGTTGGAAGATGAGCAAGGCTGGATCGCCATCATCGATATGCCCGAGCAAAGTAAATATGATTTTAAAAAGGCAAGACTGACAAATTATATTGAGCTGGTTGAATTACCTCAGTGGCGTACTTTAAAACCTGAATTTGTTTTCCAGCTAATAGACAATGAGATGACGAAAAGACTCAAATAAAAATTATTTGCACCTGACAGCTTCATAGAAATCTATAAAAAGTTTGAAGAAAGTCTTATTTTGCTTGCTTCTGTCTTATTTTTGCAATTAATTTAATATCAACCATCTCTATATGACCTGGAAGCATTTTTTCACCTCTTCTCTTGGCAAAAAATTCACAATGGGCCTCACAGGCTTTTTTTTGATTACCTTTTTAATTGTGCATTGTTTTATCAATTCCATGATATTTTTTAATGATGGAGGTGAAACTTTCAATCACTGGGGACATTTCATGGGTAGCAACCTGATCGTGCGGACAATGGAATTGGGATTATTTGCGTTTTTAATTCTTCATATCGTGCAAGGCCTGATTCTCTGGGCACAAAACAAAGCCGCCCGGCCAGTCAGGTATGCAATGAATAAGGCAGAAAAAAACAGCAAATGGTATAGCCGGAGCATGGGACTTTTAGGTACGCTGATCCTGCTTTTTTTGATCTTGCATTTATATCATTTTTGGGTGCCATCGAGGTTCGGTGGAATGGCAAATGTTCAGGTACTGGAAACAACAACACTGGGCGGATATTCTAATCAGGAGGCGCATAATTTATACCTGGCAATGCAGCAGGTTTTTCAAAACAATTTGTTAGTAGTAATTGTTTACGTGTTAGGTGTGTTTTCTTTGTTTTGGCATCTTTTACATGGGTTTCAAAGTGCTTTCCAAACCTTTGGTATCAACCACAAAAGATATACACCCATAATCAAAGGTATTGGTGTTATTTATACAACGGTTATTTGCCTTCTGTTTGTATTGATGCCTGTATCAATTTATATGAACTGGATAAATTAAGGATTTCTTCAGCGACCAGCCGATACAGAAAAGCAGGTGCGGCTAAAAAAATAACTAACAACTTAATACAGCAATATGGTATTAGATGCAAAGGTTCCACATGGCGAAATGAAAGACAAGTGGGAAGACTACAAAGGACATGTAAAACTGGTAAACCCTGCCAATAAACGTAAATTGGAAGTGATCGTCGTTGGAACAGGTCTCGCAGGTGCTTCGGCTGCGGCATCGCTTGGAGAAATGGGCTACAAAGTGAAAGCATTTTGTTTTCAGGATAGTCCACGCCGGGCACATAGCATTGCAGCACAGGGAGGCATCAATGCAGCAAAGAATTACCAGAATGATGGGGATTCTGTTTTTCGTTTATTTTACGATACGGTCAAAGGTGGCGATTACCGGTCAAGAGAAGGCAATGTGCACCGGCTTGCAGAAGTTAGTACTTCCATCATCGACCAGTGCGTAGCGCAGGGCGTTCCGTTTGCAAGGGAATATGGCGGTCTTTTAAGCAACCGTTCATTTGGTGGCACCCAGGTGCAAAGAACATTTTATGCCGCAGGCCAAACAGGACAACAATTGTTATTAGGTGCATATAGCGCACTGGAAAGACAGGTAGCTTTGGGTAATGTAAAAATGCATGCCCGGCATGAAATGCTGGATGTTGTTATGATAGATGGGAACGCCCGGGGTATTATCGCCAGGGATCTTGTAAGCGGAAACCTCGAACGCCATTTCGGCCACGCGGTGTTGTTATGCAGCGGCGGATACGGCAACGTTTTTTACTTAAGCACCAATGCCATGGGCAGCAATGTAACCGCAGCATGGAAAGCCCATAAAAGAGGCGCCTATTTCGGCAACCCATGTTTTACGCAGATTCATCCAACCTGTATACCTGTGAGCGGGGATCACCAGAGCAAACTAACGTTAATGAGTGAGAGCCTTAGAAATGATGGCAGGATATGGGTTCCAAAACAAAAAGGAGATACAAGAATAGCCAGTGATATACCGGAAGAAGAACGGGATTATTACCTGGAAAGAAGATACCCGGCTTTTGGTAATCTTGTTCCCAGGGACGTAGCTTCCCGTGCTGCAAAAGAAAGGTGTGATGAAGGTTTTGGCGTAGGTACCACAAAGATGGCAGTCTATCTCGATTTTAAAGATGCCATCATACGTTATGGTAAAATCGAAGCGGGTAAAACAGGGAATGAAGCCGCAGAAGATAAAAACATATGGGAACTTGGACAGAAAGTCGTGGAAGAAAAATATGGTAACCTGTTCAAAATGTATGAAAAAATTACAGGAGAGGATCCATATAAATTGCCCATGCGCATTTATCCTGCCGTGCATTATACCATGGGAGGGCTTTGGGTAAATTATGAATTACAGACGACGATTCCTGGTTTGTACGCCCTTGGTGAAGCGAACTTCAGCGACCATGGCGCAAATAGGCTAGGGGCATCTGCGCTGATGCAGGGGCTGGCAGATGGGTATTTTGTTATTCCTTACACACTCGGAAATTACCTGGCCGATGAAATCCGCACTAATGCCATACCAACCGATCACCCTGCTTTTGCCGAAACAGAAAAGGCGGTGAGTGAAAGAATCAATACACTGATCAACATCAATGGAAAACAGACGGTGGAAAGTTTCCACAAAAGGTTGGGTAAAATTATGTGGGATAAATGTGGCATGGCCCGGAATGAAGCAGGGTTACAAAGTGCTATCGAAGAAATAAGAAAGTTAAAAAAGGAATTCTGGAGCGATGTAAAAATACCAGGTGAGGTGAACGAATATAATTCCGAATTAGATAAAGCAGGCAGGGTCGCAGATTTCATCGAACTCGGAGAATTGATGTGCCTGGATGCGCTGGATCGTAATGAAAGCTGCGGTGGACATTTCAGAGAAGAAAGCCAGACAGAAGACGGCGAAGCGAGGAGAGACGATGAAAATTACAGCTATGTGGCAGCATGGGAATTAAAGCCCGACGGAAACTGGGATCTCCACAAAGAAGAATTAAGCTTTGAAATTGTAAAACCTACACAAAGGAGTTATAAATAAAAAACCTGCTGTTAGTTATCATCATCCGCTTCCAGCTAACAACGAACAGCTAATAGCTAAAATAATATGGAACATTACCACATGAACCTGACACTTAAAGTCTGGCGCCAGAAAAATACAAAATCAAAAGGTAATTTTGACACGTATAAAGTGAAGGACATTTCTTCGGAAATGAGCTTCCTTGAAATGTTTGATGTATTAAATGAACAGCTTATCAAAGAGGGAAAACTACCCATTGCTTTTGATCATGATTGCAGAGAAGGTATTTGTGGCATGTGCAGCATGTTTATAAACGGACAGCCTCACGGTCCATGGCAGCAAAACACCACCTGCCAGTTACACATGCGGGCCTTCAAAGACGGTGATACCATAGTAGTAGAGCCTTGGCGGAGTCAGGCTTTTCCTGTAGTAAGAGACCTCATGGTTGATCGTTCAGCTTTTGACCGGGTGATACAGGCCGGCGGCTACATAAGTGTAAATACCGGCAATGCCGTTGATGCCAACGCAATCCCCATTGATAAGAAAAAAGCAGATGAGGCTTTTATGGCTGCGGCATGTATTGGCTGCGGCGCCTGTGTGGCCGCTTGTCCAAACGGTAGCGCCATGCTTTTTGTAGGTGCTAAAATATCACAACTCTCGTTGTTGCCACAGGGAGACCCTGAAAGGGAATCAAGAGCATTGAATATGATCACCCAAATGGATAAGGAAGGATTTGGCAACTGTACCAACGTTTATGCCTGCGAAGCTGAATGTCCCAAAGGAATTTCTGTAGCAAACATTGCCAGGATGAACAAAGAATACCTTCATGCCGGACTTGGTACAGAAGAAAATTAAAAAGGCTACTAAAAATATTGTTGAATACCTTCTCGTTTAGAGAGGGTATTTTTAATTGCAGCATTCCCGCATATTATGGGGTCTTACATAATAAACATTAATTTTAAGAGAATAACTTCTCAAAAAACCATTTGAATCTAAAAAGGCTATACCTGTTTGTGATTGCTTGCCTGTTGATGCAAGGCCTATTTGCTCAAAAGAAACCGGTGCCCACTTTATCCAACCTTCGGAAAAAAACAATTGCCGTTGAAACCGGGTTTCAAAAATTAGATTCACTCAGCATAGCTCCAGGCACCCTTATTATACTAAATGTTCCAGCCGATATCTATAAACTGGATGAAGTGAATGCAACGTTGCAATGGTTAGAGAAGCCGGCTGCCGACAGTGTGCTGGTAATGTACAGGGTATTTCCTCTGAAATTAAATAAGGTACAACAACGGTATAATTACGACAGCGTACGTTTTAATTTTATAGCAGAGCAGCCATTAACCATACGCACAAGTGCAAAGCAGCCAAATCCCCTGATTGATTTTGGTGGCCTGCAATCTGAAGGCAGCATCGGCAGGGCCATCTCTTTCGGCAATAGCCAGGATGCAGTGGTAAATTCAAGCATGAACTTACAGTTGAATGGTTTTATAGGCGATAGTTTGGAACTAACAGCGGCTGTTACTGACAATACAGTTCCCATTCAACCCGATGGCAATACGCAGGATCTCCGTGATTTTGACCGTATTTTTCTACAGGTAAAAAAGAAAAACTGGCAGGTGAGTTTCGGAGACATAGACCTTCGGCAAAGAAAGAATTATTTTATAAATTTTTATAAAAGGTTGCAGGGTGTGTCAGCCAGTACAGATAACAGGATAGGTAAAAACATTAATAATTCTTTACTGGCCAGCGGAGCCATCGCAAAAGGAAAATTTACCCGAAACATTATCACAGCACTTGAGGGAAACCAGGGTCCCTACAGGTTAACAGGTGCCAATAATGAATTGTATTTTGTAATTCTTGCCGGAACCGAGCGGGTTTTTATTGATGGAGAATTATTACAAAGAGGGGAGGACCAGGATTATGTGATCAACTACAATACCGCAGAACTCACGTTCACCCCTAAACGCCTTATAACAAAGGACAGCAGGATACAGGTGGAATTTGAATACGCCGACCGTAATTTTTTAAATTCCCAGGTTTATGTGAGTAATGAAATGAATTACAAAAACAAACTTTTCATCAATCTTGCGGCATACTCCAATGTGGATGCAAAAAATACAACCATTGACCAGGCGCTGGACCCGGCGCAGAAACAATTCCTTGCAGGTATCGGTGATAGTACCGGAAAAGCCTTTTTACCCAATGCCGTAAAAGATACTTTTGCATTGGGAAAGATCTTATATAAAAAGATTGACACGCTGTATAACTTTACGCGGCATGATTCGATCTTTGTTCAATCTGTAGATTCTTCCGGTAATTTATACAGTCTTTCCTTCACCTATCGTGGGCCTGGGCTGGG
>JACMPR010000156.1 GCA_014377385.1 Ferruginibacter sp. | reverse complement strand
GTGTTTCTGTCAAACCCTGCAGTAATGCAATAATGTTTTTACATAAGGCAGTAAAGAAAAAAATAAAAGATTTTGTTTCTCTCAAGCAGCTTGATTACGACTAAGTTTCTAAAATAAATAAGCAGGAAGAATACATTTCAATCAAACAAAGAAATATTTCCCTAATGCCCCCATCGTCAGAACTTAACAACACCCAAAAGCAGGGCAACAATTCTGCGCTTTCTCAGTTAAGCCAGGAAAGAGCTACTGAATCGAATGCGATCAAGATACCGCAAATTTCATTACCGAAAGGTGGCGGCGCTTTAAAAGGAATCGATGAGAAATTTCAGGTAAATGCATCCAATGGCACTGCCTCATTTTCTGTTTCGTTGCCACTTTCTGCATCCAGGGCCGGCTTTCAGCCTTCTTTACAATTATCTTATAACTCCGGGGTTGGCAACAGTTTATTTGGCATTGGCTGGGGCGTGGATATTCCATCTATACAAAGACGTATCGACAGAAAACTGCCCCGGTATAAAGACGAAGAAGAAAGTGACGTGTTTCTTTTTTCAGGAGCTGAAGATTTAGTGCCTGTTTTAGACGCTAATAATAAAATTAAAAAGGCTGATATTGGGAACTTTGAAACAGTCTCCTACAACCCCAGGATCGAAGGGCTGTTCGCAAAAATTGAAAGGGTAAATAAAAAAAACGACCTGGATTTTTTCTGGAAAGTTACTACCAAAGATAATGTCGTAACTTTTTTTGGAACGGATGCAACCAATAGAATTGCAAATCCTGCTGATAAAAATAAAATCTTTAAATGGCTGCCTGTACTAAGTTTCGATGATAAAGGCAATTGTCTCGTTTATGAATACAAATCAGAAAATAAAGACAATATAGCCGACACATTGCACGAAAGAAACCGGCTCAATAATTTGTCAGCATGCACAAATAAGCACTTGAAAAAAGCCAGGTATGCCAACAGGAAACCTTATTATCCTTTAAACGTCACTGACCCAACTCAATTTGATGCTGCTTACCAGATAGAAATACCTCCGGACGATTTTATGTTTGAAGTGGTTTTTGATTATGGTGAACATGCCGATCATAAACCAACCGAATCAACCAGGTGGAAAGCTAGAAAAGATGCCTATTCTGATTACAGGGCTGGATTTGAAATACGCTCTTACAGGCAATGCGAAAGGGTACTGATGTTCCATCATTTTCCCGAATTGGGCGATCAGCCATTCCTGGTACGGTCAATGAATTTCGAATATGAATCCTCAATTGGTGGAACGGAACAAAATGCAGAATTAATTTACCTGACTAAAATAATACAAACCGGTTTTGCTTTAAATGGCTTTTCTAAATCTTTACCTGCCGTTACTTTCAGCTACCAGGCACTTAAATGGAATACTGTCATCAAAACCATCAGTCCTGATAATATTGCAAATGCGCCGGTTGGTATTGGCAGTAATTATCAGTGGGTAGATTTTTATGGAGAAGGCATTTCGGGGATATTAAGCGAACAGGCAGATGCCTGGTATTATAAAAGTAATTTGGGAAATGGCGAATTTACAAATGGCATTCCCGTTTCGCCCAAACCCTCACTGATGGGCATATCCAATGGATCGCTATCGCTACAGGATATTGATGCCAATGGAAAAAAATATATTGTTAGCCAATCAAAAAGCCTGCAGGGATATTTTGAACAAACAGATGAAAATGACTGGTTGCCATTTAAACCTTTTGAACAGTTAGCAAACATTGATACCAGTAATCCCAATGTAAAAATGCTGGACCTGAACGGTGATGGAATGCCAGACCTGGTTATTTCAGAAGAAAACGTTTTCACCTGGTATCCATCAAAAGGTATTGCCGGATATGATTCCCCCGAGCTGGCTACCAAACCTTTTGATGATGAAAAAGGCCCCGCCATTATTTTTGCTGATAGTACACAAAGCATTTATTTGGCAGATATGAGTGGCGATGGCCTCACCGATATTGTCCGGATAGAAAACCAGCGAATCTGCTACTGGCCCAACTTGGGCTATGGCCGTTTTGGTGCAAAGGTTACCCTGAGCGGCTTTCAGGGTTTTGATCATCCTGATTTATTCAATCCATCCTATATTCATTTGGCAGACGTAAGTGGAACAGGGGCCACGGATGTTGTTTACCTCGGAAAAAATAAATTTAAAGCTTACCTCAATTTAAGTGGCAACGCCCTTAGTAAGCCCTTTGAAATTGATCCTTTCTGGGATACAGCACAACCCAACCAGCTTTCGGTGATTGACTTGTTGGGAACAGGTACAGCATGTATCGTGTGGTCATCGCCATTACCTGCATATATCAATGCACCCATGCAATACATGGATTTAATGGGTGGCGTAAAACCACATATAATGGTTACCCAGCACAATGGCATGGGTAAAGAGACAACAGTTACTTATAAAAGTTCCACGGCATACTATCTTGAAGATAAAAAAGCGAATAAACCCTGGGTTACAAAACTGCCCTTTCCCGTGCAGTGTGTTAGCAAGGTAGTAGTAGTTGATACGGTAACCGACCTGCGTTTTTCTACCCAATATGCTTATCATCATGGTTACTACGATCATCCTGAAAGAGAGTTCAGGGGCTTTGGCATGGTAGAACAAATTGATACCGAAGAGTACCAGTATCTTAAAAATAACAATGCCGCCAATGCTACGGATATTGTATTTCACGAAAAGCCGGTGTTAAGCAAAACCTGGCATCACACCGGGGCATTTTTGGCCAAAGAAAAAATACTGGATCATTTTAAAAATGATTACTGGTTTAATGATCCATTTTTTACAGGCAAACAGGTTGATGAAATAACACTGCCGGATGCTGAACTGCCTCCGGGACTGACCATTGAGGAATTAAGAGAAGCACACCGATGCTGTAAGGGAATGGTACTAAGGCAGGAAGTATTTTCATTAGATGGAACGGAGAAAGAAAAAATTCCCTACTCAGTTGCAACGCACAATTGTCATATCCGTTTATTGCAGCCAAAAAATAAAAACGCCCATGCTGTTTTTCTGGTGCATGAAAGTGAAGCAGTTTCTTACAGCTATGAACGCAATATAGATGACCCACGGGTTGCCCATACATTCAATCTTGAAATTGATGAATTTGGAAATGTTTTGAAAGCGGCCTCAGCTGTGTATGGCCGCAACAGCCTTGCTGCAACTACCGCTACAAAAGAGCTGGATGCTTCGCTGCAAAAACACAAAGATTTTATCAATGCCGCTCAAACGAAAGAGCATATTGTTTATACAGATACACAAATAACCACAGATGCCGGGGAAAGTGTAAATGGTAAACCCCTCCTTTATTACAGGCTCCCAACACCGTTTGCAGTAAAAACATTTGAAGTTGAAGGAATCAAAAAATCAAATGCTTTTTTTCAGTTAACCGATTTTAAAGCGCTGGTTGCTAGTAACGTCAGCATTAAACAATACCACGAAAATCTGAATCCAGTTTCTGGTAATATAGAACTGAGATTGATAGAGGAAGTGGAAACCCTCTTACTGAGTTACGACCTGGTAAACCCATTGCCAACTGGCAAACATGGCGCATTGGGTATGTCTTTTGAGTCTTACCAGTTGGCATTTACGCCTGAGTTAGTGGAGCTATTGTTTAATAAAGATGGTCTGGCAGCCAATGCAAAAAGAGTAACAGATACTGAATTAACCACCGCCAAATACCTGAAAAAAGATAACAATTGGTGGATACGTTCCGGCGAAACACATTTTTTTGATCCTTTAAAAGGGGAAACAAGAACTACCGCCCAGCAACGTTTTTATGCGCCTGTTGCATTCACTGATCCATTTAACAGTACCACCCGTGTTGAATACGACAAGACCTTTTTGTTTGTAAATAAAACCATTGATGAGCTGGGCAATCAAACCAGTGTCGAACTTTTCGACTACCGGGTGTTGGCACCGTTGGTAATGAAAGATATAAATGACAACCTATCGGCGGTTAGTTTTGATGCATTGGGTTTGGTAGTGGGCATGGCGGTAATGGGCAAGGGCAGCCAGGCGGATGATCTGATAGATTTTAATCCGGATGTATCGCAGGCCGGAATCAATGATTTTTTTAGAGACCCTTTTGCAAATGGTAAGGCCCTGCTTAAAAACGCTACTGTCAGAACCGTCTATGACTTTGGCATCACCCCTGCCAGGGCAGGGAGCATTGTTAGGGAAACCCATGTAAGAAATGAAGATGGAACGCTCAACCCTGAATCGGTTTTGCAATATAGTTTTGAATATACGGGTGGGATGGGGAATTCAATTTTGAAAAAAGTACGGGCCGAGGCAGGAAAAGCACAAAAAGTAGAGAATGGAATTGTAATAGAAGTAGATGTAAACCCACGCTGGGTGGGCAATGGCAGAACTATATTAAACAATAAAGGCAAGCCGGTGAAACAATACGAACCCTATTTTTCAACCACCCATCTGTATGAAGATGAACCCGCCCTGCAAATGATGGGTGTAACACCCGTGCTGCATTACGATGCTGCAGGCAGACAGGTGCGT
>JACMPR010000155.1 GCA_014377385.1 Ferruginibacter sp. | reverse complement strand
GCTGAGTGACACATATTTGTCGGGAACGGTCATCGTGATCTCTTCCGTGGATTTTTGATTCGGCTTATCAATGGTAACCATCCACGCACTGTTGGCTTCGGTTTCACCCTGTGTCCAGATCTGCGTTGGCTTGCTTTTGTCTTCTCCCATTGGATTAATGAAGTACAAGCCCTTTGCATCGGTGATGGCTGCACTTCTCTGGGCTTTTAGCTCATTAGGCTTGCTTACATAATCAAAGTAGAGGGTGTATTTTTCGCCAGCTTTGTATGATTTATCCAGTTTTACATTGATCTGCATCCCATCATAGGTATATTTCAGGGGCGATTTTACCGTACCCCTTATAACCGATAGTTCTTTTATTTCCATTCCCTTTGCGTCAAGCAATAATGAATCTGTTGGGTAAAAATGTGGCTGTAAGGTGAGCCATTCTTTTCCATATAGGTAAGATTTAGCATAATCAAACTTAACGTCTAATTTGGTATGTACCAGGTCATTTATTCTCGGATTGCTTTCCCTCAACAGCTTTTTCCAGGAGGTATCCTTCGGCTCATCTTCTCCAGGCTGTGCGTTCACTAAAAAAGGACTTGCAGCAATAGCAAGTAAAAAAAACAATTTCTTCATAAATAAAATTTTGAGGAGTAAATGTAAAGGGTCGAAAATTAAAAATTGTAAGTATTTTTATAAATGGTAAATGATGGTTATTAATTAGCTTTGATTGCAAAACCTGTATCAACACATGCGATTTGGTAGCGTCTTTCTTTTCCTTATTCTTTTCTTTATAAGCGTGCACGGCCAACAGCAGCATTTTATTTATATTCAGACAGAAAATAAGCAGCTTTTTTATACCAGGATCAATGAAAAAGTATTCAGTTCCACCGCTTCAGGCTATTTGATTATACCAAAGCTTAAAGATGGTACCCACCAACTAAGCATCGGTTTTCCTCAAAATGAATGGCCGGCCCAAACTTTGGAAGTCGTTATCAATAACAGGGATGAAGGTTTCCTGTTGAAAAACTTTGGCGAAAAGGGCTGGGGCCTTTTCAACACCCGATCACTGAATATTTTGTTGGCATCGGCTGTAAATGATGTGAATAGTAAGCCGGCGGAGGTAAAAGCAGACGGCTTTTCAAATGTACTTGCAGAAGTTACCAACACTCCCGCCCGGCAATCCTCTGCCCCGCTAAATCCTAACACGGCAAACGATTCTATAAAATCAACTATCGTTGAAAAGGAAATGTTCAAAGATGTAATCAGCACAGAAAAAGCCCTGCCAATACTGCCGGTAAATCAGGTGGCAAAAGTATTTTCTTATCTTGATAGCAGTGGAAGATCTATAATTTACACCTACACTGAGGGAAACGGTACCGATACAATCAGGCTGTTTATTCCCTATCCATCAACGCAAATGACTGTAGAAAAGGAGCTTGTTGATAGCGTGTCGGCGCAAAAGCCGGAGGGTAAAGACGCCGGCACGGCTTTTTCCACGCGGGAGGCAAACCTGCTAAAAGACAGCAGTGCAAATACAACAGCGGCGGTTGCTAATGAGCCACTGAAGCCGGTGGAGAACACCGGGCACATAACCGATGTAAAAATCATTGAGGTTAATACCGGCAAACAAAAGGAATACAGCCTCACGGTTATTAACCCCGCTTGCAAAGCGATGGCAACGGAAAAAGATTTTTCAAAACTGCAAAAAAAGATCGCAGCAGCAGGCACGGAAGATGATATGATTGCAGCTGCCAATAAAGGTTTCAGGTCAATATGTTTTAGTACCGACCAGCTAAAAAACCTTAGCCTGCTTTTTTTACAGGATAAAGGGAAGTACAATTTTTTCGATGCTGCATATAGTCATGTAAGCGACCCCGGCAATTTTAAAGATTTGCAGTCGCAGCTTACAGAGGAATATTATATAACCCGGTTTAAAGCAATGCTTCGCTAAACTTATCCTGCTCCTATGCCACGTTATTTCCTGGAAGTTTCTTATAAAGGCGATCGCTATGCGGGGTTCCAGGTGCAAAAAAATGCCAATACTGTCCAGGCTGAAGTAGAAAAGGCCCTGCAGGTATATTTCCGGGAACCTTTCATTTTAACCGGCTCCTCGCGAACGGACACAGGTGTGCACGCACTCCAAAATTACTTCCATTTCGATTTTGACTCCAAAAAGCTACACGACTGGAACAAAGCAACCTACCGGCTTAATGCAATATTACCTAATGACATTGTTGTTAAAAGTATCAGGGTAGTGCAGGATAAAGCTCATTGCAGGTTCGATGCAAAGTCCCGTACTTATGAATATAGTATTTACCAGTCAAAGGACCCGTTCCTGGCAGACCGTTGTTATTATTATCCTTACACGTTGGACCTTGGGCTGCTCAATGAGGCCGCAGGTATATTAATGAGTTACCACGACTTTGGTGCATTTTCGAAAAAGAATACGCAGGTAAAGTCGCACGAATGTATTTTATTCGAAAGCGAATGGGTGCTTCAGGGCAGCAGACTCATATATAGAGTTTCCGGAAACCGGTTTTTAAGAGGCATGGTCAGGGGACTTACGGGCACCATGCTCAAGGTTGGGAGAAAGAAAACTTCTATAGCATCATTTGTAAACATTATTGAATCCCGGGATCCCAGCCTGGTTGATTTTTCGGTTGACCCGCATGGACTTATGCTGGTAGGGGTAACTTATTAAGTTGTTCCTGTTTAAGTAAATGCACCTGGGTATATGCGGTTAACCACGCCTGGAAGTAGGGCAGACCGTTATGGAAATTTCCTGTTGAGTTCTGAGAAAGCGTTCCACGGCTTGCGGTCTGGAGCTTGCGGGGTACCGGCTCAAATTATTTTCAAAAAAAGCCATTTCTTCAAAGCCTTTCCCAGCAAACGTTTCAGCATCCTTTGCATTGATAATCTACATTTTATCATGAAAACCTGCAAAATAAATTTGACAGAAAAAGATATGCCCTTATCTTTGCCGTCCGCTTTTGAAAAAAGGCAGAAGTTCTTAAAAAAGCCTTAAAAAAATATCATTTAAATTCCAGGTTTTTGAAATAAAAATTTGGTTAGTAAATTAAAGGCTCCTACATTTGCAATCCCAATTAAAAAACGGGTTTTTTTCAAAGGAAAAAGTAAAAAAGTAAAGTAGACAAAATTAAAAAAAACTTCACCAAAATTTGGTGGATAATATAAAGGCTCCTACATTTGCACTCCCAATTAAAAAAGGGGCAAAAATAAAAAGCTTAAAGTTCTTTGAAAGTTTGGAAACAGCAGAATTTAACAAGGTAATGTTAGCGCAAATATTAAATTAGAATTTGACAAGTTTTTTCCGAGAGAAAATACGAAGTCATGTTCAAACAACTCATTTACAATGGAGAGTTTGATCCTGGCTCAGGATGAACGCTAGCGGCAGGCTTAATACATGCAAGTCGAGGGGCAGCACGGGAGCAATCCTGGTGGCGACCGGCAAACGGGTGCGGAACACGTACGCAACCTTCCCATAACTGGTGAATAGCCTTTCGAAAGAGAGATTAATACACCGTAACATAACGAAGAGGCATCTCTTTGTTATTATAGCCGCAAGGCGGTTTTGGATGGGCGTGCGCCTGATTAGGTAGTTGGCGGGGTAACGGCCCACCAAGCCTGCGATCAGTAACTGGTG
>JACMPR010000154.1 GCA_014377385.1 Ferruginibacter sp. | reverse complement strand
ATATTGCAGCCCAACACCGTATCTCGCGGACAGGTATAAGAAAGATTTTGAGATTTCGAAAACACGTGCGCACAAAGAAGTGCGAATAGCAGTAAAAATCTTTTCATTGAATGAGATTATTATAAAAAGAGACCGGGTGAAATAAAGTGCTGTGAAGTTAATTTAAATTGATGGCATTTAGCAATTTCTTAACAGCCTTGTACTTAAAATGATGGGAACACCGGGTTAAAATTATAAGTACTTGTTTATCAGGATAATCCGGACTTGCCGGTTTGTAAATTTCTATATTTTGTATTCCAACCGGGTGCTTTTTTCAAAATTATTTAATAAACCTGGTCAATTCACCTCAATTTCATCAACGAAAAGCCATGCGTTGTTTCCGGCTCCAGGTTCACCGGAAGCAATGATGCCGTTGTTTTTTGCGGCAACTTTGATGTACCGGGCTTTCAAATTTACCAGCGTTTTATAAAGCAGGTTTTTATTACCGATTAACTTTACCGGGCTTTCTATCGGAGCAAAAAGTTGCCCGTCGCCGCTAATAAAAAAAGATACCGAAGCCGGCCTATATATCCAGCTACCTTTTTGTTCAAATGCGTGCAAGCTGATGCTGTTGATTTCGGTTAAGGCACCTAAATCGATGATTGCTTCCAGGTTTTTCCCGTTGAAGCCTAGAAATTGGGCAGAGCGGAGCATGCCCCTTTCATTTTGCACACCGTCAACCAGGCTAAAAGCGCCTCCCATAGAATAACTTTTATTGGGTTCTGTTGTGAGCGATATTTTTTTACCCGTAGCTTTATTTGAATAAAATTTTTGCCAGATCCAGCTGCTGATTACCCGGTTAGTTGTATCGGTTAGGGCGGCACCATATAAACCTGTTTTGTTGATGAGGACCGGCGCTTTGTATGTAAGAGGTGAATTGGTATTACTGTCTTTTACATAAATAATTTTTCCGTCCTGATTCCGGGATTCGAGCTTCCAAAAGATTTCATTGCCTGATACCAACACCCCGGGTTGAATATCATAATATGCCGTGCTGTAATTTGTTCCCTGGAATTTGTAGCGCTCTATGATGCCGGGTAGTCTTTTTTCAAAATCGATCCAGTTACGTTTATTCCTGGGCGTCCATAATACTTCTGCCAGGGCACTCATGCGGGGAAACAACATGTATTCCAGTTTTTTTTCATTCATTAAATACTCCGACCATAGATTTCCCTGCGCACCCAAAATGAATTTTGACTGTTGCAGATCTAATTCTTTTGGGATTGGTTCGTAATTATAAACATCCTCCAAAGGATTGTAACCACCCTGGGTTACAGAATCTTCATTTTTTGTTTGCGACCAGTTAAGGTATAATGGCCGCTCGGGTGTCATTACAACAAAATGGTTTTGTTTGGCGGCAGCTATCCCACCGGCTTCGCCACGCCAACTCATCACAGCGGCATTGGGTGCAAGTCCGCCCTCCAATATTTCATCCCAGCCAATGATCTTCCTCCCTTTGCTGTTCACATATTTTTCGATGCGTTGTGTAAAATAAGACTGGAGTTCGTGTTCATTCTTTAAATTTTCAGTTTTCATTTTTTGCTGGCACACCGGGCAGGTCTTCCATTTTTCTTTTGGACATTCATCCCCGCCGATGTGAATGTACTGGCCCGGAAATAATTGCATCACCTCATCAAGAACATCCTGCATGAACACATAAGTACTGTCATTGCCGGCGCACAACACATCGGCTGCCACCCCCCAGGTTTCCATTACCTTGTAAGGTCCTTTATTACAGCCAAGAAAAGGGTAGGAGGCAAGAGCTGCCAGGCAATGACCGGGCATATCAATCTCAGGTATAATGGTGATATAACGTGCTGCAGCATATTGTACTACCTGTTTAATTTCTTCCTGGCTGTAGAAGCCGCAATATTTTGTGCTGTCGTATAGGTCGCTTCCAAAACGGCCTGCAAGTGTTTGGGATCTGCAGCTACCCACTTCAGTTAGTTTCGGGTATTTTTTTATTTCAATACGCCAGCCCTGGTCATCTGTGAGGTGCCAATGAAAATTATTAAACTTGTGCAAAGCCAGGTAATCAATGTATTTTTTGATATAGGCTACCGAAAAAAGGTGACGGCTCACGTCCAGGTGCATGCCCCGGTAAGCAAAGCGTGGATAGTCGTTTATGAATAACTGTGGAATGTTTATATGCTCCGTTTTTTTTGTGGGAAGCAATTGTATCAGTGTTTGTATGCCGTAGAATACACCTGTTTCATTATCGCCTGAAATATAAATCTCTTTACTGTTTACATCGATTGTGTAAGCGCCAGGGAACTGGTAATCCAGCCTTTCAAAATTCAGGACGATCGCATTGCCGTCTTTTTTTTTGCTTCCCTTTTTTAATGTAAAGCCATATTTTTTTGAGAGATAATCATTAAAATAAGCGGCAGTATTTTCGAGGCCACTTCCTTCCAGGACAATGGTAGTGTTTGCGTTTATCCTAAAATTGCCCTTGCCAATGTTTATTTTTGCAGGCATGGGAACCAAATTGATATTGGTTTGGGCTTTTAAGGAAATGGTTGAGCAAAGCAAGAATATAATAAAGTATAGTTTCATACGTGTAATTTAATTAAATCATACAAAGGAACAAAGAGGTGTAAAAACGAGTAATGTGATTTGAACAGTATCTTTTGCGAAAAATGTGGAAGGCGGGTGTAAAAAAAGATAGGTTCGGCTGTTAGGATCGTTGCTTTTTTTCACCGCAGAGAACGAGAGGTTAAGAGGTTGCGCAGAGATGTTTAAAAAACCATTTTATAATGAGAAAATCCTCAAGAAAAAATCTTTTCTTACACTTTACTTTGCATCACGCAAAATTACTGTTTGATGACAAATGAAAGGTTAAATGCAATTGGTGGTATTATTTTAGATGCAGCAATTACAGTTCATAAAGAACTAGGCCCGGGTTTATTAGAATCTGCTTACCAGGTGGCTCTAAAAAGAGAATTGGAGTTAAGAAATTTAGTTGTAAAAGCAAGGGTTCCCGTTGAATTGATTTATAAAAAAATACCTTTAGGAAAAGCTTACGAAATAGATTTGCTTGTAGAGAACGAAATCATTATCGAAAATAAAGCTTGCGACCACGTAAATCCTATATTCCATGCGCAAGTAATTACGTATCTCAAATTATATGACAGAAAACTTGGTTATTTAATAAATTTTAATGTTACGTTATTAAAAGATGGATTTAAAAGAATAGTTTATAAATTTTAAATTCTCCGCGTAAACGCTGCCCCTCCTGTTCTCCGCGGTGAATAGCCTCCCCTAAGAAAAGAGCACCCAAAACTTTAACAGGCAACACCAACTTACTTTATCAAAACAGGCAATACAATCTTACTTGCATTGGCTGCATCATGATAAATTTTTATTGTTGCGTTCTGAAAATCATTTTCGGTTGCATCCGGAATACGCATGAATTTTTGGGGGTTCCTGTCGGTTAATGGAAACCAACTGCTTTGTACCTGGACCATTATTTTATGTCCTTTTTTGAAAGTATGGGCAACATCATTCAACTCAAATTTTACATTAGTTATCTTTCCCGGTACAAATGCTTCTGGTTTTTCATAGCTGTTCCGAAACTTTCCCCGCATCACTTCTGCCCGCACCAGGCGCTGGTAGCCCGCCATCTGAAATCCACGGGGTGCATTTTTAAAATTGGGTTCATTTTCAGGCAACACATCGATGAGTTTTACAATAAAATCAGCATCGGTACCGGTAATGGTTACCTGTAGATCTGCAAGTATATTTCCGGCAAGTGTCAGGTCTGCTGCGAGAATGGGTGTTTCGTAAAGCAGTACGTCAGGCCGTACTGCTGCAAATCGCTGGTCCTCTGCCATATAATCATTGTTCCTGTAACCAAAGATTCCATTTGTATAAGGTACTGGTTTTCGAGGGTTGCTTATGTATTCATCAAATGAATTATCGCCGGTTTCTTTATACAAAGAAAGGCCCTGGCTTCGTTTAAAATAATAGTCAGTGTACTTTACCGCTTGTGGTGGCCAGGCGGAATATGATCTCCATTGATTGGAGCCTGTTTCAAAAACTGTAGCTTCTGATATATTAAAGCTGCCCTTGTCCTTTAAATAAAAATTAAAAAAAGTCGTTTCAATAGAATCCTGGAAGACCTTGCTGGTATTGCTGCCAAAATCATGAGATGAGAATTTGTTCCAGTCATTGCTTTCCCAGGCGCCGTGCGTCCATGGCCCCATCACCAGCCTGTTGTTATTGCCCGAATTGGCTTTCTCGATGGCCTCGTAGGTATGTAATGTGCCAAAAAGATCCTCTGCATCGAACCAGCCACCTACCAGTAAAGTTGGCACGGAAATGTTTGTAAGGTGGGTTCTTATATTCCTGCTTTTCCAATATTCATCATAAGTATCATGTTGCAGGTATTCGTTCCAGATAGTACTTTTATGATTGTAATATTTTTCTGATTGAGTATTTTTTAAGGGACCAAGTTTTAAGAAAAAGTCATACAGGTCTTTGGCATTGATATTAAATATTTCCGCACCATAATCTTTCAGCGGTCCCGGGCGTGGCTTGCCAAAATAATTCATAAAGTTAAAATTATCCATCAGGAAAAAGGCGCCATTGTGATTAACATCATCGCCAATAAATTCATCTGTTACAGGGGCCTGTGGGCTTACCGCTTTGATGGCAGGATGAGCATCTGGTAAGGATGCCGTGGCATAAAAGCCTGGATATGAAATTCCATATAAGCCTGCACGGCCGTTGTTGTTCCCGATATTCTTCAACAGCCATTCAATGGTATCAAAAGTATCGCTGCTTTCATCTGCCTCGTTCTTAGATTTCTTTTTTGCAATAAAGGGCGTTACTTCCAGGTTTACACCTTCGCTCATATAACGGCCACGTACATCCTGGTAAACAAAAATGTATTTCTCTTTCATCAGGGTTGGGTTCGGACCTACCCGTTTTGCATAATTCGTATCTCCGTAAGGGCCGGCTGAGTAGGGGGTCCGTTCAATTAAAAAAGGATATTTTTCGAGGTTATCTTTTGGTACATATATGATCGTGTATAATTTTATCCCATCCCGCGTGCGGATAACCGTATCGATTTTGGTAAAATTGTCTTTCACAAAATCCTTGCCCGTTTGTGCAACGGATGTAAAAGCTGTTAAAACTAACAACAGGGGGATTATCTGCTTCATTAATTACTTGATTACAGGTAGAATAAATTTGGATTGATTTTCCTGGTCATACAAAATATGAATAACCGCCGTCTGAAAATCATTTTCATTTGCCTTATAGATGTCAATAAACTTTTGGGGGTTCCTGTCGGCGAGCGGAAACCAGGTACTTTGTATTTGGATCATGATGCGGTGGCCTTTCTTAAAAGTGTGTGCCACATCGGGCAATTCAAATTTAACCTGTGCCGGTTTATTGGGAACAAAGGGTTCCGGCTTTTCAAAACTGTTTCTGAATTTGCCTCTCATAATCTCTCCTCTAACAAGCATTTGATAGCCCCCCATCGGATAATTGCTTCCATTGTTTTTAAAGGTAGATGGGTAAGTAAAAGTATCAGGAAATACGTCTATTAATTTTACTACAAAGTCTGCGTCTGTAGTTGAAATAGTCACGGCAAGATCAGCGATTACGGGTCCCGCCAGTGTAAGGTCTTCTTTAAGTTCATCCAGCTGAAAACTTAATACGTCCGGTCGGCGGGAGGCAAAACGCTGATCATCGGTCATGTATTCTCTTGTTCGTTCTTCATGTATATCCTCTGTGTAAGGAACCGGGTGTGAAGGGTCACTGGTATAAGTTGAAGAAAGTTTTGCCTCTGCGGATTTTGACATTGAATAAGAATCGAATGATAATTTATTTCCTGGTTTAATATAGAGTACTTTTAGTTGCACATTTTGTGGTGGCCATTGTGTTAATGTTCTCCATTTATTTGCGCCGGTAAAAAATATATTGGCTTCGGCAATGTCATTGACACTGCCTTTATTCTTCAGGTAATAATTAAAAAACGGAACCTCTATGTTTTTTTGAAAATATTCCGAAGTGTTACTTTCAAAACGGACGTTACCAAGATAACTTCCTTCGCGGCTCCACTGTCCGTGATACCATGGACCCATTACAATCTTACTGTTAGTTTTTGGGCTTTGCGATTCACAGGCTTTGTAACTGTTCCAGGCGCCCCAGCAATCTTCTGCATCAAATAGTCCGCCCACCCAAAGCATCGCTGGTTTTACATCAAATAATCCAACCCGTGCGTTCCTAGCCTTCCACCAGCTATCGTAGTTGGGATGTTTGTACATTTCATGCCAGAATTTTATGCTGTCGCCGATCATGGCCGCGAGATTTTTAACCGGTCCCGCCTGCAGGAAGAATTTATAATTGTCCTTAATGTCGGTTTCAAATCCATTACCGTAATCTTTGGTGGGTAACGGATGTGGCTTACCAAATGTTGGATAAAAAGAAAAACCGTCCATCATAAAAAACACTCCTTTGTGGTGAAAATCATCTCCGATGAACCAATCGGTAACGGGTGCCTGCGGACTTACAGCCTTTAAAGCGGGGTGGCCACTTAAAGCAGCTTCTGTTGAATAAAATCCCGGATATGAGGTCCCGAAAACGCCTACATTACCATTGTTGTTTTCAATATTCTTTACCATCCAGTCAATGGCATCATACGTGTCACTGGCTTCATCAATGTCTTTGTTAGTTTTCTTGTTTTTGTTGAATGGCCTTACATCTTCGAACAGTCCCTCACTCATATAACGGCCACGCACATCCTGTATAACGAGGATATAATTTTCTTTTAAATAGGCCATCTGGTACCCGTGCCATACCGGTAAAAATTTATCTTCTCCATACGGCCAGCAGGAATAAGGCGTACGCATCATCAGGAAGGGATGTAGCTCCGTTTTATCTTTTGGGATGTAAAATGAAGTGAAGAGCTTCACGCCATCTCTCATTGATATGTAAATTTCCTTTTTGACGTAATTGTTCACAAACCATGAACTATCCGCGTTTTGTGCGTACATCACCGTTGAAAGAGACAGCGTTAGAATAAATAACAAAATCCTTTGCATATAATATATAATTTTAGCCCGCTAAATTTAGCGAAACAAACCCAGTAATCCCATGGATAAAAATGAGGAATTGATCAGTCGCTTCTACACAGCGTTTCAGGAATTGAATTACGATGAGATGAACAGCTGTTACAGTGATGATATTGTATTTTTTGACCCGGTTTTTAGCCTGCTGGAACGAAACCAGGTTAAATCTATGTGGAAAATGCTGTGTACCACGGCAAAAAACTTTGAATTGCAGTTTGGAAATATTGTAGCGCTGGACGACGAATATTATACCTGCGAATGGATTGCCAGCTATACTTTTTCCAGGACGGGCAGAAAGGTTATCAATAAAGTAAAAGCATTCATGCGGATTGCTGATGGAAAAATAATTGAGCACAGTGATGGTTTTAGCCTGCACAAATGGAGCATGCAGGCATTGGGTTTCAGCGGATGGCTGTTAGGATGGAACCGGTTCTTTCAAAATAAAATTAAAAACCATGCGAGGAGAAATTTGAATAAATTTATGGAACGTTAATTCTTATGTATAAATTGATGACTGACGTTTGCCGGATTTTTTCCTTTCGCCATTAACCGTTCTCCGGCATAATTTAATCCACCATGGTAATCTTAATGATATTTGTTGGGAGATGATGTTCCACCGGGGTGCTTCCGGTATTGATCACTACATCGCCTGTATTTACAAAACCTCTTTCTTTTAATATATTGATCTGGTCAAAAATAATATTGTCCAGGCTTTCTTCTTCTGCATAATAAAACGCCCGCACTCCCCAGCTCAGGCTAAGCTGGCTGATAAGTGTACGCTCTTTACTAAAAATATAAAGGGGGCATTTGGGCCGGTAGCTGCTAAGCATAAACCCTGTGTAACCGCTTTGCGTCATTCCGATAAGGGCCGTTGCCTGGGAATCGTTCGCCAGTTTGCAGGCACTGTAACAGATCGCATCACTTAAAAAAGAGGGCGAATGCGGTTGGGGTGTAAGTATATCATCGCGGTTATAATCATATACGGATTTCTCCACTTCAAGAATGATCTTACTCATGGTTTCTACTACCAGGGTAGGATAGGCGCCCATTGCTGTTTCCCCGCTAAGCATTACGGCATCAGCACCTTCCAGTACAGCATTGGCCACATCACTCACTTCACTGCGGTTAGGCTTTGTACGGTCCATCATACTTTCCATCATTTGCGTTGCAACAATCACGGGTTTTGCACGGTGCATGCATTTACGGATAATATCTTTTTGTACGACCGGCACCTGCTCGATGGGAATTTCCACTCCTAAATCGCCGCGGGCCACCATTACTGCGTCACTTTCCACGATGATATCGCGGAGATTTTTCAGGGCTTCGGGCATTTCAATTTTTGCAATTACTTTTATCTTACTTTTCTTTTCTTTAATTCGTTTTTTTAGATCAATAATATCAATGGCTTTTCTTACAAAGGAAAGTGCCACCCAGTCGAGGTTCTGCTGAATAATGAATTCAAGATCTGCGAGGTCTTTTTCTGTCAGCGAAGGCATGGTAAGTGCACTATCCGGGAGGTTTACACCTTTCTTCGGCAACAGGATACCGCCAAGGGTTACCCGCATTAATATTTCATGGGGATTCAGAATTTCCAAAACCTTTAACTCCATTTTTCCATCATCAAGGAATATCCTTTCACCCGGTTGTACGTCTGTAGCGAGGTTAGGATACGATACATATAATTTAGATTTTGTTCCAATCATTTTCTGTGTTGTGAAAATAAACTGGTCACCTTCCTTTAATTCAATTCTTCCATTTTCTAATTCCCCCACCCGCAATTTAGGCCCCTGCAAATCGCCGAGTATGGCGATATTATAAGGCTCATTCTTAATTATCTTCCGGATATTTTCGATCACTGCTTTTTTATCCTCATGGCTGCCGTGCGAAAAATTCAACCGAAATACATTTACACCTGCTTTTACCAGTTCCAGTAATCCGTCATATGTGTCACAGGCCGGTCCTACGGTAGCAACTATCTTTGTTCTTTTTTGGGAATGCGCAATGCCTGCCTCTTTGTCCATTTGGGTGTGCAGGTATTTGCTGATATTTTTACTCATAGTGCGGGTATCTTTTAGGTTGAAAAAGCCATTAGCTGCAAGCTGTTAGCAGGTAACTGGTTCAGTTTAGAATGTGGATTCGTGTGATTGCATTAAGACTTTTTAGTGTTCATTTTTGGTTTAAAGCAATTATTTTTTGCGGCAGTGTTTAAAACTTGCAGTTTACACGAGCCTTAAGTTGCCAGAATCTTTACTATTTTCATCCATTCTTCATTGATGCGTTGCTTCTTTTTAACAGCTTCATTCAAAGGTGTATAGTTCATTTTATTGTTAACGATCCCTACAAAAACATTGTGCCTCCCTTCCAGCAAACATTCTACTGCATGGTATCCCATGCGGCTTGCAATCAGCCTGTCCATGCAGGTAGGTGAACCGCCTCTTTGTATGTGCCCCAATATGGCGACCCTTACTTCCAGTGATGGGATTCTGTTTTTTATGAATTTTGAAAGTTCATTTGCCCCTCCAAATTCTTCTCCTTCAGCAACAATGATGATGTTTACGAGTTTTTTTCTTTTTTCTTTTTCCAGGAGGGATTCTATGATATAATTGATATCTGTTTTTTTCTCAGGGATCAGGATGTTTTCTGCGCCCGTGGCAATACCACTGTGCAATGCGATGTAGCCGGCGTCGCGGCCCATAACTTCGATGATGAACATGCGATCGTGGGCATCTGCGGTGTCGCGGATCTTATCAATGGCTTCCACTGCAGTGTTCACTGCGGTGTCAAACCCAATCGTAAAATCGGTTCCCGCGATGTCTTTGTCAATTGTACCGGGCAGCCCGATGCACGGTATATCAAATTCATTGCTGAATGTTTGCGCGCCCCGAAAACTGCCATCGCCGCCAATGATCACAAGTCCGTCTATACCTCTTTTTCTTAAGTTCTCGTATGCTTTTTTTCTGCCATCATATTCCATGAACTCCATACAACGGGCAGTTTTCAGAATGGTTCCTCCGCGCTGGATTATATTCGCCACACTGCGGGTATCCATCGGTTTGATATCGTCCTCTACCATACCCATGTAACCCCGCATTACGCCAAAAACTTCCAGCTCATGGTAAATACCCGTCCGCACCACAGCCCTTATGCAGGCATTCATTCCCGGACTATCTCCACCACTGCACAACACGCCTATTCTTGAAATTTTTTTTTGCATCTTTGAAGTCTGTAGCTTTTATTTCGGTGCTTTAATAAATGTGTCAAAAATACACATTAATCTTTGAAATTGTGATTAATTGTGGGTTACATCCTGCCTGGTACATCAATGCCGAGTAATGCCATCCCGCTTTTAATAACATTAGCAGTCATGTTCGCAAGTTGCCATCTTAACTGTTTTTTTTCTGCTGTTTCGGCCTTCGCAATGGAATGTTCCGCAAAAAATGAACTGAATGTTTTTGCAACATTAAATATATAAATTGCGATTAAGGAAGGATTTAATTCTTCTGCGGCCTGGCTTATCACAGCGCCATACCTTTCCAGCGATACAACCAGTTCTTTTTCCAACGGTAAGAAACTGCCAGCTTCCAGGTTTACCTTCAGCATCTCATTCTTTCTAAGAACGGATTGAATGCGGGCATAGTTGTACTGAATAAAAGCTGCAGTGAAACCATGGAAATCAATACTCTCCTCCGGGTTAAAAATCATTTTCTTTTTTGGTTCAATGCGAACCAGGAAAAACTTCAGGGCGCCCAATCCAATCACATGGTAGAGGTCGGTTAGTTCTGATTTAGTAAATTCTTTTACTTTCCCCAACTCGGCGGTTTTCACCATCGCCTCTTTTTCCATCTCGCTTACTATATCGTCTGCATCCACCACCGTTCCTTCCCGGCTTTTCATTTTTCCTGTGGGAAGTTCAACCATGCCATAACTTAAATGATGGATATCATCTGCATACGGTAATCCCATTCTCTTACAAATAAGTTGCAGCACTTTCATGTGGTAGTTTTGTTCATCGCCTATAACATGAATGCTCTGGTCTATTTTATATTCGTCATATTTTTGTTGGGCGAGGCCGATGTCCTGGGTTATGTAAACAGACGTTCCGTCTTTTCTCAAGACAAGTTTTTCGTCCAGGCCGTCGCTCGTGAGATCTATCCATACACTACCGTCAGGTTTTTTGAAGAACACATTTTTGTCAAGACCCTGTCGTACAATGTCTTTTCCAAGGAGGTAGGTATTGCTTTCGTAATAAATTTTATCGAAATCACTACCAATTGTTTTGTAGGTGATGTCAAATCCATCGTATACCCAGCTGTTCATTGTTTTCCAGAGTTCTATCACTTCCGGTTTTCCTGCTTCCCAATCCTGCAGCATTTGCTGTGTTGCCCTCATGATCGGCGCTTCCTTCTCCGCTTCTTTTTCATCCATTCCTTCCGCAATCAATGCAGCTACTTCCTTTTTATATTCGTTATTAAACTTCACATAATATTCGCCCACAAAATGATCTCCTTTGGTATGAGTGCTTTGTGGTGTTGCATGGTTCGCAAACATCTGCCATGCGATCATGCTTTTACAAATGTGAATGCCCCGGTCATTTACAATACAGCTTTTTAATACGGAATTGCCGTTAGCCTTTAATATTTCGGCCACGCTCCAGCCAAGGAAATTGTTTCTTAAATGGCCAAGATGAAGGGGTTTGTTTGTATTCGGGGAAGAATATTCAACCATTACTTTTTTACCATTCAAAGGCTGCTTGCCAAAACATATATCATCATAATTTTTTTCTAACAGTGCCAACCAGTAATTGTCGGTAACGGTTACGTTCAAAAATCCTTTGATGATATTATAAGCCGAAAACAGGTGCGGATAATTTTCAACGAGATGAACGCCTAACTGGTTACCAATTACTTCCGCAGATAATTTCAACGATTTTACCAACGAGAACATCACTACCGTGTAATCACCCTCAAACTCAGGTTTTGTCTGGCTTACCTGGAAATCTTTTTCAGTAAATGGTTGACCAAATAATGCTTTTAAACTTTCTGTGGTACTTTTTTGTAAGCTGGCTGCTATAGACATGTAATATTGGGGCTAAGGTTGCAAAAATAGATACTATTTGGAGATTTGCAGGGTGGAAGATTTCGCAGTCATAAATGCGGGATGCTGTTGATAATTTCGGCGTTACTATCAAATGTTATGGTACACGGAATATTTTAGCCACTGTAAATCTTCCGACTCTAAGAGACATTATTTGTCGATAATCCTTATCTCCACCCGCCTGTTTGCAGTTATTTCCGCCTCATTTTTTTCGGGTATAGGATAGATGGGGCGGCTGCTGCCAAAGGCGGCGAAAGACATGCGATCTTGTTTGATGCCTTTTTGAACCAGGAAAGTATACACTTTTTTTGCTCTGAGTACAGAGATTTCAAAACTTGCGCTTTTTTCCAAAGGCACGTTTGCAACCTGCATTACGCAACAAATATGGCCTTCAATGGCAATCTTCAAAGCAGGATTTCTAACCATAATGTCAAAAAGTTCCTGCAGAGTGGGCATCGAGCGGGATAACACCATATCTGAATTGTTTTCGAATTCAAGGTTTGGTATTGAGATTACAGCGCCTTTTTTTACCGAGGTATCCTCTAAAATATTTGTCAGGTTTTTAGTTTCCATTGCAAGTTCCGGTGAAGACTGTTCCTTAATCAGCGCAATTAGCTCTACCCGACGGTTTTGAAGTCGCTCTACTTCTGTTCTGTCTTCATTTAACAGGTCATTTTCACCAAAGGCATTTGCAGTAAGCAATGTTGCACCTATGCTTGTGTTCTTTTCCAGGTAAACCCTTACTGCATTTACTCTTTTTAGGGACAGTGCATCGTTGTAAGCGTTGCTGCCCTTGCTGTCGCAATAGCCGTTTAATTGTATGGAAGCAACAGGAGGGTTTGCTAACCGGTTTATAAAACCCTGCAGTTTTGCCACAGCATCCGGCGTAAGTTTATATTTATTAGATTCGAAATTTACGGTAAGCATTTCTTTCTTTTGTGCAGAAACCATAAGTGTAAGAAATAAAAAGAATGCGATTAATAGTTGCTTCATGTTATTTTGAGTTGACATCTTGTTTAGAGTTGACATCTCATACCGAGTTGTCAACTCTAAAACATACAATTTAGGAAATTTGTCATGCAAGCTTCCTGAATTTTTAGGTTTATCTTTTAAATCCTACAGGATAGCTCACACATTCTACTTACTTTTGCACACTTTTTAATTTTATTATGATCACTGCAACTAATATTACACTCGCCTATGGCAAAAGAGTGCTGTTCGATGAAGTAAACATCAATTTTACCAAAGGCAACTGCTATGGGGTGATCGGTGCCAATGGGGCAGGTAAGTCAACCTTCCTGAAAATACTTAGCGGAGAAATAGAACCGAACAAAGGAACAGTTGACATGACCCCGGGAGAAAGGATGGCCGTTTTAAACCAAAACCAGTTTGCTTTTGATGACTATACCGTGCTGAATACCGTAATGATGGGCCACCAAAAAATGTGGAAAGTGATGCATGAGAGGGATGCCATTTATGCCAAGGAAGATTTTACAGAAGCAGATGGCATTAAAGCAGGAGAACTGGAAGAACAATTTGGAGAAATGGGTGGCTACACCGCTGAAAGTGATGCTGCTACTTTTTTAAGCGAACTGGGTGTAAAAGATGAATTGCACCAGGTATTAATGAAAGATATCAGTGCCAATTTAAAAGTGAGGGTTTTACTTGCCCAGGCGTTGTTTGGAAATCCTGACATTTTATTATTAGATGAACCTACAAACAATCTTGACGTTGAGACGATTAGCTGGTTGGAAAACTTTCTGGCAGACTACCAGAATATCGTCCTCGTTGTTAGCCATGACCGTCACTTTTTAGATGCCGTTTGTACGCATGTCGCGGATGTGGATAAGAAGAAGATCAAGGTATATACCGGCAATTACAGTTTCTGGTATGAGAGCTCGCAGCTGGCAGCCCGCCAGGCCTCTGACAAAAACAAAAAGACCGAAGAAAAGAAAAAGGATCTGTTGGAGTTCATTGCCCGTTTTAGCGCCAATGCTTCTAAATCAAAACAAGCCACCTCCCGCAAAAAAGCCCTGGATAAATTAGTTTTTGAAGACATTACGGCGAGTAACAGGAAATACCCTGGCATTATTTTCAAACAGGAACGTGAAGTTGGCAACGAAATATTGAAAGTAGAAAACCTTACCAAGTCGCTGGAAGGAAAAGCGATTTTCAGCAAGATCAAATTTGATATTCAGAAAGGCGATAAGATCGCATTTCTTAGTAAGGATCCCATTGCACTGACCACTTTTTTTGAAATGGTCAATAAAAGGATGAAGCCAGATAGTGGCACTTACGAATGGGGGACCACGGTAACGACAGCTTACCTTCCCAACGATAATACAGAATATTTTACCGGCAGTGCCCACAACCTGATGGATTGGCTTCGCCAGTACGTTCCACCCACAACCAGGGATGTGGACGAAGATTTCCTTCGCGGCTTCCTTGGTAAAATGTTGTTCAGCGGCGACGAGATTTTGAAAAAAACCAATGTATTAAGCGGAGGAGAAAAAGTTCGTTGCATGGTAAGTAAAATGATGCTGCAAAATCCCAACGTATTAATTTTGGATGAGCCAACGAATCACCTTGACCTGGAAAGTATTATCGCTTTCAACGACAGTATGGTGGCTTATACAGGCATCGTGCTGTTAACCACCCATGATCACCAGTTCATGCAAACCGTAGCTAACAGGATCATCGAGATCACGCCACGGGGAATGATCGATAAACTAATGAACTATGATGAGTACCTGGCAGATGAAAGAGTAAAGCTATTGCGAGAGGAGATGTATAGTTGATGAGCCCGTGTTGAAGTTACGGCATCGCAATCCAAGGTTGCAAATAACTATTAAATGCCAACCGGCTTTTCTTTCTT
>JACMPR010000153.1 GCA_014377385.1 Ferruginibacter sp. | reverse complement strand
TATATTGCACATTACAGATACTGATTCCATCTGAGTAATAATATCCATTGCGGTTGTATCGGCAAAAGAACTATCTGCAAAAGCTATTAAAATAAGAACTTTGTCTTTTCCAATATTATACTGATTCTCCTTTTCAGGCATCGCAATAACATTGTAACCTGCAGGCAATAATGATGTAAGCCTTGCAACAATATCATCCTCAATATCTGTGTAAATAAAGGCCATATTAGTAAACTTGTAACCTGGCTATATATGTTTTGCCATCGTACTTTTTAAGAACACTTTTCACTCTGAACTCTCCGATTCCGGCTATTGTAACTTTTTCCATCAGGTCATTATCTGCCATTTCTTTCAACCCTGCAAAATCACCTTTTTTGTATTCCATTTCCAGTTTTTCAGGATCAAAATCAGCACCTTTTAATTTTTCAATTTCGGTAGGTCCTGTAAAAAGGATCCTCGCTGCATTATCTCCTGATCCATCTGAAGCGGACCATGTTGCATCGTAACCCATCGAGCTGGTTACAGTGTTGAACATGGTATTTTGCAGGTTGTCGAATAAATTCATTACCCTAGTAACCTTACATTCACAGTAGCTGCATTGGCACCTGATCCTTCATATGCCCAACCAGCCCATTTATTTGCAGCTGCATTGTCGCTAGTATCAATCTGACCATTAACTGCATCCCAATAAAGCTTCACGCCCTGGGCAATAACTAAAGCCGGTTTTTTAGGGATGGCAAATACGCCCTCCACTATTACAGAAACAGTTTCGCCAACTTTTGCATTGCCTTCTGCAACACCTAACAGATCACCGATCAATTGGGCACTTCCACTAGCGATCGGTGCAGTAGCAACTACTGCAAGGACGTCACCTGGTGCGATAAAATTTTTTGCCATAACTATTTTTATTGAGCGGCGGTATTTTATTACCGCCGCAAGTTTTTAATTAATTTCCTTTTGGATTATACGCCTGCATTCTTTACAACGCCTCTCCAACCGATAGCGCCAATACCGTAATCTAATCTCACCTTCCAGGTGATACCATCAACCCCAGTAGATTGAGTTTGCTCCATGAAAGGCTCCTGCATTCCATCAAGAAACGCAACTTCAACAGTTGGCTCTTCTTCAGGTGCTGCGAAAGCATAGAACTCACTTCCTGTAATCCGGGCAGTATCAATAATATTATTGAATATGCCTCTTGCAAGGTTGGGCTTTTGCAATTTGTTTGCAGTATCAGGATCGTATAAGGCATCGTTGATGACTCTGGCATTCGCACCCTGACCAATTCCAATCACTAAATTACTAGGACGTAAATCCAAGAAATCGTTGTTGGAAGGATCCATTTGGCGGGCCATCATCACTCTCATTGCATCAAAAACTAATGCAGCAGGTGCAGCAGCAGCAGCTAAGTTGCCATGGGCCGCATCAAAAAGCGGAATACCATCCTTCATTACCGGATTAGAAGCCAATAATGCATACACATCTATTTCAATAGAACGGGCAGCTGCACGACCTAACATAGAAGCAAGACGAGCGAAGCCATCCAAATCATCATTAATAAGCATCTTGCGACTCACATTAATGAAGTTTCCAAAAGTTTCCGCTGTGATACCTTGCTGCTCAGCATCAGGAATCAACTTATTCTTATATTCTCCGTTCTCTTGTATTCTATCCAAGCGACCGAAAGAACCCATCCGTAATCTTTTGTGCTCACGGAAATCATTCACCGATCCAACCATACAAAATTTTCTCCAGCTATCCATTACCGCCTGGTAGTTACTCAACAAAGTTTTGTTGATAACATCCTGAAGCAATACTGGAAAATCAGAAGAAGAAGATGTTATTGCGCGACCGGCAATATCCATCTTATCCAATCCTTTAATACTTATACCACCTCTTTCCAATGCTGCACCAGCAAGGGATAGTAAGCTAGAAGAACGGAATTCTCTAGCACCGGCCACTAATTCCGGAGTAAGATCTTTCTCTTTTACTGTGCCTGAGCGTAAGCCCAAACCAGCTGTAATTGCATTACGCAATTTAACTGCTTCGTCCTCACCTGTTACAGTAACAACTGTTGCGCTCTGGGTATTTGCAGTACTCATATTTTCAGACATTTTTAAAATGATTGCTGTGCGAGCGCCCTCGATACTCATTGCTGAATCATCGATTAAACCTTGTGCAAATTCTGCAGGTAGTTTAGCAGCTCTGGTTGCAAACAAAATACCGGATGCCCTTTCAGTTGCAATTTTAGTAATTTGCTCTGCAGTTCTTGTTTCAGCATTTGGTGCTGGTGCAGGAACTGTTGCTGGAAGTGTTTCTCCCAACTTTGCGATGATGGCAGTCCGTGCCTCATCAATATTGATAGACTCATCGCCTATCAAAGTTTGCGCAAAAGCATCATCCAATTTTGCCGCTCTTGTAGCTGCTAAAATCGCTGCTTTCCGGGCTAATTTTTCTGCCTCTGTCATGCTATGATTTTTATGATTAATAATTACAACTTCGTGTGTATTTTCTCCTTCACTTCTTACGCTGCTTTTAAAATCTGCTGGTACCGGAGCTAAGGAAATTTCGAATGGTTCCCAGTCAATGCAGCGCGCTGTTGGTAACGTACCTTTGGTTTCAGTAAGTTCTGCAGAATAAACATTGTACCCTACTGATACACCTCTTAATATTCCATCCTGCACATCTTGCCAAACACCTTCAACATCATCCCTTTTAGAAAATCGTAATGTTGCACGGCCTTCACCTTTACCGATTGTAGCAGATTCAACCACTCCCAACTGAACCGTAACAGAACTTCTGTTGTGGTTATCCAAAACAGGTGCACCGGCATTAAGCCGATCCATTCTTACGTTTGCTTTTTCGCAAACTAAAACTTCATTGTACTCTCCGATATCCCAATTACGACGCAACACCGGAGTTTCTGTAGCAAACACAACATCAACTGTACGATTAGCTACATTGATAGTAGAAATATCGAACAGTGCCCGTGTGAATTGTTTACCGATTTGTTTTTTTGTTGTTGCCATTAAATTATTCGTGATTAAGAAGAAAGTAAAAGTATATGTCGATTAATGAGCTTAACCGACATATTTCCGACACTATTTTTATTTAAATTCCTTTTTCTTACCTTTTTTGCCGTCAGGATTGTCCATTCCGGGCACCTTTCGGGCCGGATCAAAGCGGGGATCTGTCTCCAACATCAACCCATTTTTATCAAGCAATTCCTTCATTGATTCCAATTCTAACATTACCTCTTCCGGATCATCGCCATTCTGCCTGATTGCTTCCTGCAAACTTGTTAAACCTGCTCTAATGCTAAGTTTTACGCCTGCAACTTCTTTAACCGGATCAATCATTTCACGGCGTGGTGGTGTCCAGGATGGAACTACTTTTATTTGCTTCACATAACCAAGCACGTTGGCTACTTCAATGAACCAATCCCAACTTTTATTGCAAAGCTGAGGGATCAACATATTCCATTGCCAAGTCGTAACGTTCCTGTGAAATTTTAACCAGCCCATACGACCACTAGAAAAATTTACTGCTGTAAGATCTCCGGTAAGTGTTACATAATCCATCCCGTATCCGGATGCAACACCGCGCAAAACAGATTTTACATACGGCTCATAGTTCTGCCCAGCATCAGGAGGATTTGCCATGGTTACCTGTTTACCTGCAGGTAAATGTTCAATAATACCGGGCTCTACTTTTTCAAGCATCGAATCAGTAGAGGCCCCTGCGTTCACTCCCGGCATTTCGTTATCTGTAACAAATACTGTAAAACAAGCAGCAATTTTTTGCCTGATCAATTGGGCATCTTCGTAATCATCAAGATCCTTTAATCTCAACATTGCACTATGGCCGAACGGCACGCCTCTAAATTGTCCTGGTCTTTTCTTTTCAAAAACATGGATGATTTCTTCTGCAGGAATACGATTGCTCCGGATGGCAAAACGCATTGCATCACCCGGATGATGATCCCATAACCAATACGCTACAACTTTATTATTCTTATTAAATTCAACACCATGCAAAATATATCCACCATCAACCAAGCCAGTACCATACTTTGTGAGGTCTATATAATCAGGCTCCAATATTTGCAGCTGTAGCGGAAACTCTAAGTTTGAATTGATATGTTTCCGGATAATAACTTCACCTGATTCCACAATTGTCCGGGCAGCAAGATGCTGGATACCATAATAATTAAGATGCCCATCATAATCGCATTCTGTAGATTCAGCCCATGTTCTCCATGCAGCTTTCAATCGTTTTTCCGTTGGCTTTCCCAGTCCTGTTGGCTTCGGCATTATACCGGTACCTACCATATTATTGGCAATTTCCCTGATGGCATTTTCTGCGTAAGGATTATTGCGTGCTAGCTCTCTAGATCTGTTTCGAAGGAAAGATAATGCACGTTGAATCTCACTTGTAGCACTGCTACTACTTGAATCCCACCCTGCTGTACGGCGTGATTGCGAAGCTCCATCGTAGCGCCTGTAGTTTTTCTGCATCACTTCGTTTGCAACTTTATAGTGCATTCGAACGGCCCCTGCTTTGGGATTTAAAAAACTAATTGCTTTATCTAGAAAATTTGGTTTTACTCCCATTATATTCCTTTTGAGTGTGAGGCATATCGGCGGCCACGATCCTGCGGAGCTGTGCCATTTAAGCCAAGGTCTGAGGCCATTATTTCTTTTACCTTTAGCATGTCGGGCAGACTTCTATACACTACTTCTTTGTCTCCATACTTTACCTCTAGCGCACCTTGTGCAATAGCTTCAACAAGTGTATCATACTGTGACTTCGTAAATGTTGCCATATTCAGGCTAAACTATCAACAATAAGCATGATATTCTTCATATCGTCGGAAATCTGTCGGTAAATATATTGCCCCGATTCTACTTCCTGCACCATCGACATCACCCAATTGTGTGCTTTTAAACCTACTTTATTGGCAATCTTTTTGTAACTCATTCCGGTATTATGCCTGGTAAGTGTTACCAGTATTTTGCGGCGATGGACAGTCTCGGTGTCGGTGGAAGATTGGACAAGCTCCTGCTCTGTAACATCATAATACTTGCAGGTAGCTTCTAAGATTCGTTCAAACATTGGGCGTGTTAAAGTAGGCATATTGGGTAGTGTTTATTTTATTTCCAAAAATCAGATTGCTTTTTCTTTTTGATCGGTGAGGGTGTTTTCAGTGCTGGTAATGCTGATAAAGAAAGTTCATCCCAGTATTTATCGTTGAACCGGTCCATCCCCACCACTGCCGCTGCAGCTCTTGCATATACCCGGCAATCCAGCCGCTCATTTCGTTTATACTTCACCATCCATTCATAGGAGATTTGTCCTTTTTTGTTTGTGACTTGTTTGCATTCTTCAGCAATTAAACTTCTGAAATGCTGTTCGTCGTATTGAGGAAAGTGGCAATAGCCATCCGGATAGGTTTCACTGCCATCACTGTTTGGCATTAGTTTTAGCCATCCGTACAGCTCTGATTTGATCAACGATACTGCGATATTAAAAATCTTAACATTGTTTATAGCCTTCCCTTTTGCAGTAACATCTACCGCTTTAGGATGGCTGATCATGATCATTTGCCTAGCCTGTCCTTTGATCGGAATTACTCTGTGTATAGTATGCTTTCGGCAGAAATCATAGACATGGGTAGTATTGTAACCGGTATCAATTGCCATTTTTGCAATAGTTAAAACACAATCATCTTCACGTGTCCAGGATTCATTTAGCATTGCATCTAATTGTTTCCAAACGTCTGTTTGAGCCGTATCACCAAATAGAATTCTGTAATCAATGGACTGACTTTTTTTACCTTTCATCCAACCAACAATCTCAACTTCTAAACGATCAGCCTGCACATCCACACCAGCCGTTAAAAATGCTACTGATGAAAATGGCACATTCATTTTATACAATTCCCTTTTACTCCATAAAACTTGCCAGTCGGGTTTTTCACCTTTATCGCTGTAGACTTCACCAAGCTTTGTATTAGTGAACGTGATCATTTTTGGAATATCGTTTTGAGCATCCTCAAAATCTTTAACCATATCAACCCACGAATACCAGCCATACGGAGAATACAGCGCATTTAAGTGGTACCCGAAAACAAGTCCGTCCTCATTGTCCGGAACCGTTGGGATCCATTTCCCATCAGCCAACATTTTTGGTTTGAATCTTTCCGGTATTTCCTGTTCGCATTCCGGGCATTCATAAACAACTGTAAAATCTTTAGTCTTAATTGCTTTTTTATCGTATCGTAACTGCTCAAAATTCAAAACTTGTAGCACGCCGCAATGTGGGCATGGTACATTATAATATCGTTGGCCAGTTTTTTTGAAAGCTAAATCAATGGCGCTGGTCCCTTCCATGGTTGGTGTGGAAGTTAAAAACATTTTACGCCTGGCTCCGTAAGTTGAAGTCCTTGTTTTTGCAAGATCAATTGCGGATCCTTCACCACCTACACTTAATGGATAACGGTCAATTTCATCCAGGTACACATTTCGAACGGCTGTAGAAGCAAGCCCAACCGGACTATTAGCACCAACACCTTTAAAAAATCCGCCTTCAAATTCCTTGAATTGAATCGTATTGTTTGATACTTTAGATTTAGAAGGTTTGATTTTCGCTTTTAATGATGGCGTATCGTCGATCATCTTCTGGATTCGATTCTTTGAAGTATCCTTCATCATGCTATCAGTTGGCATTACATATAGCATGGAGGTTGGAGCAATACCAATCATGTAACCTAGCCAATTGTTCCCCGATTCCGTAGCTCCGATTTGCGCCGCCTTCTTAAAAATTATTTCTTGTGCAGGATCATTTACTGAAAGGTGGTCAATAATTTCTTTCATGTAGGGAGTTTTGCTCATCCGGAATTTACCCGGCTCTGCTGAAACTTGTGGAAGCAAACGAAATTCGTCAGCCCATTCTGATACAGTCAACAATGGATCCGGCGTAAGTCCACGCATGAAGCCTGCTACCGGCATAAGATTAAGGAAGGATTGAACAAATTTTGTAGCCATTAATTTAATTTCAGCTGTTGCATTTTTGAAAACTCATTTAAAATATTGGTTAACTCAACTGTTATAATTGTTTGAATTTCTACAACGCTGGTGGATGCCATTATATCTGCAGAAATCCGGGATGGAATATTTAGCAAGGACTTTTTCAATTCGGATCCAAATGCGAACAAAGTTTTTTCCACTACATCTTTTCTTACCAGCACACCTTCCAATTCCTGCAGCTTTTTTTTATCCAAAGCCAAACCAATTAACTCACGTCGTCTTGCAGCTTCACCATAGGATAAGCTTTTTCCAATTGGTATAGTTGATAGCTGGTCCTCATCATCTGAAGTATCTGTTTCCGTTCCCATTGGAGCGGACTTTTCTATAATATTTTTACCAACCAACCCCTGATCCACTTTCTTTATCAGTTTACTTATCTTCTGACCCGGCTTTATTTTATCTATTTTATGCAGATGGCCATACTCTGCATCTGCAACTACAGCATTAATCTCAGGCACCTTAACTTCAACCCCCTTACGGATTTGCGTAACATAGCTTACTCCCTTTTTTATCTTCCCGGAGGCAATGGCCTTACGAATTGTTTTATCATCGATGCCCAGCGTGGCAGCATAGGCCCGAACCGAAATTTTAACTACCTTTTTTGCCATAGTGTCATATCATTTATAGGGTATCGGTGCGGACTTTAAAAAAAACTGTAACTAGCGGTATTTTGGGAGGACAGGTCCCCGCAAGTTTTTAAGCGGGGAAGGACCCGAAAAATAATCGCAAACCTGTGTAGGGCCTGCGTTGCATCGTGCTGTGTGCTCCCTCTCCACCGTCCGCACTATGCATGCATTTAGTCCGCACTACTGTGACTGCATACGTGATAGCCTAAACGTGAGCTCATGAGTCATACGTTCCTGAAGCTTAGCATTGATCTTAATTGATACGGCAGGCATTACCCTGTTATTTACAAGTGAACTGTACACACTGATGTTAGTCAGTGATGAGATTGGACTGTCACTCCCACTAACGGCTGCCCTTTTATGACGCTGTATGAATGCGAAAGCGCCGCTGCTCTCATACTTACCCCTGGCAAATACCGGCATTTTACCGGAGATCATAAAGGCGTATGGTATTGTTTTCTTCTGCCCTTTTATTATTTCTATAGTTACACCCTGACCAAATTGAGCAGATGTACCCTTGTGCAGCCTGGTACTACCCACACCTTTTTTATTGTATTTTGTTGTAGATCGTTTGTTGAAAGAGAACGTTGGTTGGAAGTGGCTAAGGCCAATAGCTTTGGAGCTCGCTTTTATTTCTCCGATCTGGACTGCTGATGTGGCTTTTTTTATTTTGAAGGCTGTATCAAGAATATCCCTCTTAATGTTGTATTTATTTTTGATTCCTTTAACGCCTTCTACTCTTCCTGAAGTGAGTGTTCTGTTGATAGCTGCTG
>JACMPR010000152.1 GCA_014377385.1 Ferruginibacter sp. | reverse complement strand
GGTTGCTATCAGCTGAATAAGCTGGTACTCAAATCATAATTCATGCTGTAGGATACTTATAATGTTGGGCACATTCTTTTTAAATCTTTTTTGAGTAACACTAAATCGGGCTAAAGCTTTACAGAAAAATGCCTGTTATGATCCCGAATGGCATTGGCGATTCGTTTGGCAGCTGTCTCACAAAAATCCAGCCCTGAGTAATCTGGGTTGAGGCCACCAATATGCGGAACTGCCATCATATAAACACGATGATTGTAAGAACCAAATTTATCGAGCACCTGGAAATGGTCATTGATACTTATCCCGGGAACTGTCAGGTAATACATGCCGGCATTGTCAACTTTAACCAGGTTGTTACCTGCCGCAAGTTCTGCCAGTGCGTTTTCTTTTTCTTTAAAATAGAGATAAGCCCCACTCACGGTACCTTTTTCATTCAAGCCGTTAAAAGGAAAATTGTCTATCATAAAATGAGGCTGCCCTATTGCCTCTACAAACATACGGTAGTAGGTTTCATGTTTAGCGCCGGTTTCATCTGTATAAATGTACATTGCTCCGCCTTTCTCCATAGGTCGCACTTTACTTTGACGATCAACTGAGATAAGTGTGAGTATGCCCGCTTCATGCAAGGCTATTAATTCCCTGCAGGAACTTTGTGGTACAAATGCAATCACGATTGAGATTAACGGCATTAGTATTTCTTTCAGGCGGATCATATCTTCTGCAGCAAGATGTTTTGCAGGATAATTCATTGCATAGCTTAGTGCCGAAAGTCTTTCTTTCCAGGCGATCGATTGGTGACGGCGAATAGACTTTTCTGCTTCTTTGTATTCTGCTTTAAATAGTTGAAAAGCGTCTATGTTTTTACGGAAAGTCATCATATAGTCGACGAATTCTTCAAGCGTTAGGTCTTTCACTTTTTCATAAAAGGCATCATCCTGCTGCCGCAGCGGTTGCAAAAAATTGCGTTCAAAGATCATATCCAGCGGGATAAAACCGTTGTTCGATGATTTTATTTTGTAAGCCTCATCTTCTGTGATCATATCCCCGGGTGAAGCCTGCGGATATTCTACATGAAAACGGATGGAAGGCAACATTCCGCCGATCGAGTGGAGTACTAGTCTAAAGTCACTGCTATTCTTTGATAATTGATAAGCCAGGCTGTTATCTTCGTTTTTCAAAAAGATTCCATTACCCCTGGCAAGGGTGCGTACGGCATCTATTGCTGTTAGTGCCGAGCCCCTGATAGCTACCGGGAAATTAATTCTTTGTGCAAGTTTATCGGGGGGATAAGGAGAATCATACCAGTTGACACAGGTGAGTTCCTTCTCTCTTGGCCAATGGTGTCCGGTGCATATTATCACGGTGTTAAATGTATAGGTTATATTCATCGACGTTAGCACAGTAACCTGCTCTGCGGATGGGTTATCAACTATATCTTTAACTAACGTGTTTAAGATGTTGATCGTGATGATACCCTTTTTCAAGGCAGCATCTTGCAACAATGAAAATTGATCTTCCAGGTAGATGCCAAAAAGAAGCCGGGGCACAACTTTGTAAACATCGAATATGGCCGGGTTCATATCGAACCTCTGTAATAATTCCGGTGAGGCTGTCCTGATCCATTCTTTTATAGGAGTTACCAATTCCGGGATTTCATTGTCTGATACATTAGTGATATGCTCAATTCGGGCGCCGTCATAGCTGTAAGGCATACCTGCACCGAGCTGGGCATTTTTTTCAAAAATCGTAATCTCCAGCTCTTCGATGCCGGTTTCACAAAGATATTTATAGAGATAGAGTGCCGCAGGGCCGCCGCCTACCAGCGCAATCTTTTTCAGGCCTTTTATTGATGTCATAAATAAAATATTTCTATTTAGCTACAATCTACTCTCATAAAAATGATAATCTAATAATTCGTTCGTAAAAATTCAAAACATTACCTAAGGCACTTAAACATTCAGAGGGGTTTACTTCCATGTCCTTCACTGGCAGATCTTTAAAAAATTAAAAGATGATCCGCTCTTAAAATTACCTGCCGTAAACTATTTTGAAGCTGTTTATTTCATTTGATTCCGGTCTTCCATTGATCCGGGTCCGGTAGCCCGTTAATTACAATGTTTCACAACAGAAAATTTCCTACATTTGAAGTACACATCAACCAAGCTGCGATGCAAAATTTCCCCATATTGATTATTGAGGACGACAAAGATGATTGCGAATTTATCCTGGAAGCAATCAGCGGGACTGGAATTGAGAATAAGATCTACTGTTTTCCGTCACCTGTACCAGCATTGGAATATCTTCGCACCACCCAGGAAATTCCTCTTTTAATTATTTGCGATATAAATATGCCCGAAATGAATGGGCTTGCCTTCAAGAGGATAATAAACGGAGATCCTTATCTTAATGCTAAAAGAATCCCGTTTGTTTTTTTGTCAACATCGGCCCAAAGTTACCTGGTGGATGAAGCCTTTCATTTGTGCGTACAGGGCTACTTCAAAAAGCCCACTACTTTAAATGATTATAGAATACTGGCCAGCTCTATCATCCAGTATTGGCTTAGCAGTAAACTGCCCCAGGCTGTTACTCATTCAAATTAAGGCATGCGCAGAGCGCAACTTTGTGGATAAAGAAATAAATCTTCGGCAAAATAACCCTTCAGGAATATTATTTGTATTCGCCGGAACTTTTCTTTCTAAGCTACATACATTTTCAGACGGCAGCCGGTTTCCTGTATTTTAAATATAATAGTCTCCCAGGTGATTGTGTCGTACCGGTCATTCTTGTGGTCGGACAAGATTACGACATGCGGTGAATGTGGCTAACAAATAATTTGGTTTCGATTGGAAATCACAACCATCATTCAGTAAATTTAAACAGACAATCATGGAAGAGACAACAACGAAATCAGCAATGCTTATTGGAATGTTCAATGATTCTGAAGGCGTACAAAATGCGTACGACGATCCCGACAAACGCGGTTACAGTAAAGATGATATTAATCTTGTAATGTAAGAAGAGTAAAGAAAAATGCATTTGTGCACTGGTAGGTTCTGGTATCCCGGAGGAATGAGCAATATTGTATGAATCCGACGTAAAGGATGGTAAGATCGTAATGGGTTTTAAAACACGCAACGAGGAAGATGCTGCACTGCTTGAATCAGGATGGAGCGCAAGGAATGCGCAAAATGTTTGCAGATAATTTGGCAGGCTAATAATGCGGGCAAAACTTTGCCCGCATCATAATTAGGTTACTCTACTTCAACACCGTAATTATAAATTTAGAAGGCCAGTATTTTTTCAATTATTCCAAAGAACATAAAAATAAATGATACAAACAGGCAAAGTTTCCGGTCTCCGCTGAACAAACCTGATTTTTTGGGCGCCTAATTTCAATCTTCCCTTTCCCTGGAATAGCAATAGTTATGCGTCGGCACGAACGTATGTCGTTAAACTCATAAGCTGGGCAGGCAGCCTGTTTCAAATCCTGCAGTTGTGCGTGATGCCGGGAGGTGCCAGTTTAATGCGTCGTGTAACGCCGGTTGTTTAGATACTTCTTTGGTTACCCTGGGTTTCAATCCGCCGGTAATTGCAAATGCGGGAAATGACGACGATGCAGAATACAATGTTTCCTATCAACTGTTCGGCTGTAACGGAATGCGATATCAATGGACGCCCCTGCCGGGTTAAATAATCCATTCATTGCAGCTCTGATAGCTACATTGTCTCATGACGAAACTTTCACTCTTATGGTAATGGATGTCATTGGGTGTTTTGCATTTGATACAGTAAGACTCAGGGTATTCAATGGCCCCACGATTTATGTGCCGACTGCGTTTACACCCAACACTGATGGATTGAATGATATATTCCGTCCCATCACAATCGGAATTAGTGGCCTCAAATATTTCTGCGGCTTCAGCCGGTATGGTGAGCTGATGTATGAGACGCATGAATTTAAAAAAGGTTGGGACGGCAGCTAAAGGTAAAAAGCAACCCTTGGGTAATTATGTGTGTCAACTTAAGGCAGTTGACAGGTCTGGAAAAGATAAAGCGATGAAAGGTAATGTAGTCCTTATCCGGTAATCATTCATTCATTTATTTTTGTGGTTAAATCGGAAACGATCAAAATCTTTTAAAGAATAGGAGAGGAAAGTACTTTTATTAAAAGCATCCTGATATGTCAATCCGTAAACCCGTGGACCGGTAATATCGTGTGGGAATTTTAAACCTAAAGCTGTGCGATTTAACAATGAACTGGCAGTGTCATGCTAATTTCGCAATACCCTTTTAAACCAGTTTGGTGCCAATGAAATTCTACCACAGAACATCCTCAGGAAAATTTGCTCCTAAATGCCAGAGTTGTGCGAACATAGTGTGAAAATGGATTGAATGAGGTAGAAAAAATTGGACAAAGAACCCGACAAAATATTTGTGTCGTAACTTTTAAGAAATTGTGCCTGAAAGAATTGGCGCCTAAAAGAAATTTGAGGGATAGGACTTTTCAGCCACAAAAAAATTAACTTCTGCAGTTGAAAGCAATTCTAAGTTCACAACTCAGGATGC
>JACMPR010000151.1 GCA_014377385.1 Ferruginibacter sp. | reverse complement strand
TGTAGCATTGCCTTCATAGATCATGGTATTACTCATTGCCATAGCTCCGGCAGAAGTGCCGGCTACAAGAAAATGGCTTTCGTTGTGATAGCGTTTTAATATTGTTTCCAAAAACGTGGTGCCGCCAAAAGTGCTTGTTAGTCTTAACTGGTTACCACCACTGAACATAATGGCATCACATTTTTTTATTCTTTCAAGATACTCCGGGTTAATTACATCAACCCGGTTGCGAATATGCATCACGCCCACATCTATACAACCTATTTTACCAAATGCTTGCAGATAATTATCGCCCACTTCATGAGGAATCATGCTGGCCGTCGTAACAACTTCAATTCGGGTTGAAGGCCCACCTGTTTCTTCCACGATCCTTCGTAAGATGCCGAGTTCAAAAAAATTGAGGTTATTGCGGTGTATCTGTCCCGTTTCAAGATCTGTTCCCTTATCTTCTGCTCCACCTATAGCAAGTAGTTTCCCTTTAGCAAATTCCATTAAATCTTTTTTGATACAACGCAAAAATAGGGTAAATCGTATTTTTCTCTTATTTGTAACTTATACAGCAATGTTAATTAACTCAAGACTTGGCCCTTTTTGCGGGATTCCTTCTCCATTGAAAAAAAAATTAATGCTTTAACTTATTCGACGCTCTTCCAACATGTAGCTGTTTAGTGAAGCAATTTATTTTGATCATTTGATACCTGGCCTTGTTTACACAACATTGATTTTTTCGGTAAATGTCTGCTGCTCTCACATGATATTGATTTTAGTTCTGCAAAAGCCCTCTCATTTAATTTTGAAAAGCAGGATGATTATCCTAAATTACCAAACTTAATACCTTAACAAAACAGCTCGGCACTTATGAAGATTGTAGAAATTAAAATTTTAAAAGGCCCCAATTACTGGAGTGTAAGACGAACCAAACTTATCCAGATGAAGTTAGACCTGGAAGAAATGGAACAGCGTCCAACAAATGAAATTGCCGGGTTTAGGGAACGGCTTGAAAAAATGTTTCCCACGATGATTGAACACCGCTGCAGCGTAGGTACTCATGGCGGCTTTTTTGAGCGGGTGGAGGAAGGCACCTGGATGGGCCATGTAATTGAACACATTGCACTGGAAATGCAAACACTTGCAGGAATGGATACCGGTTTTGGCAGAACCCGTGGTACGGGAAAAGCAGGTGAATATTACGTATGCATCAGCTACACAGAAGAAGATGCTGGTGTGTATGCAAGCAAGGCTGCTGTAAAAGTTGCACAGGCGTTGACAGAGGGTACCGACTACGACCTGGCAGATGACATCATGCGGCTGCGGGAGATCCGGGAGGAGACAAGGCTTGGGCCGAGCACCGGTTGTATCGTGGATGAAGCTGCAAAAAGGGGCATTCCCTTTATACGGTTAAATAAACATTCACTTGTACAATTGGGATATGGTGTACACCAAAAAAGGATCCGTGCAACGATTGCAAGCACTACAGGCAATATTGCCGTTGACATTGCCTGCGATAAAGAGGAAACAAAAAATTTGTTGGGCGCCGCTCAAATACCCGTGCCAAAAGGGGACGTGGTAAGAACGGAAGAAAGTCTGCTCGAAACTATAAATGATATCGGCTACCCCATCGTGATAAAACCCATCGACGGCAATCACGGAAAAGGCAATACAACCAACATTACAAACTGGGAGCAGGCACTCACAGCATTTGCGGCTGCCAAAGTGTATGGAAGGAATGTGATTGTAGAAAAATACATAACTGGTTTTGACTTCAGGATACTTGTTATCAATTACAAATTTATTTGTGCGGCGTTGCGTACACCCGCCTCCGTAATTGGCGATGGTGAACATACGATTCAATACCTGGTCGATGAAACCAATAAGGATCCACGCCGTGGCTACGGTCATGAAAAAGTGCTGACGCAAATAACAATAGACCAGTTCACGCAAAAAATGCTGGATGAAAAAGGATATACCCTGGAAACCGTACCCGCAAAAAAAGAACTGGTCTTTTTAAAACCCACGGCCAACCTTTCCACCGGCGGCACCAGTACGGATGTTACAGACGAAGTTCATCCGGCCAATATCATTATGTGCGAACGGATTGCAAAGATCATCGGGCTGGACATTTGCGGCATAGATATCATGGCCACAGATCTGCGTTCACCCGTTACCGAGAATGGCGGCTGCATCCTGGAAGTAAACGCAGCTCCCGGCTTCAGGATGCATATAGATCCTTCTGTAGGCATTCCCCGTAATGTGGCAGAACCCGTTGTGGAAATGCTGTTTCCAAAAGGCAGCGTGGGCAAGATCCCAATTATAGCGATTACCGGCACAAATGGAAAAACGACCACTACCCGGCTTACCGCACATATCGCAAAAACGGCGGGATACAAAGTAGGCTACACCACCAGCGATGGGGTGTATATTCAAAATCAAATGATGATGAAGGGTGACTGCACGGGGCCGGTTTCCTCACAATTTGTGTTAAAGGATCCTACGGTTGACTTTGCTGTACTGGAATGTGCAAGAGGTGGTATTTTAAAGAGCGGCCTCGCTTTCCAGAACTGTGATGTGGCGATTGTAACCAATATCAGTGCAGATCATATCGGCCTCGGTGGCATCGATTCAATGGAACAAATGGCCAAGGTGAAATCAGTAGTGCCTGAAACAGTTTTTAAACATGGTTATGCCATATTAAACGCCGAAGATGACCTGGTTTACAACATGAGAAAGGGGCTTGATTGCAATGTTGCGTTGTTTAGCATGGATGAAAAAAATCCCAGGATCATTCAGCATTGTAAAAAAGGTGGCTATGCAGCCGTTTTTGAAAACGGGTACATCACCATCATGAAAGGCACCTGGAAGATCCGGGTTATAAAGGTGGCCGAAGTTCCGATTACCTATGGTGGCAAGGCATTGCACAATGTCATGAACTGTTTACCTGCTGTGCTCAGTACTTATTTCTGGAGAAATATTGAGATAGACGATATTAAACTTGCACTGCAAACTTTTATTCCGTCTGCAACGCAAACCCCCGGAAGGCTTAATATGTTCCAATTCAGGCAATTTAAATTTTTGGTGGATTTTGCCCATAATCCTGCAGGACTGGAACTGCTGTGTGATTTTATTGGAAAGATGGATGGCCATCCCAAGGTTGGTATTATTAGCGGCACAGGCGACAGAAGGGATGAGGACATCAAAGAACTGGGAAAAATCTCGGGAAGGTGTTTTGATGAGATCATCATAAGGCAGGACAAACACCTGCGTGGCCGGACTGCGGAGGAAATTGTGGGCCTGCTCGTTCAGGGAATTAAAGAAACACAGCCAAAGGAAATCCCGATCACCACCATTTACAACGAAAAAGAAGCAATAATGCATGCCTATAATACTGCTAAACCCGGTTCCCTGATAACGATCATGTGTGATGTGGTAACGGAGGCGCTCGATTTGATCAAGGGATTGAAGGAAAAGGAAGATGCGGAGTAGGTAGTTAGCCGGGAGCTACAAGCTCCAAGCTATAAGTTGCAAGGATGTTAAGAATCTTCAGCAACACCAAATAACCTTTGGCCCTGGCAGAAAAATGCCGTTTGAAAAAAGTCATAATTTGCTAATTGGACTACATTATAATTAATCGTCCTTTTACACTAGTTGTGAGGAATTTTAAAGAACTAAAAATCTGGCAGAAGGGATTTGAAATTGCAGTGAGTTGTGCAAAAATTACGAACACTTTTCTCAGACATGAGATTTTGAGACTGGTTGCACAGTTGAACCGGGCATGTGTTTCTCTTCCGTCAAATATTTCAGAAGGAAGCAGTAGGAGCAGCAACAAAGATTATAATAGATTTATAGAAATATCGTTAAGCTCCGGCTTTGAAGCGGAAACCTGATTCCTCACATCGCAGCAATTAGGCGATGGAAAGCCTGATGATGTCAAAAAGAAACTGTTGCAAATTATAGAGGAACAAAAAATGTTAACATCTTTCCGTAATGAGCTTCGAAGCAATTGCTTGTAAGTTGCCTCTTGCAGTTCACAGCTACGTTCTTAAAAACATTTGGTACATTTTTTCACAACCCCTATTTTTGCAATCCCAAATTAGTTTGGGAACACGATTGGGTTATGGTGTAAAGGCAGCACAACAGATTTTGATTCTGTTTGTCTAGGTTCGAATCCTAGTAACCCAACCAGCGGGGACAAATCGGTTTTTATACTGATTTGTCCTTTTTAATTTTCGCTGAAACCCTATTCCAGCTTACGTATTAGCTCAACAACCTCGTCCAGCCGGGAGATTCGACAACTCATTCCGTCAAAAGTCAGTTTTTCCGGGTACATCGAACTATTTTACTTGGATTAAACAGAGTTTGGATAAACAGGGAATGGTATTTCCTTGTCAAATCATCCATAAATTTTGTTACGGATATCATTTCATTCCTCCCCATTATTATTAACATTGGGTTATAGTGTAACTGTAGCAGTACAGATTCTGATTATGTTTGTCTGGGTTCAAATCCTGGTAACCAAACCAACTGCTTTTAAACACTTTTGTGTTATCATCCTAAAAGACAGGATCATTCTCCCTCTCAAACAGGAAATTTCTGGTTACTGTTGTCAATTGGTATCTTCACTTACCTGATACTTCATCCAACACTTTTCCCACACAACCACTAGGCATTTGTATTTGCAGCATGGCTGCAATAGTGGGTGCTATGTCCGTCATGTACACTTCTCGGTTAGTCTTACCCGGTTTTATGTTCCATCCATAAAACAACAAAGGGATGTGCGCATCATAAGGATTCCATGAACCATGGGTGGTGCCTTTGTTTGCGCCATCAAAATATCCTGCCTTTACGGTGAATTGTATATCGCCGCTTCTTTGTGCATTGTACCCATTGATCATGCGCTCCCGTTGCGGCTGAGAGATACTTGCGGCATTAATCTTACTCGTTTCCACCACGTCCGTAATAAATTCTTTTCCGGCTAATAACTGAATAATATCTGTTAATACAGCTTCCTCATTTTTACCATTTAACCGAAGGGCATTCTTGTCTACATATACCTGGTAGTTTTGCACAGATGGAATCACCCTGGGGATACCGTATTTTTTTTCGACCATCTTATTTAATTCATTTTTAATTTCAATATTGCTAAATACAGCAGAGGGGATTTCATGTTCCTGCAGAAACCCGGGAATATGGGCCACCGCATGGTCTGCGGATAAAAATAAAAGATAATTCCCCTTGCCCAACTTATCATCCAGGTATTGCAGGAAGCCGGCAATGTCTTTGTCGAGCCTTAAATAAATATCTTCAATTTCAACGGAATTTGGCCCGAAATGATGCCCGGCGTAATCGGTTGAAGAAATGCTGATAGCAAGAAAATCAGTTACTGCCTTATTTCCCAACTGCTCATTTTCTAATACGGTTTTTGCAAAATCAAAAGTATAGGTTGATGCGAAGGGTGTATATTTAAAAGCTTCGTACTTATCACTCGTTATCAATGAAAGCTTGTGCGGAAAGGTTACCGTATGTAAGCCAGGTATGGGATTTTCGTATGGTTTATCATCCGCGGTACTTTGTTCATAATTTTCAATAGGCAACAGCGTATTCCATTCGCCTTTCATATAATCACCGGCAAGGTCTTTATCGTTAAACCCATCTACATAGCCCGGTAATGCTTTCATGTAATGCGTGCTGCTTATCCATTTACCAACACTGGCATCAAACCAGTATGCCGCATTGGCACTATGACCCGCCGGTAGTATAGCGCCTCGGTCTTTTAAAGAAATACCGAACACCCTGCTCCGGAAATTGTTGCTTAATCTCAATTCATCTGTGATCGTGGTCGTCCACAAATTTCCAGGACTCATTTTCCCGGCGTTGCTGTTACTTCCTACCGGCAAAGCGGTAGAATCATCGACACAATAAACAGACTTCCCGGTTCTTTTATCGTACCAGAAATTGCCAATAATGCCGTTCAGGGCAGGTACACTTCCGGTGTAAATACAGCTGTGACCTGGTGCTGTATAAGTGGGCGTGTAAGGTATCATGGTATTTTCAAAACTAAATCCCCCGCGTAACAGGCGCTTAAAACCGTCATTACCATACAAGGAATTAAAACGATACAGGTAATCCCAACGCATCTGATCAATTACAAGACCAACCACCAGTTTCGGTTGTTGGTTTGTATTACCCATACCTGTTTTTTTTTGCGCCGGTACACAGTAAACACTAACAAGAAATATTACGAACGGGATATAAAATTTTAGACGCATGGGTTGAAATTGATTCGGGCAAAGATAAATACAAACCGTTGCTGATTGAGGGGTCGATGAATGTTACATAAACGCTACGCAATTAACAGTCAAAACCTTAATTTTGCAGCAGCACAATTAATACAAATTTTAAACTGTAAACATATATGGACGTTTTCGAGAAATTAGTGAAAGATGGCGGGCCGCTTGGCAAGCATATGGATAGGGCTCATGGCTATTTTGCATTCCCAAAGCTGGAGGGTGAACTGGGGCCCCACATGCAGTTCAGGGGGAAGGAAATGATCGTGTGGAGCCTCAACAATTATCTTGGCCTTGTAAACCATCCTGACGTGAGAAAAATTGATACAGAAGCAGCTGCAAAATATGGTATGGGAAACCCCATGGGTGCGAGGATGATGAGTGGCAACAGCACAAAACATGAAGCCCTGGAAAAAGTGATCAGCGAATTTGTAAGCAGGGAAGATACCATGTTGCTCAACTTTGGCTACCAGGGTATCATGAGTTGCATCGATGCGTTGGTAAACCGCCGGGATGTGATCGTGTATGATGCCGAAGCTCACGCATGTATTGTTGACGGCGTTCGTTTGCACATGGGCCATCGTTATGCATTTAAACACAATGACATTGAAGATTGCGAAAAGCAATTGCAAAGAGCTACTGAACTTGCTGCAAAAAATGGCGGTGGTATCCTGGTGATTACGGAAGGTGTTTTTGGAATGGATGGAGAGCAGGGGATCTTAAAAGATATCGTTGCGTTAAAGGAAAAATATGAATTCCGTATTTTAATTGACGATGCTCACGGTTTTGGCTACATGGGACCTACAGGTGCCGGTGCTGATGAAGCACAGGGTTGCCAGGCGGGTATAGACCTTTACTTTTCAACTTTTGTAAAAAGTATGGGTAGCATTGGCGCCTTCATCAGCGGGCCTAAAGCGGTCATTAAATATTTACGGTACAACACCCGCTCCCAGATATTTGCAAAAAGTCTTCCGTTGCTGATCGTTGAAGGAATGCTGACACGCATGGAGATGGTAAAAGCAATGCCTGAACTGAGAGAAAAATTATGGAGTAATGTAAAAAAATTGCAGACAGGATTAAAAGAACGTGGATTTGACATAGGGCATACCAATTCTCCTGTTACGCCAATCTACATGAAAGGCGATGTGCCGGAAGCTACCCAAATGGTGATGGATCTCAGGGAAAACTACCACATCTTCTGTTCTATAGTTGTTTACCCGGTAATTCCAAAAGGTGATATTATTTTCCGCCTCATACCAACTGCTGCCCACAATGATGAAGACATTGATCTTACCCTGAAGGCATTTGAAGCGACAAAGAAAAAACTGGATGCTGGCCTGTATAAAGCGGCTCAAATTCCTGATATGGCCGAAGTGAATTAATTTACTGATTTGAAGGCATTGAGATTTGACTGGAAACCGTTGAATCTCAATGCCACGAAATCACTGGAGAATTTTCTTTAATGGAGCCTATCCGGACCTGGTTAAAATTAAGATCTATGTTTTCGGAGCTTTACATTTGCTTCAAATTAAAAACGCTCCCACTTAATTATCTATTTGTACTTCAAATTCAGACTAACAATATCCGCGTGAAGCCCGTTGCTCCTTTTGTAATGGCCGTAACGCACTTCTATCATATTCCAGTGCTTGTGCCCAAACAATCCTTTTGGTGGTGCATAACGCAGCCCGGCTCCAAAAAAATGGCTATTGAATTTTGAGAGGTCGTAATTGCTGGTGTAGTAAGATTCAGTTTTTAAATGTTGCTCAAAGCCGGCAAAATAATCCACGCCATTTTGTGTGTAATACCTGTAAAAAGGACTGACAGAAAAAAAGGTTGTTGCCTTAAAGGAGGTTTCAATTTCTGCCGTGTTAGCATTTAAACCCCAGTCGTCTTTGTAAAAACGATAAGAGCCCCGGAAGATGATCTTATCTCCTAAAAAATAATTAGCCCTCATTGCCAACGGTATTTTAAAACGGGAAGAGGGGAGTTTTTCAGTTGCAAGGCTGCGATCCCTGAAATAAATCCTGTGAAAGGGTAAACCCAGGAAACCCTGCTGGTATGCAATATCCATTAACCACATCAACTGCAACCTTTGGGTAATTATTTTTGAAAAGGTAAAAGAACCACTAATTGTATTCCGGTGTTTCCAGGGATAGTCGTACTGGTTTGGCGCGCCCGTTACGCCACCTGTACTGCTGTTGCGCAATTCAATTGGCAAAATAATCTTTACAACATCAAGATACAACTGTGCTCTTGCGGTAAATTCTGCGTTGTTATCTTTCGATTTCTGTGAAAAGCCGGCAGCCAGTCCATACGAACGATAATCTGATTCGTGCGAATAAGAAAGATTGGTAAGCACAGCACTGCCCTTTTTTTCATTAATTACCGTGCGGGTGATGGATGGATATATCCGCAAGTCTTCTTTTGAGGCAGATGAAATGGAATAAGGATCTATATTATCTGAAGATGCTGAAGTATAATAATCTATTCCAAGATTTATGTCAATATTTTCCTTCCGCTTTTTTTTATTGTAACGCAGAAATTTGACCTCCAACCCATTGGAAAAATCATTTAAATTTTCTGTACCCACGCCCCCGGTAACAGCAGAATTATTTCCATCCTGCTTGTAATAGCTACTTACTAAATTAACTTCATCAAGTTTTAATTTACGGGATTTGTAATTTGTAGAATCATTTGTCTGGGCATATGCACCCAATAAATTTATGTACAAACCCAATACAACAAGGCAAATTCTTTTCATCAGATCGCGGCGGAATTATTTAATCCCTAAATTTAAACTAATAATATCTGAATTCAAGCCAGTACTACGGCTATAATGACCATAGCGCACTTCTACCTTATGGAAATGCCTGATACCTAACACGCCTTTAGCCGGTGCATACCGAAATCCTGCGCCAAAGAAATTACTGTAGAATTTTGAAAGGTCGTAATTACTTGTATAATATTGTTCGGTCGTTTTATGTTGGTTTATCGCTGCAAAATAATCTACGCCACTTTGCTGGTAAAACCTGTAAAAGGGTGTTATTGAAAAAAACGGCGTTAGCTTGTAAGACGCTTCCACATCAATCGAATTAGAGATTAATCCCCAATCATCATAATAGAAACGATAAAATGAACGGAGGATGATTTTATCACCGAGGAAATAATTTAACCTGGCACCAACAGGAATTTTTAAACGGCTTGACGGAAGTAACTCCGATCTCACGTTACCGTTAGTGAATTTTACCCTGTGAAACGGAAGACTCAAAAAACCATCCTGCTTCACAATATCAGCTATAAATAAAACCTGCAGGCGTTTGTTTATCACTTGCGCTAACGAAAAGGAAGCACTGTAAGAATTCCTGGCTCTGGCCGGCGGCCTTCCACCGGTTCTCAATTCAATTGGTAAAATCATCAATACCTTATCAAGATAAACCTGCGCCCTTACACCAAATTCACGGTTCTTGTCTTTTGACTTCTGGCTAAAATTTGCCCCAAAACCAACAGATTTGTAGTCATACTCTGTAGAAGTGGAAATATTTAAGCCAACAGTTTTTCCCGTTTTTTCATTCTCAACATTCCACGATAGTGAAGGATATATTCTTGTGTCGGCTGAAGATGCCGATGAATTTGCTTTCAGATCCACCTGGTCTGATGAGGCAGAAGAATAATGATCAATGCCTACATCTACCGTAAAGCCATGTTTGCGGTTATGCTTGTCATACTTTGTAAACTTTACATCAAGTACATTGCTAAAATCATTTAATTTTTCAGAACCGCTGCCGCCGAGTACGGAACTGTTGTTGCCGTTTTGTGTATAATAACTGCTCACAAGATTTATTTCTTCGAGCTTTAGTTTCCGGTTTTTGTACGCAGTAGTATCAACGGTTTGAGAAAATGCGCCTAAAATGCCGATATAAATGCCAACTACTACCAAACAAATCTTCTTCATGCTAATAAGTTGTTTTAAACTTTTTGTTTCCTGCCTTTTAGGTATCCGGAAAATTCAATCCCCTGCATGATCCTTTATGTTTCCCGATCATGTATCACCTATTTTCCGAATTCATGTTTAATTACAACCACATCCCCCACCCGTTTTTCCACCATTTGCCCCGGATGCTCCTTCCCGGTAGGTTTGGAAACTAAGCTCTGTTTTTTGAATTTTCCTGGCAGCCAGTTCCATTTCCGAATCATTGATACGATTCTTCTGGTATTCCTTAACGGTAGTACAGCTGCTGGTTAGAAATACTGCCGAAGCTATGATTGTCAAAATACAAGGTGATCTTTTCATCTATTGTAAGTTTATGTTTTTAGATGTATAAATTTTGTCATTTTCATCAATGATGATACAGGCCATTTTTTTCATCTGGTTGATCATGTCCAGCCCTACTTCAATGCCCATGATCATGACCGGCGTTGCCATGGCATCCGCAATTTCGGCATTTGAACTTATAACAGTCACACTTTTAATACCTTCTACCGGTAAGCCGGTTTTTGGATCGATGGTATGTGAATACTTTTTACCCCCGATCACAGCAAATTTTTCATAATTACCTGAAGTAGCAACAGCTGCATCTGTAATATCCAGGTAAGAGAACGGAAGATGGTTTGCATCCGGGCTGGCAATACCGATGGTCCATGGTTTGCCATCCGGCTGAAACCCCCAGGTAACCAGGTCGCCGGCTGCGTTTACAATACCGCTTTTAATGCCGTTGTTTTGCAATACCAGTTTTGCCCTTTCAGCCGCATAGCCTTTACCAATACCCCCAAAGCCTATTCGCATACCTTTTTCCTTCAAAAAAATGCTGCACTCTTGTTTGTTTAAAATAATATTCCTGTAGTTAATGAGACGCACCATTTTCTTCGCGGTAACAGCATCTGGTAAAGCTATCATCTCTTTATCAAAATTCCATAATCTTTTATCGATCGAACCGTAGCTTATATCAAAAGCACCCTGCGTGATGGAAGATATTTTAAGCGATCTTTCAATTAGTTCAAACACTTCTTTGTCCACAACAACGGCCACTCTGCCGGCGGCGTGGTTAACCTGGTTGGTCTGGCTGCTGTCATTATAAGTGGTTAACAGTTTTTCAATTCGTTGAATTTCCTGAACGGCTGCGTCTATGCTTGTTTCCGCAAAATCACTTCTATCTGTACCAGTTACAACGCTGATCTCAAAACGATTGCCCATGAGCTTGAGCACACGTTTAAAGATCTTTAGATCCATCGCAGTTAATTCATTTACGGCTGTCACTGATGCGTTTGATTTCATTAACAAATTCTGCCGGTTTGAGGTCCGGGAGTCCATCCCATTCTTTTATAAGGTTACCTTGAGCATCCAATAAAATGGTGTAGGGAAATTTTCCTGCAGAATTGTATTTATCAGCAAGTTTATCATTGTGAATTTCCTGTTCCTTACTAAGCCTGTTTTTTTTACTCCTCGGAAAATCAGCATTCAATAATACCAGGTGAGCGTCAGAGAAATTTTTAAACTCAGTTGATTCAAATATTTCCTTTCGCATCCTCATACAAGGTCCGCACCAGTCTGACCCGGAAAAATTTAGCAGAATGTATTCATTTTTTTCTGTGGCGATCTTCCTTGCATCCTCGAAGTTGGTCAGCCATCCTGCATTATTAAAGACTACAAATGCTGACAGTAAGATAAATAGTGATTTCATATTGATGGTTGAGAGCTCAAATCTAAAAAATTAAACCTAGTGGTCAGTTCAAATAACGTAATTATAACAGGAAAGGTTGCAGCTGAAATCTACCCCTGCTATTCATTTTCAGTAAAAGGCCATTGCTTTTTTAGCTTAGCCATGAAGAAAAAAACTAACAAACCGGTTCCAAAAACAACCAAAAAAGATGTGATAATAGTAAGGCCGGTTGCACAAAATATGAATAACCACATTAAAATGGCAAGTACCACGGGTATTGGATAAAGTGGCATTTTATAAGGCAAATGATGTCTCCCGTTTCTTTTACGGAGTAGCAATACTCCCACGGCCTGCCCAATGAACTGCACCATAATCCGCATGGCTAATATACCGCTGATGATGTCTCCCATTCTGAATAATAAGCTGAAAATAAAAGCGAGTCCGGCCAGCACCAGCAATGAAACATAAGGAAAATTTTTTGTGGGATGCAATTTTCCAAATACTTTAAAGAAAGCGCCGTCAACAGCTGCGGCATAAGGCACGCGGGAGTAACCCAGCATTACGGCAAAGAGCGAAGCGAGGGCAACCCACAATACCATAACAGTAATGATAATGGCTGCAGTGCTGCCATATAATCTTTCAATAAAAGTACTTACAACATAGTCGTTCTTTCCCGTGCCCTGCCAGCTTTTGATTTCCTGCCAGGGAATAACACTGCTGATGCTAAGGTTCATCGCAAGGTAAAGAATAGCAATACCTATTACGGAAATGAACATACTTCGTGGAATATTCTTTCCGGGATCCTTAATTTCAGCGCCAAGGTGACAAACATTATAATATCCCAGGTAACTGTAAATTGTTTTTACGCAGGCCTGCCCAAATGCAAAAGAGCCAAGTACCTGCCAGCTGAAGGAGCCGCCCATTTGTTTTAAAGTTGAGAAAATATTTCCATGGCTGATTCCCGCAAAAATGATCCAACCCAGGGTACCTATCACTCCTGCCCACAGTAAAACGCCTATCTTACCAATGCTGTCGATCTTCCTGTATAAGAGAAATGTGATAAAAAGAATAACTGCACCGGAGATCATTTTCTGCTGCCACCATTCCAACGGTACCAGGTAAACGAAATAGGAGGAAAAACCAATTGCGGCAGAAGCTGCTACCAACGGTGCCTGTATAACGGTTTGCCAGACGTATAAAAAGCTCATCAGCCTGCCGGCTCCGTTTTTTCCGTAAGCTTCCTTTAAAAAATTATAACTGCCACCTGCCATTGGATAAGCAGCACCCAGTTCACTCCAGATCATGGCATCTACAAGCGATAAGAAAGCTCCGGCAATCCAGGCGTACAGGTACATGCCGCCGATCAGTCCCATCACAATAGGTAAAGTAATGAATGGGCCGATGCCCACCATATCGATCATGTTCAATACCGTTGATTGAAAAAGCCCCAGCCTTCGCTGAAGCGTTGATGAAGCAGTTGACATGCGTTAAAGATACGACAGCAATACGTGATCAAATTATTCCCTACTCTAGCATTCGGGCTTGTGTCATCAGTTTATCAGCATTCAATCATTCTCACAATTAATCTTTCACCACTGCTTTTTCACCCCCCTGTTAAATTCTACAAAAGTTTGTTTTCGATTGGCTGCTTCGCCAAAATATTTTAAGGGAGCTTCCATCTCCTTGGCTTTCAGGTAGCCCGATAGCGGTGCCGGCTGTGCATCTATAGCAGAAAGAAAAACAGTTGTTGGAAATTCCATTCTCCGGAAGAGAAGGAACGCTGCCAGCTCATTTGACTTATTACGGGCATCGTAACCGTAGCCTTTTTTATTAAATAACATGCTATCCGGGGATTCCGCATTTAGCTTTACGGCATAATAGTGTTTGTTGACATAGGCGGCAAGCTTGCTATTCACATACGTCGTGCGGTCCATCTCCTTACACCAGCCACACCAATCTGTGTAAACATCAATCAGAATGGGTTTAGGGTCATTGTAGTACAATTCATTTAATTGCTTCATGTTGATCCAGTTAATCTTTTCTTTGGCTGGTTCATTAAATGACGAAACCAGCCCGGTGCTGATAATAAATAGTAGAAGACGAATAACTTTTTGCATCACTGAATTGTTTGTAGCTTAGAACAATAAACGGAAAAATAATGCAAAAAATTGTAGTAGCAGTAACCGGGGCAAGCGGATCCATATATGCAAACGTTTTATTAACAAAATTGGGACAATTAAAGGAGCATTGCGAGGAAGTATCGGTAATCATGACGGAGAATGCCAAGCAGGTATGGCAAACGGAATTAGACAATGACTCCTGGAAAGAACATGACGTAAAATATTTTAACCAGCAGGATTTTCATGCGCCTTTTGCTTCGGGCTCGGGGCAATATAATACCATGATCATTATCCCATGCAGCATGGGTACATTGGGACGGATAGCCACAGGTATATCCAGTGATCTGATAACAAGGGCAGCAGATGTAATACTAAAAGAAAGACGGAAACTAATTTGCGTGGTGAGAGATACACCTTACAACCTCGTACATATCAGAAATATGGAAACGGTAACCCTGGCCGGTGGTATCATTTGCCCTGCCACACCTTCGTTCTACAGCAAACCCGCTACCATAGAAGCTGTAGCGGCAACAGTTGTGGACCGGGTGATAGATCTTGCGGGATTACCGGTAAAGACTTTTAGGTGGGGCGATTAAGGGTGATCAACTTAATTCGGTAAAGGAATGCGCATGGCACAAAAAAGCGCTACAAAACATTTTAAATGCACGATTGCCCACCGGAGTGTTAGGGCACAAAACAAACAATTGAAAGAAAGAAACAATTCATCTATCCTTTTATACCCTTTGTCTTACAGAGTGCTTCCTGCATAAAAAGCCTACTGTTATATGAACCTGTCCTGGCCGGGAAATGGTCTTTATTACAAGCTATTATCCGCAGTGCCATCTCTTGCACGTGCAGGTTAATGTAAAACTTACCATATTGGGTTTATACAATTAAAATTGCTTGTATCATAATTCACTGGTGTAATACAGGGAAGGCGTTGCCAACTTTAAAAACGTCTTTAACAAAAAAGGCAAAACAGAAGATTAATCATAATTGATTATTATAGTGATAACTTCACCAATTCTACCTAACCTTTCTACTTTAAAACGCTTCGCAAAAGTAAATGAAAGCCGAAAACGATAGTACGTCCATAGGTCTCCCGAGTAAAACTTATAAAATTTTACTTGCAGACGACGACCAGGACGATGCACTTTTCTTTAGACAAGCATTGGATGACCTGCAAATCTGCTCTTGTTTCAAGGTTGTGCAGGATGGCGAAGAATTAATGAAACTCCTTCATCTAAAAAAAGATCAGCCGGATATACTCTTTCTGGATCTCAATATGCCGTGTAAAAATGGCTTTGAATGTCTGAAAGAAATAAGGCAAAATAATCATTTTAAAACGCTACAAATTATCATTTTGTCAACTTCTTTTGAGATGAAAATCGTGCGGGAACTTTTTAGAAACGGGGCTCAACTCTACGTTCAAAAACCTGCAGATTTTAGCGAATTAAAAAGGGTGATTGCTTATGCCATCAGGCTTTGCATTCAGGTTGAATGTGGCGAATTAGTAAAAAACGCCGAAACAACGGGTAAAGATTTTATTATTTACCCTAAAACATGTCCTAATGAATTCAACTAATAAAAACCCGGTAATACTTTCTACCAATCAATTCCCCGTTATTGGTATAGGCGCTTCAGCCGGAGGTTTGAATGCCTTTATTAGATTTATTAAGGCAATACCTGCAGATTCGGGAATGGCCTACGTGCTGGTTCAGCATCTTTCGCCAAACCACGATAGCCTATTGTCGGAACTATTGCAAAAGGTAACAGGCATACCGGTTCATGAAATTTCGGACGATGTAAAAGTATTTCCGGATCATATTTATATTTTACCGAGCAACAAGATGCTCGTGGCAAATGATGGCGTTTTACAATTAAGTCCCCGTCCTGTAAAAAGCAGAACCAGTAGAAACTTACCCATTGATCTTTTTTTTAGATCACTTGCCGAAGTACATCAATCCCATGCAATTGGAATTGTGCTCTCTGGCACTGCTTCTGACGGAACACTTGGATTAAAAGCCATCAAAGATCACGGCGGCATTACGTTTGCCCAGGATGAAGCTTCAGCGGAATACGATAGTATGCCCCGTAATGCGGTGCAGGCAGGAGTCGTTGACTTTATACTTCCTCCGGAAGACATGCCTCAAAAACTTATAGATATTAAACAGCAAATCATTCCGGGCACCAACGGACAAGAAGATGCATCAGATGCCAATGAAAAATTTTTTAAGCAAATCGTTTTGTTGCTGCGGGTGAGAAAGGGGACTGATTTTACTTACTACAAACAAAGCACCGTGCGCAGAAGAATACTTCGCAGGATCGCTTTAAGCAAGGTTGGGTCGCCCCAGGCTTATCTTACTGAACTACAGCAGAATAAAAAAGAACAAGACGCTTTATACCAGGACCTCTTAATACCTGTAACCTCATTTTTTCGTGACCAGAAAGTTTTTGATAATTTATGCGCAACTCTTTTTCCACATATTCTCAAGGATAAGAAAGAAAATGAATTTCTGCGGATATGGGTGGCTTCCTGCAGTACCGGGCAAGAGGCTTATTCCATTGCAATATGCCTGAAAGAATATTTAGGGAGCGATTTCGGCCGGATACAAATCTTTGCTACCGACATCAGTGAACCGGCTATCCAAAAGGCCCGAACGGGGACGTACACGAAAAGCGAACTTGAAGCGATGAGTCCTCATCGCCTCCAGGAGTTCTTCGTAAAAACAGGCGATGGTTACCAATTGAATAAAGAGGTTCGGAACATGTGTGTCTTCGCAACGCACAATTTTTTAAAAGATCCACCATTTGGTAAAATGGATTTCGTAAGCTGCCGCAATGCGCTGATTTATATGGAGCCCTACCTTCAAAAAAAAGCGCTTACCACCTTTCATTACGCTCTAAACCCCGGCGGATACTTATTGCTCGGTAAGTCAGAAACAATTAGCAGCACACCCGAGCTTTTTAATGCAGCCGTGAAACATGATAAACTGTTCACGCGAAAAAATGTACCCGGCAGGTTTATTCATGTTGCCAGCCAGCGCAATGAGCAAAGTTTACATGAATTGAATCACAATCCAGCCAATGAAAATTCTAATACGGATTTCCAGACAGCGGCAGATGAAATTATACTCAGCCAATATTCACCTGTAGGAGTAGTAGTAAATGAATCAATGGACATTGTGCAATTCCGGGGAAACACAAGTGATTACCTGCAGCAATCGTCGGGCAAACCAAGCCATAATCTTATTAAAATGGCAAAAGATGGGCTGGCTTTTGAACTTCGTAATATCCTGCACAAAGTAAAAAAAGATAATAGAACAATTAAAAAAGAAAATATCTTAATACAGGTAAACAATCTAGAACATCTTATTTCCCTCGAAGCGCTACTACTGCCGAATATGGAGGAGCCCCACTACCTTGTAATGTTTCACAAACAGCAGCTACCAGAGATACAGAAAGAGACATCATCAAAAAAATCATTGGCTTCAGCCGCAACGGGAGCTGGAAAGGATTTGCATATCCTGCAATTAAAAAATGAGCTCGATCAAACGAGGGATGATATGCGCAGTATTACCGAGGAACAGGAGGCTGCCAATGAAGAATTGCAAAGCGCCAATGAAGAACTGCTAAGTGGAAGTGAAGAATTGCAAAGCCTGAATGAGGAACTGGAAACAAGCAAAGAAGAACTGCAAAGCACAAATGAAGAGCTAACAGTATTAAATGCAGAACTGTATCATTCTAATGAGGAACTAAGTGTAGCAAGGGAGTACGCCGAAGCTATCATCACCACCCTTCCCGAACCACTGTTGGTACTAAATAAACGGCTCAAAATTATAAAAGCCAATGGATCTTTTTATAAAACTTTCCATGTATCTGAAAAGGCAACGGAAGGTGCCCTCATATATGATCTGGAAAATCAGCAATGGAATATTCCCTCTTTAAAATCTTTACTGGAGGATATTCTTCCTAAAAAACCGGAAGTAGAAGATTATGAAGTTTCTCATTATTTTGTTGGAACGGGCGAACGTGTTATGTTGATAAATGCCCGTGAAATAATAAGAAAAACCGGCGAAGACAAATTGATCCTGCTCGTAATAAGGGACATTACCGAACGAAAACAGCATCAACAAAAGGAAAAGGAACTTTTAACAAGATTCAAAAACCTGGTTGAACAGGCTCCTGTTGCCATGTGTATTTTCTCAGGCGAAGACTTTATGGTAAACCTGGCCAATGAAAGTTATTTACAATTAGTAGGAAAAGGAAGGGATTTCATCAACAAACCAATTTTTGATTCTTTACCGGAACTAAAAGGCCAGGGAATGAAAAAACTTCTGGAGGATGTTATATTCAGCGGCGAAGCTTATTATGGCAACGAAGTAGAACTTGTTATCACGAGGGGTAAAAAAAAGGAAAAGGGATCTTACAATTTTGTTTACCAGCCAATGCACGACGGCAGCGGTATTGCTACCGGCGTTATTATTGTTGCTACAGACGTAACAGAACAGGTTATGGCCCGAAAAAAAATGGAAGTACAGGCTGCAATGGTTCAAAATCTGTTAATGACTGCACCTGGTTTTATATGCACCTTACGCGGACCTGATCATGTTTACGAACTTGTAAATGAACGCTATCAACAATTATTCGGCCGCCGGAAAATAAAAGGCAAGCCCATTCTTAAAGCATTGCCGGAATTGGAGGGGCAAGGCTTCAATGAATTATTGGACAACGTTTATAATACCGGTTTACCTTACGTAGGAATTGACATTCCCTTAACAACAGGAAGGGACATAGATCTGGAACCCGAATTGAGATATTTCAACTTCAGTTACCAACCAATGTTCGACGTTGATAAAAATATTTATTCCATTTTGGTTTTTGGCTATGAAGTAACGAAGGAAGTGATAGCCAAAAACAAGATTTTAAACCTGCAGCAAAAACATTCAAAAGAACTTGAAGACAAAGTTCAGCAGCGCACCCTTGAATTGAGTGAGGCAAACGATTTACTTGTGACAAAGAACGAAGAGTTAATTAAGATGAACGCAGAACTTGAGTCCTTTACATATATTTCGAGTCATGATCTGCAAGAACCATTGCGAAAGATACAGTCTTTTGCTACCCGCATATTGGAAACAGAATTTTCTGCATTATCGGATACAGGGAAGGATTATTTTGGACGTATGCATAAAGCGGCAAAAAGAATGCAGACTCTTATCGAAGATCTCCTGACCTATTCTCATACTGGCATAAGTGAAAGAACCTTTCAAAAAACGGATCTTGCGAAAATGGCCGAGGAAGTAAAAAATGACTTTGCAGACCTGCTACTGGAGAAAAATGCAACAATAGAATTTAAGGGCGTTGGTGAAGCGAATATCAATCCCTCGCAATTTCGGCAACTCTTAGATAATATGATGAGTAACTCGCTGAAATTTGCAAAACCCGGGATTTCTTTAAAGCTTATTATTACAAATACAATAGCCTCCGGCATTATTTTGCAATCTACAAATCCAGGCATTCCAAAGGGAAAGCTGGCAGCAGGCGACAGCTACTGTCACATTCAATTTAGCGACAACGGGATTGGCTTTGACAATAAATACCGGAATAAAATTTTTGAAGTATTTCAACGCCTTCATGGAAAAGATGCTTACACCGGGACAGGCATAGGTCTCGCGATTGTAAAGAAAATAATAGAGAATCACAACGGCGTCATAACGGCAACGGGTATACCAGGTGGAGGAGCCACTTTTGATATGTATATCCCGCTATAAATAAGTTGAGAAGGCATGCTGAACAGCTGTGTTTACTTAGTGACTTGCTATCGTTCATGCCAAAGGAGCATTAAGGAACTGACTTTGAACTGCAAAATGAATTTGATGCATTTTCAAATTGCCAGTAACGGCACTGCATTTAACTCAATTGAACACGTGTCACGTTTCTCATTTAAAAATCTTTTCTCATCACAAAAAAATCTTGGGTGGAATAACACTAAAACAAAGACACTGTTAAACCTGTAACCAAACACTTTTTACAGTGAAGTACTCCACAAACCTTAAAATATAGTTTTGTTGACAGGAAAAAAGCGGCAGCAGAACGTTGAATTTCCGCTGGGTATTACCGAAGGTCTACAGTTTCTACACCGGGATATTTTTTTGCGTCGAATGTAAATGTAGCATCGGGAATCACGGTATTAGTCACGAGGCTATTTACACTATAGGTGTAACGATTGCCCGTTTTTTCAAAAACCTTTGTGGTATTTATGGCAGCATTACTTACATAAACCAACACTTTGTGGAAAGCCTTTGTTTTGTCGATTGGTGTTAGCTCTAGCTCCTGCATGTTTTTACCATTCATGGTTACGTTGTCATTCAATTTGTATAAAAAATCCTTGTCGTAAAAATTTGTAAATAATTTTTGTGGTGTGATGGAATTTGCAGTTGGGTCTATTTTATTGATGGTTACTTCATTAGAGGCTTTGTCGTAAGTCCAGGTGTTGACGCCATCAGAAAATATTTCCTGCCCCGGAACTGTGATCCTGTACTTTGTTCCTTTCATAAAAACGCTACCCGACTTGTTTCCCAGATTTTTTCCTGAAGCATTTTCAATTTTCAACAAAAATTTAGCCTGTACTGATTTATAATTTTTGAACTTGGCACTAACGGCATCCAATACCTTTTTTGCTTCGGGATCACTTTTCCCCATGCCGGATGGACCTTGTGCGTAACTACATACAATCATTCCAAACATCAATAAAAGGCTGCAATAGATTTTTTTCATTTTTGGTTTTTTTAATACTAAATGTCGATTCATTTTTTGATCCGCAAATATACGCCATAGACGCATGTCGGTATTGTTTGTTTAACGCTGTGCATACAACAAATTGTTAATGTCCGGAGCGCCTCTAAATAAACAGGGATTGGGCTGTTTTTAATTAAACAACATTTAATTTACCCGCAGTTCAACACGACACGTCACCTATGCAACTATTGATCCTATTATTTATTTTACATCAAAAGGGTACCTGGGCTTTTGCGACATGTAGATTGACTTAGTTTTTGTCTATCGTCTCGGTTTCCTGGCTCATAAATGGGTTAGCCGGTCTTTTCGTGTGTTTTATAATACTAACTATGGGCCGGGTATAATA
>JACMPR010000150.1 GCA_014377385.1 Ferruginibacter sp. | reverse complement strand
TCTGGACTTCATCCAGTGCTCCTGTCATGTCTTTGCGGTACCGTGCTATAAATGGAATGCTGGATCCTTCTTTTATTAATTGAAGAACGATTTGGACCTGTCGTATTTTAATATTTAATTTTTGTGCAATAGGTTGGGCGAACATGCTGTTGAATTATTTGAGGGCTGCGAAAATAGGTGAAATGCATGAGCCAGGAAGCAGGATGTATAATTTTTTTAAACGTGAAATTTCAGTAGCTGATATCCCGGATTCACCATCATGTGTCTAACAACTTTCGGTCAGCAGTAATAACTTTTTATCCGGGTTGGCTTCAGCAAAAGCGTACAGGCTGTTTCTTATAAAATCGTTGTCAGCATAAGGTTCTAAGCTGTGTTTTAATTCGTGCAGGTTCCTTACTATTTGAGTGGCGGGGAGGTAACCCATTCCCCAAAAACTTCCGCGTTCAACCAGGAGGTATAATTTTTCTTCTTTGATAATCCCTTCATCAACTATCGCAAACGTGGGCAATTGATTTTCGAGCGCCGTAAGTGCAGTCTTTACTTTACCATTATAATAACGCGGGGCATCAAGGAATTCAATATCCTTTTCGGCCAGTGGTGTTTTATCGAGGTAACAAAGTTTGTGACTAAGCTCAAATTCGTCTACCATTTTTTTTAAGAGGACCAGCCCTTCGTGCAGCAGGTTAAAATGATACAATGCCGGCAGATTTTTTTTCTTTTTGTCGATGGCCAACCGCATGTAACCGCGGTTGTCTTCAAAAGTATACAAACCATATTTCTGTGCCGGTTGCTTTTGGCTGTAATTGTATTTTGGCCAAAGGCGTCTTATCTCGGCACTCTCGAGGACCAGTGCCTGAAGTTCGTTAGCACAATTTTTACAGGAAACTTTACAAACCTGGCGTAAAAAATACTGGCGCTTTTTTTCTGGATCATTGTGTGTAAAATGGCTGCTGACACGCTTTCTTATATTAATTGCCTTACCTACATAAATTACTTTCCCTTTTGCATTGTGGAAATAATACACACCGGGTGAAGCAGGCAGTTTCGCAATTTCTTCTTTATCCAGATTTTCCGGAAGCCATTGTTCTACAGATGACTTTTTAAGCATAGCATTGATGTGCGCTTGTCCGCCATGCTGTAATATTCTATTGAAGAGCTCAACAGTGGCTTTTGCATCGCCATCTGCCCGGTGCCGGTCTTCAATAATAATATCAAGATTTCGACAAATATTTCCCAGGCTGTAGGAATGGTATCCTTCAAATACTTTTCGGCTAAGCCGCACCGTGCAAAGCTTCTTCACGTTGAGGTCAAAACCGTGAAATTTTAATTGATGTTTCACGAAAGAAAAATCAAAATTTACACTGTGGGCAACAAAAATATTACCGTGAAGCAGCTCATGAATCTGTTCTGCAACATCTTCAAAAAGCGGGGCTTCCGCTACCATCTCATTTGTGATACCGGTTAACGCCGTAATATATATGGGTATTTTCCTTCCAGGATTGATCAGTGTTTTAAAGTGACGTGTTACCCGGCTGCCATCATGAACATATATTGCTATCTCTGTAATGCAATGCGCCGCGGCATGTCCTCCGGTTGTCTCTATGTCTACGATTGCGTACAATTCGATTATGGTGATTTTGTGGTTAAAATTTGAAGCGTAAATTACTAATTAATTTAGTTAGTTTGAAATAAATTTTCATAGAAAATAAGCTTTCCTAACAGCAAGGAATTGCGGCGCCAGATTTTTAGCTGCTTTGACAAAAACTGACATTAGATTTACCGTAGTGTACACATCATGAATATTTGTGCGTGACACTGGCACAAAGAAGTTGTGGCCCAACATAAAAGCCGGTTACATTAAAATCAAAATCCATCCTCATTTTGTACTTTTGCCAACTTGTAAAAAAGAAAAGATTATATGGAACTGAGTAAAAATTTTGAACCGCAGGCGATTGAAAACAAATGGTACCAGCATTGGCTGGACAAACAATATTTTAAAAGCACGCCGGATAAACGTGAGCCATATACAATCGTTATGCCTCCACCCAACGTAACCGGTGTACTGCACATGGGCCATTGTTTAAATAATTCGATTCAGGATATTTTGATTCGCCGGGCCAGGATGCAGGGTAAAAATGCCTGTTGGGTGCCCGGTACAGACCATGCCTCTATTGCTACAGAAGCAAAGGTGGTGGGAATGTTGCGGGAGAGAGGCATATCCAAATCTTCTTTAAGCAGGGATGAATTTTTAGGTTACGCGTGGGAATGGAAAGAAAAATATGGCGGCATCATCCTGCAACAATTAAAAAAACTTGGGTTTAGTCTTGACTGGGACAGAACGACTTTTACCATGGACAAGGCTTATTATGATTCCGTAATAAAAGTGTTTATAGAACTACACAAAAAAGGAATTATTTACCGGGGGAAAAGAATGATCAACTGGGATGTAAAAGCGCTTACCGCCCTTAGTGATGAGGAAGTAATCAGGAAAGAGACAAAGCAGCAGTTATATTACCTGCAATACAAAATAGACGACGGAGACCCTGCCACAGGCCGGGATGCCATGCACATAGTTATTGCAACAGTGAGGCCGGAAACAATCATGGGAGATACCGCTATTGCCGTACATCCGGAAGATGAACGTTATAAACACCTGCATGGAAAATTTGCAATCGTACCGTTGATCAATAGACGCATACCCATTATTACCGATGAATATGTTACCATGGATTTTGGTACCGGCGCATTAAAAGTTACACCGGCACATGATATCAATGATAACCAGCTGGGTCAAAAACATGGTCTGGAGGTGATCGATATTTTTAATGATAATGGTACTTTAAGTGAGGATGCACAGATTTATGTGGGGCTGGATCGTTTTGAAGCAAGAAAGAAGATTGCGGCAGAACTTTTGGAAAAAGGATACTTGTTAAAGACAGAAGAGTACAGCAGCGAGGTGGGCTACAGTGAACGCACAAACGCAGTAGTAGAGCCCCGTTTAAGTTTACAATGGTGGGTCAGCATGAAAGACCTGGCCACCCCTGCGTTAAAAACAGTGATGGAAGAAGAAATAAAATTCTATCCGCCAAAATTCAGGAATCTTTACCGGCACTGGATGGAAAATATCAAAGACTGGTGCATCAGCAGGCAGCTCTGGTGGGGCCAGCGGATACCGGCCTGGTATGATGGAGATGGGAATTATGTGGTGGCGGAAACAGAAGCTGAAGCGAAAGAAATGTTTTATGCGCAACACTCGATTGCCAACGCACAGTTAAAACAGGATGAGGACTGCCTGGATACCTGGTTCTCTTCCTGGTTGTGGCCGTTCCAGGTTTTTAAAGGATATTCTGATCCGGGCAACAAAGAAATTAAATACTACTACCCAACCAACACATTAGTGACTGCACCCGAAATTATTTTCTTTTGGGTAGCCCGTATGATTATGGCTGGATTTGAATTTATGACTGCGAAGCCTTTTCAGGCTGTTTATTTTACAGGAATTGTCAGGGATAAGCAGGGAAGAAAGATGAGTAAGCAATTAGGTAATTCGCCCGACCTGCTGGGATTGATCGATCAGTATGGTGCCGATGCCACCAGGTTTGGTGTAATGATCGCTTCTCCTGCCGGCAATGATATTTTATTTGATGAATCGGCCTTGGAGCAGGGAAGGAATTTTAATAACAAGATGTGGAATGCGGTGAAGTTGGTAAAGATGTGGGAGGGAAGACAACAGAAGCCCATCAGCAATCAGC
>JACMPR010000149.1 GCA_014377385.1 Ferruginibacter sp. | reverse complement strand
CAGATGTAAATGGCATCTCATCAATTTTTAAATTAGGGGATTGGGCCAGATTAAATGCAGGCAACTTAAAAGCTGTCAACAAACTTGTGAGATATTTGGACAATTCTAACTCTATGTTCAAAAATCAATACTTAGAAATGAGACCAGTAAATATTGTCATTTATAAGTAGTGTGTTATTTTGGCTTCTGCATAGTTACCAAAAAATTAGTCCCTCCTCCCCGCACCCTGAAATAAAGGTATTTGTATTCCTGCCCGAAGGATGGGCAAAATACTAACACTGCCATTAGCTACCTGCTGAACGTAGGGAGATCTTCGATCTTTCAATACATCAAACGATAATGAAATATAATAAAAAACGTCCCCTACTTCTTCCCGTCCGCTACAGTACCCTGCACCCAGTAATAAACTCGTAACGCTGTATTTTACCTTTTCGTCGGGAATAGAGTTACCACCATAAATATATTTTTGAGTAATAAAATTTTGCTCGCCCTGGGCCTGTACAAATAAAAATTTCAAAGGATAAACCCTGGCAAAAACAATGGGCGCAATGTCTGTCTGGCGGACCTTATTACCTGTTGTAAAGATATCACCATACTGATCCTGGGAAACTTCTCTACTAGAGATGTAAGTAAAGTTTAATCCAATGCCTGCATCAAACCATTTCGTAAGGCTGTAGCCGATTACCGGGCTGGCGCCAACAACAAAACTATAACCTGAATAAGAAAGCTGGATGCCTCCACCCGTAAAAAGATGATCTTTCTTAAATCCACCGCCGCGTTCTTCCTCTGGTTCGCGGTGTTCTTCCGGTTCGCGGTATTGAGCAAAGCCCTGAAAGCTTATAAGCGACACTACAGTAATCAAGAAAATATTTTTCATCTATGGGTTTTAATAAATTAACAATCGAATATTTTTCCGCTATTTAAAATATTATTGGGGTCGAACAGCTTTTTAATACCCCGCATCAGTTGCATGCCTGGTTCATCAAAAATAATGTTCATGTATTCCTTTTGCACGAGGCCGATACCATGTTCACCACTGATGGTTCCACCCAGGGATTTTACCAACTGGAACAATGCCTTTAACGCCGGTACCACGTCGGGATTATTCAGACTATAAATGCAGCCTTCCTTTTTTATTCGGATGTGCAGGTTGCCATCGCCGGCATGACCATAACAAACTACTTCAAAATCGTGTTGTATGCCGAGGGCCTTCACCCCTTTGATAAGGTCGGGCAAGGCTGCCCTTGGAACTACGGTATCCTCTTCAATGGTGTAACCCGCCAGTTTTACCGCTTCGGCAGTTCTGCGGCGCATCTTCCATAACTCGGCCTTTTGCTGGGCATCATCTGCAAAAAATAATTCACCACAATCGAATTCTTCCAGCAAGCCCGCAATAGCTTCCATTTCAGTTAACAGAATCTCCTGGTGATTACCATCCAGTTCTATGATAAGATGCGCTTCCATTTCGTCGCTAACGGGAACGATTGTACTATCTACGAATTTGCTGACAATTTTGAGTGCATTAATTTCCACCAGTTCCAAAGCGCTGGGCATAAACCCTGCCCGGAAAATAGCACTCACGGCTGCTCCTGCTTTTTGCAGGTCGTTGAATGGAACGAGCATCAACAGGTCATATTTTGGAAACGGTAATAATTTTAAAACTATCTTGGTAACGAGGCCCAGGGTACCTTCACTGCCTACCATTAATTGTGTGAGGTTGTAACCGGTTGAATTTTTTAACACGTTGGCCCCTGTCCAGATAATATCTCCATTGGGTAAGACAACCTCGAGGTTAAGCACATAATCTTTTACAACACCGTATTTAACAGCTTTCGGTCCGCCGCTGTTTTCAGCAACATTACCGCCAATAAAACAACTTCCCCTGCTGCTTGGATCGGGCGGATAAAAAAGTCCTTTTTCTTTTACTGCATTTTGTAATACCTCTGTAATTACACCGGGTTCGGTGATCACCTGTAGGTTGCCCTCATCAATTTCCAGGATACTATTCATTCTTTCAAATGAAATCACTACACCGCCCTTGTGCGGCAGTGCACCTCCACTCAATCCGGTACCGGCACCCCGGGGTGTTACCGGTATCCTGTTGCCGTTACATATCTTCATGATAGCACTTATCTCTTGCGCTGTGCGGGGCTTTATAACAATGTCGGGTAGAAAATAAAGGTTCTCGGTCTCATCGTGTGCAAATTTATCCAGGCTCTCTTCATCGGTAAAAACAAATGCGTCGCCTGTTATATTTCTAAATGCCGAAAGGTAGTTGTAGAAAGTATTTTTTTCTTCTGCCAGAACCGTCATGAATTTGTATTTATGCAAAAATCGTAAAAAAAGATGAGCCGGTGAAATGGAAGCTTCTATATAATATAAATGAGAACTAAAATTGTACCGGCAAAAGGTTGTCAGGCTGAGGCACTCACAAAAAAATTAAACTCCTGGTAAATGACACAAACGGCATACAGTTTTAAAGCATAAGTATTTATTTAATACATCTTGTCTTGTTTGGAATTCTATTACCGCAGCGGCATGGGAGTTTCTTAAAAGGCATTTCGCAACGTAAATTAACTGTACCAAAACGCTGTGACACGCTGTCTTTAGCTCTTTTCAACTCAGTGGTTGAAATGTATCTCAAAAATAATTGTGATTCAAATGTTTACAACCTGCGTCATTGGCAATTTTTTGAAGCCAATTTAATGAGCAATACCGTCTTCGACTGGCATGGGGTGACATCAAACTGAAAGTTTGGGTTTAATTTCCGGTTGGTATAAGTTTCCAAAATACGATTGCAGTAAAAATGAATAATTTTTCCCGACCCATTCATTCATAACAACTTTTGATTGGTCAATAAAAAATCCGGTTACGGACAGAAATTTTCACAGGCGAAAAACCAGTTCACAATTAGTTTTGACAAACATCTTTAAAATTTTGGACAAAGTGACTGCCTGTCGGCATTATCAGCGTAAAAGCCTTTTTTGATTAAGCTAAATTCCAGCGCTCCCCTGGAGTTATTAAAATTTTTCAGGGCAGAAACCGTGGCGTCGTAACTAAAGGTAAACCGAACGGTGCTTAATTCAAAACCCAGCATTGGAATTACGGCATCCTTTCCCCTGTAGTACGCACCTGCTATGAGCTGTGTTTCACCTGCATCGCCCAGGTTATAATTCATATTTAACCCAACCAACAACTCCGTAGCTTTTGCCTGCGTGGTATAATAAATATTTGGATTGATGATTACCCGTGGATCAACTTTTAATAGTGCGTTTATAAAACCTATTTGCCGCATAGGGACAACGCCTGACCCTGTAGCATTGTCCTTGAAAAAAGATTCTTTTGGTTTATTTACATGATGAACAGAATAACCTGCATTTATATAAACATCTTCTGTGGGGAAATAAGCATAATTCATTCCCACCTGCATATCAAAATAACTGATACTAGTATTGGCCAACATCACGGTGGTGGGTACCCGTGTATCAAAGAAGCCCAGGTTTTCGTCAAACTGATCAGGGAATTTCAAATTAGACCGGTCTATACGTTTATTGGCCCAGCCAAGATTAAAACCGGCACTTAACAGACTGCTCTCACCAAGCATCTGGTGGTAAGCGACAGAACCATAGACCTTCGTTGAGCGCAGACTTCCACTTCCGGCCACATCACTTAAAATCACTCCGCCTAAACCCAACCACCCATTTTCCAGCCTGTTCCTAAAAACCTGTGCATCGCCAAAAATACTCATGGTTTTATAAGGCACCGCCATGATGTTACTATACTGGTTGCGGTAATGGGCTCCCATTCTGTAATCTGCATCAGGGATAAAGCCGGTGTTGGCAGGATTAGTAGTTAAAGGGGAATTAAAGAACTGCGAGAAATGAAGATCCTGGGCCTGTATAAAAGTAAATGGACTAAAAAATAAGATGAGCAGGATCCCCCAAACTGTTGTGGGGGTCGCTCTTTTAAAATGTTGTATCGAGGTGTTATTCAGCACTAATTGTCCTTTTTGTTTATTTTGTTAGTAGTCTTAAGCTATGATCTAAAAAATTCCGGCGGCATAAATAGGTACGGGAAAAACGTTTCCTATGATTTTTTATTTGTAAATCTTAACTATTCCTATCTCAATAGGGTAATATCCCCTGTTTTTCTTAGTTTCTTTCCGTCGGTAAATACAACATCGAGCGTGTATGCATAAACGTCCATTGGCTGTAACTTTCCTTTGAAAGTGCCGTCCCATAACTGTTTCCTGCTATTTGTGTGAAACACCAACTGCCCCCACCGGTTGTAAATCCGCCAATCCATTTTTCCAATACCATAACCTTTTACAGAAACAAACCCATTTTCTCCAAACCGACCTGGTGTAAATGCATTGGGCACGTCCAACAACGGATCTATCAATGCAGTTACGGTTACTGATACAGTAGAATCACAGTTGTTCTGATTGTATGCAGTAAGGGTAACCTTAAATGATCCGGTAGAATTGAACTGGTGTTTTGGATTTACCTCTGTTGAAGTTTCACCTTCCTCTCCAAAATCCCACAGGTACCGCACGGCTCCTGTTGACAGGTTGGTAAACTGTGTTGCAGTATTACGCTGCGGGGGGTTCGGTGACCAGGTAAATGCTGCCACGGGCTTTGGCAATACAGTTATATTGAAATAGGCAGAAGTGTCAACTTTATTACAGGTGTTTGTGTCCCTTACAATAAGCCTTACGGGGTAAACTCCCGGTGAGGCATAGTAGTGGGTCGGATTGGCTTCAGTTGAATCAGTGGAAAAAGTTCCATCGCCGAAGGACCAGAAAAAGTCTGTTCCTGCACCACCTGCCTTGAATCGAAATTTCGCGGCGTAGGGTGCACATCCAACAAGCGGAGTGGTGAACAGTGCTTTAACGAGGTCGTATACCCTCAAGGTAATTGTAGTGTCGGTTGGAGAGTTGCAATAATTTGTATCAGATAATGAAAGAGTTATATCGTATGTTCCCGGGCCGGGAAATGTATGTCGCCCATTAATGGATGTCTGTGTTGGGGTACCATCACCATAGTCCCAGGTAAAGGTTTGCGGTGTAAAACCGGGAGTTGGGTAAGTAGCGCCTGACGTGTTTATAAATGTATAAGTTTTGCTCGTACAAGGTGTATCCTTTACTGGTTTAAAAGACAATCTTGCCGCGTTATCGCCGGCCCTGATTATGATATATGCAGTATCTCTTAAATTACATGTATTAAGGTCCTCTGCTATCAATCTTACGCGGTAACGACCGGGAACGCTGTATACATGGGAAGTGTCAAAGCTGGTAGTAATTATTTGGGGGCTGTTGTCTCCAAAATCCCAATAAAATTTCGTGCCCTGAAAAAGCGTATCCTTGAATACCACGGTAAACGGTACGCAGCCCGAAGTATCGTTTATTACCCCATCAATGGCTGTTTGCAAGCCCGCTCCCACTCCGGCAAAGTCCATTTCTATTTTTACGAGTGCTTCGTTGCATCCCTGGCTTCCGTTCGTTCGCGACCAGGCGCTGGGTGTAGTTGGAAATTCAACATCATTTCCGCAATTGGCGCACAAAGCCTGGTAAATTACCCCGTTGTCATCAAACCTGCTGGTACCGCCATCCACGTGGTCTCCAAGGCCGCCATTCTGGCCAAAATGCGATCCGAATAACTGGCTGGCTGCGTTTTTTTGCAGCACAAAAAAGTAGAAGTCTGCGCCATCAGGAGCAGGGATTCTCGGCAAAGGGTTTTTTTCCGGCATACCGGTAGTTGTGCCGGAACTATAACCGAAACGTACATTCAGACCACCACCCCAACCTGATACATACACATTTTCACACCTGTCTACCAGGAAGGCAATTGGGGAAATATTTGGCACGTTGCTACCTGTACCAAAAACCGTAGAATAAACGTAGCCTGACAAATCTGGTTTAACTTTGCTGATAAACTGGCTACTCCCCGGATTCTTAAAAACTGCAGCTATAATAGGCCAGGAACCTGTAGTTGTTCCCATGATATAGGGGAAGCCTTGCCGGTCAAACTTAAGACCATAGATAATGTCTATGCCAGACGTGCCGGCATAAGTTGTCTTTACAATACCGGAATCCAGTTTAATTTCGGTTATAAAACCGTCTGCAACCGAACCCTGGTAAGCATTATAAATAACATTTGTTTTATTACCCGGCAGGTTGTTACTTCCCGTTCCCCCTGCAACATATAAATTTCCGGTTAGCGGGCTGATGCTCGTTACAAAGCAGGCATCGTTGCCACTGCCGCCAAAAAAACTACCGTAGAGATAGGTTGATAAATTTGAATTAAATTTTAAGACAAGTCCATCCTGCCTTCCCCCACCAAAAACAGCATTCGTATTTAACGAGGCACCCATTGTAGGAAAGTTAGCTGACTGTGTGCATGATGCAAGTATTATATTATTGGCTGCATCAAGTATCACTTCACTACGGGCATCATCGCCATAATTTCTACGGATCGAAGTATCACCCTGGTATTGGTACTTAGGGGTGATATTCACACCATCATCACCTGTTCCCCCTATTCGTACTGAACCCAGGATATTGCTGCCAGCAGCGTTAAATTTTGTGATAACGATGTCAAAACCTCCACCTGGGCCAATAGTATTTGTCACCGGGTAATTCGTAGAAAAAGTTCTTCCTGCAACAACAAGGTTTCCCTGCCTGTCAACAATCATACTATGCGGTTGTTCGTTGCGGCTACCACCAAGGTAAGTGGCATATATCCTGTTGGAACCATTAGCTGAGAATTTAAATATGGCGATATCATAGCCGGGAAAACTATTTTCTTCCACACCTCCGCCGTAAGTTGTCTGAAATGCTCCTGTAGAAACCGGGTAACCGGTTTGGGGTGGATCTGCAAATACAATTCCGCCGGCATAAAGCGTTCCATCAGGGCCTGGTGTCGCAGTGTAACCCCAGTTATCGGCGGTACTTTTTGTAAAAGTTGAAAATATAATGGTCGGGTCAATTATCAATATTTCTTTGGGATTATAGTTTTTTACATTAAAAGTGACGATGTTGTTTTTCACAACGTATTTACAGTTTATCTCCTTTCTTACGCCGGTTTCAAACTGGTAGCTGTAAGGATAAAGTTCTCTTATTTCGCCAATGGATGTTTTTATCACCAGTTCCTTGTCTTTTATAAAAAGTTCAGGGCCGCTGTACTGCATGGCGATGGAGGAAACGTTGCCCCCGGGATGTACAATAAAATCATATTTTAATTTTCCGCCATCGCTGTAGTAGCGCACATCAATGTTGGGATAAATATCTTTGTAAGTTATGGCCTGGTAGATCTTGCAATCGCCCGCCCATTTTTCGCGGTCATTACCAATGAAATAATTATTATAGGACGACACCGGTTTTTCCGGAATAGATTTAATGAATGGTGAAGCACCAAGAAATTTTACTTTGTAGGAAAAAGAATGAAGCGTTACAGGTTGTTTTCCATCCCCATGCCCGAGTTCACTTACAGCGGCAAGATCCGCAGAATTGTGTAATAAAACAGTGAATCCGCCATTTTCGAGGAAAAAACTGCCTGAATTAAAATCGCCCTTATATTGAACGTTCTTGTCCCATTGACCCTTATTCTCTACAAACTCCATTTGGGCTTTGGCAGTATAGGCTGTACAAAAACTGATAGGGATGAGAAGGGCTGTGGCCAATATTTTATTCAGTCTGATCAATCGGTTAACTTTTTTTACAATTTACTCATTATAAACGATTAAATGTATGAGTTTGTTTTACAACCAGAAGGCCTAATTCCGGTTTAACTAATCTTTATGGCTTAAGCAATTTTACTCCACAAACTTTTGCCTTTTTGTTGTTGGAGATATTCCTTTACAGGCGAATTTTCTTCCAGGATGAGATCTGCGTCTTCACTGATGATCCTTTCTACTTCGGATCTTGCTGCCTCCAGCATTACTTTATCATGTACTATACTGGCAAGCTTAAAGTTTAAAACGCCGCTTTGTTTTGTTCCTTCTATTTCGCCGGGGCCTCTTATTTCAAGGTCTTTTTCAGCAATCTTAAAGCCATCATTCGTGCTAACCATTATTTTCAGTCGTTCCCGTGCGTCACGGGATAGCTTTTGTCCGGTTAACAATATACAAAAGCTTTTATCCGAACCTCTTCCCACCCTGCCCCGGAGCTGGTGTAACTGCGACAATCCAAATTTTTCTGCACTTTCAATTACCATCACCGATGCGTTAGGGACATTTACTCCAACTTCAATTACGGTAGTGCCTACCAGTATTTGGGTATCAGCAGTAACAAACCGCTGCATGTTTGCATCCTTTTGAGCCGCGGTCTGCTTGCCATGAACCATACTTATCCAATATTTTGGTTCAGGAAAAAAAGATTTCACTTCTTCAAATCCTTTCATCAGGTTTTCATAATCAAGTTTGCTACTTTCTTCGATAAGCGGGTAAATGATATAAGCCTGCCTTCCAAGGGCGATCTGTTCTTTGATAAAATCCATCACCTGCGGTCTTGCCATCTCATTACGGTGAACGGTAGTAATAGGTTGCCTGCCGGGCGGTAATTCATCAATCACGCTGTAGTCAAGATCTCCGTAAGCAGTCAGCGCAAGGGTACGTGGTATAGGAGTGGCGGTCATAACCAATATGTGCGGTGGAATAGTATTTTTCTTCCACAATTTTGCCCGCTGTGCAACGCCAAACTTATGCTGTTCATCTACTACAGCAAAACCAAGGTTCTTAAATATTACCTTATCCTCAATGATGGCATGGGTGCCTATCAGGATCGTTGCTGAACCGTCTTCACAATTTTTCAGAATGAGTTTTCTCGCTTTTGGTTTGGATGATCCTGTTAAAATATCAACTGTAACGGGTAGCCCGACCAGCAGTTGTTTTATATTGTTGAAATGCTGTTGTGCCAGTATTTCTGTGGGTGCCATCAACACACTTTGAAAACCGTTGTCGGCCGCAATAAGCATGCTTAAAAGTGCCACCATTGTCTTGCCACTTCCCACATCTCCCTGCAGAAGGCGGTTCATCTGGTGCCCGCTGCCGGTATCTGTACGGATTTCCTTTAGTACTTTTTTTTGCGCAGCTGTTAACTGAAAGGGAAGCTGATGATTGTAAAAATCATTGAAGAGCTGTCCCACTTTTTCAAATACAGATCCCTTGCTAAAACGTTGCCTGCTTATTTTAATCAACTGGATACTTAATTGTGCGAAAAAAAATTCTTCAAACTTTAAGCGCCGCAGTGCATGCTGGTAATGAAGTTCAGAGGCGGGGAGGTGGATATGCCTGTAGGCATCGTATCTTTTAATTAATTTGTACCGCTTTACTACAGGTACGGGAAGATTTTCCGGCAGGTCATTCTCCGACAATTTTTTTAAGAGCTCCCCGGTAAATTTACCAATCGCCCTGCCGGTTATACCCTTTGCTTTTAATTTTTCTGTAGAAGGATAAATAGGTTCCAAATGGCTTTTGCCATCTGCATTTTCCGCCGTATAATTTTCCAATTCCGGATGGGCCATCTGTGGCTTTCCCATGAAGAAGCCAGGCTTACCAAATACGAGATACCGTTGACCGATTACCAATATTTTTTCGACCCAGCTGATTCCCTGAAACCATACGAGTTCTATAGTCCCTGTATCATCTTTTAAATGGGCTACCAGGCGGCGGGTTCTCTTTTCACCAATCATCTGTATGTCTGTAATCACGCCGGCTACCTGCGTGTACTCTGAATCGTTAGACAGAGCCGCGATTTTATCTACGCTGGTTTTATCGATATGCCTGAAGGGGTAAAATTCGAGCAGGTCTTTGAAACTGAAAAGATTCAACTCCTTGCGCAACATATCGCCCCGCAGTGCTGAAATGCCTGTTAAATATTCAATGGGGCTTGATAATATATTGGGAGCAGCGCTGATATGAGGTCGTTTGTACAAATGTATTTGCTAAACCGGTAACGAAGCCTGCCTTTCCTACACAAAAACGAGGTAAAAACATCCTGCCTTATTGTTTTTTGCCGAAAGAATTATTCTTAAACCGTTTGGGTCTTGCGCCACCGTTACCCGTACCTGCTCTTCCGGCTGATGAAGCAGGATTATACGAAGGCGCTTCCCCAAATTCTTCCGGAACCATTGCTTTTGGCACCGGCTTTCCGAGAAGCTTTTCGATGCTCATAAATTTGCGTTGTTCCTTCACACTCACAAAAGTATAAGCGGTACCTTCCGCAGCAGCACGTGCTGTGCGGCCAATACGGTGTACATAATCCTCGCCATCATGTGGTACGTCAAAATTTATAACGAGGTCAATGTTATCAATATCAATTCCACGACTTAATATATCTGTTGCTACCAGCACCGGTAACCGGCCGCTCTTAAACTGGATCAGCACATCTTCCCGTTTATCCTGGTCGAGGTCACTATGTATTTCATCTGCAGGAATCTTATGTCGTTTAAGTTCTCTGGTTAGTTGCTTCACACTTATCTTGCTGCTGCAAAAAATAAGCACCATTTTAAAATCTCTCTTTTTCAGGAGATGAAGTACCAGTGGAATCTTTTGGGTATCATACACCATGAAAGCCTCCTGTATTATTTTTTCGGGTGGCTTACTGATTGAAATATTCACTTCTTCCGGCTGGTGCAGGATCTTTCTGGCGAGTTCCCGTATTTTATGCGGCATGGTAGCAGAAAAAAGGAGATTCTGGCGCTTGGGTGGTAAATGTTTTATAATGAACATAATATCATCAAAAAAGCCCATATCCAGCATCCTGTCTGCCTCATCCAATACCAGGTATTTTAACCCGTCCAGTTTTACATATCCCATTTTTATGTGGGCCATCATTTTCCCTGGAGTGCATACAACAATATCTGCCCCCATGCTTAGCGCTTTCTTCTCCTGCACAAAAGCATTGCCATCACCACCACCATACACAGCAATGGAACTTATATTGGTAAAATAGGAAAGCCCCTCCAGGTGCTGGGCAATTTGCACCGCCAGTTCCCGGGTTGGTACAATCACCAATGCATTGATCGTATGCTGATCGTGCGACGATGTTATGATTTTATTAATAAGGGGGAGCAAAAAAGCGGCAGTTTTACCGGTTCCTGTTTGTGCCGAAGCGATGATATCTTTACCAGAGAGTATGTGTGGGATGACCTGTTGCTGAACCGGGGTAGCTTCTTCATATCCTGAGGCATCAATACCTTCCATTAACCTGCTGTCGAATCCGAAATTTGTAAAATTCAAGTGTTTCTTTTTGTGTGAAGATACTACTTTCGGCGGTAACGCCGACAGCCGTCCCAACCCAACCGGCTGGACATACCATTTTACTGTCAGGTGCGGATAGCTGCCGGCGGGGTTTGCCTTTTACCTAACTTGCAGCCAAATAACGATCATGGTAAGAGTGGGCGAATACAATTTATTAAAGGTGCTGCGTGCCGTAGATTTCGGACTTTATCTTGACGATGGGGAAGAAGGCATCCTTTTACCAAAAAGATTCGTGCCCGCCGGCGCCACAGAAGGTGATGAATTGAAAGTATTTATATATCATGACGGGGAGGACAGGCTTATTGCCACCACCCAGGAGCCAAAAGGCATCCTGGGAGATATCGTGAAACTGCGCACGATCAGTGTAACGCCACAGGGAGCGTTTCTTGACTGGGGATTAATGAAAGATATTTTTGTTCCAAAATCCAAGCAACAAAACAACATGATTCCCAACGGGGAATACCTGGTAAAAATTTATCTGGATGAGCAGACCGGACGCATAGCCGCCACGGAAAAAATAGAGCCGTTTTTAAGCAATGATTCTTTAAGCGTTAAAGAACTTGAGGTGGTGGATTTAATTGTATACCGCAGAACTGATATCGGATACGTGGTTATCATCAATAACAAACACACCGGGGTACTGCATTTTAATGAGATATACCGAAACATAACAGCCGGTGACAAATTCACTGGCTTTGTAAAGAAAATTTATAATGTAGAAAATAAAATAGATGTAGCTGCCGGGAAACCCGGTTATAACAGGGTAGAAGACGAAACAGGAAAAATCTTGCGCCTCCTAAAGGAAAACAATGGCTACCTGCCTTACAACGACAAAACCGATCCGGAAGAAATATACGCCTTCTTCGGTATGAGTAAAAAAACTTTTAAGATGACCATCGGCAATTTATACAAACAACGCAGCATAAGTTTTGAACAGGCAGGGATTAAACTGCTGGAAGGATAATCAAAACTGTGGAATGAATCATGGAATCTCGCATTTAACAATTACATGGACATGGAAACCAACAAGGTTGCAACTAATTTCCTGCTGCGCCGGCTGAAAAAATTGTCACTTGAAGTAGTATTGCTTGCGGTTGTATTTTTCATCTGCCTGTGGTTACTATTTCTGGTGACAGACATGGTTTTTGAAGATAAAAATACCAGTTTTGATGAACAGGTTTTCTCCTTAATTAATCCATACATTAACAGCCGTAATACCCGGTTAATGCAATTCATCACGTTTTTTGGATCGCATTTTTTCTTATTACCTGCCAATATTATACTAGCAGGTATTTTTCTTTTTATTAAAAAACACCGCTGGTATTCTTTAAAGATAGCTGCAGTTTCAATTACAAGTACAGCAGTAATGTTTTTGTTGAAAGGCCTTCTTCAACGACAGCGACCATTGGTACCCGTTATATCAAATGTACATGGCTATAGTTTCCCCAGCGGGCATAGCTTTTCCAGCCTGGTATTTTTTGGGATGCTAGGGTATATTGTTTTTAGAACAATGAAAAATAAGTGGATTAAATGGCTGTTAATGCTTTGCTGCTTCGGTGCAGCTTTATTGGTTGGTTTCAGCAGAATTTACTTAAAGCTTCACTACACGAGTGATGTGATCGCCGGATTATGCCTAGGCATTATATGGCTGTTGCTTGCCAGGTGGTTGTTAGTAAAAACGGAGAAAACGGTCGTAAATGTTTAGGCGTGCGTTAGCAAACCTATCATGCGGGAATGAAGCACCGCTTCAGCACTATGGGTAAAATAACAACAGGGAATACCCCTGCTCTCTATCTTACTTAATTCTTCATCCACGACGGGCTTTCTTTCTTTACTCACTTTCCTGATGTAGATACAAAATACTTGCGCAGGAAAATGCGCTGCAACGGATGCATAAATAAAAGGATCTTCCTGCGAATCATCGCCAAGCAATACAAACCGATGGTCCGGGTAAGCTTCCAGTATCCGGGTAATGCGCATGAATTTTGTGCCATGATTGTTCTGGCCTGTTTTAAATACCTGTGAAAATCTCTTCACCTGATTCAATAAATAAACACCCTCAGGTAACTGGTGTTTAGCAGAAAAGTCCCTGATATAATTGTATAAATTCCATTCGCTGCTTGACACATAAAAAAAAGGATTTACGGTATTGGCAGCTACCTGTGCATGAGACAACAGCTGGTAATGATTGACCACTCCCTCAAATGGCTTTCGACTCAACGCGTTTTCTGTAAGCAAAACAAACAGTCGCCTGCGTAGATTGGAAGAATGTGAAATTAGAAAAGTGTCATCAATATCTGAAATAAATGCAAACTGGTTGTAATGCGGAATAATTAAACGGGCTTTTGCCGAGGCAACGCTGTATCCGCTGTCATGCTCAATCATATCCACCTGCACCTCGCGGGAACCGGATACCGGCATTTCGGAAGGCTGCCATTCAAATTTAAAAAATCCATCTGTTTCAGAAATAGCATGGTAATTTTTCCCTTCCCAGGTAAACTGCAACAGGGCACCCTTTTTTGTTTTTACCATAAAAAGTCTGAGCAGAGCGAAAGCATTTATCAAAAAATGTTGTCGATAACTTTTCCGTGGAAGCGGGCTGAGGGAGAAAACATGCCCGTATAAAAAACAGTGTGTCTTATTGCCATACCCTGTATATAATTGCACCACAGGCTTATTTGTCAATCGGAACCAATGTAATAATCTTAGCTTAATTTTTTTCCATAAAGATTTTTTTTTTGCTACACCCGATATCTCTACATTCATGGCTTCTAAATTAATTAAATGAATGGCAATAATGCTTTTAAATTATTATTTGTAATAAACTCGGTAGCGGGAGCAAATAATATATCCTGGCAGGATATTATAAGCAATTATTTTACCGGAAAAGAGTACAGCATAGATTATTTTGTATTTGGAGATACGCCGGATGCAGCCTCATTAAGAAAGCATATTACAGACACGTTACCGCATAAAGTAATCGCTGTAGGCGGAGATGGTACCGTTACACTTGTTGCCAAATTAATAGCCGGCACAAATGCAGCTCTTGGAATATTGCCCGCCGGTTCAGCAAACGGCATGGCAAAAGAATTAAATATTCCGGAAATACCTGAGGAAGCTTTGTTCATTATTGAAAATGGTGTGGTAAGTAATTGTGATGCGATAAAAATCAATAATAAAGATATCTGCCTTCACCTCTCGGATATCGGGCTCAATGCACAGCTCATTAAATATTTTGATGAAGGTAAATTAAGAGGGAAGCTGGGCTATGCCAGGGTAATGTTAAAAACTTTGTGGCGTTCGCAAAAAATGGACGTAAGCGTTCAATCTAAAGAAAAAGAAATCAGGGCTGCTGCTTTTATGGTGGTATTGGCAAATGCCAGTAAGTATGGTACCGGTGCCGTTATAAACCCGGAAGGAAGACTGGATGATGGCGCATTTGAAGTTGTGGTCGTTCACAAACTTTCGTTTTTTGTACTATTAAAAATGTTATTCCGTCCCAAACAATTTAATCCAAAAAATATAGAGATTTTTCATGCAACATCTGTAAAGATAGAAACGAAACGAAAGGTTCATTTTCAAATTGATGGGGAGTATATGGGAAAAATAAATAACCTGCAAGCGACAATTTTACCAAACTATATTAATATTATTCTTCCGGAAAAAGGTGAATAGCTTAGTCCCCAACAAATGGCGCAGTAGATTGAAGCTTACTTTAAGATGCATCTCTTTCGCATGTACCCTCGATAGAAACGGCCTGCGAAGGTTACTCAACAACCGGTAAACAATGCCATTCATCTTTTTAGCCATCGGTATTACCCAAGTATGAAAAGATTTGCTGCGTTTATGCCGCAAAACGTATATTTAATAACAAGATGAAACATCAAGCAAATCCGATGAAGCCAATAACGTAATAAAGAAAATGTACGACGGGCATAGTCAGAATGATTTATTCACCACCCTAAATAATACCTTGTTTAGATTAACATTTTATGAAAAATGCATTGCTAAAATATATCATGCTCTGCCTGCTTTTACTTCCACTCACCGGCAACAGTCAAAAAATATGGAATGTAAAATTTGACATGCTTACAACAGATGATGGCTTGTCGCAGGGTATGGTTAATTCGATATTACAGGATAAATATGGTTTCATGTGGTTTGCGAGCAATGATGGCCTAAACCGCTACGACGGCAATAATTTTACTGTATTTAAGAATGACCCAAATGACAATAATTCGATAGCAGAGAATTTCACTCGTTTTTTATTTGAAGATTCAGAAGGAAGGATCTGGATTGCTACAGCGGGCAATGGCCTCGATCTTTTTGACAGGGCAACTGAAACCTTTACCCATTTTAAATACAACCCAACCGACCCCAACAGCATCAGTGATAATAGCATTACCTGCATTCGTGAAGACAGGGTTGGCGGTATATGGATAGGCACCCTGCATGGGCTTAACCGCCTGGTTATTAAAAACAAAAGGGATATAAAAAAAACAAGCGAGCCGTTAAACGATGCAACGAAACTTTTTCTCCAAAAACATACCGCATCTTTTACAAAAATAATATTTGATACGGCACATCCATACCTTGAGTTATATTCAAGAGATCCCAATAATGCGTTGGCAGATTGGCGGACATCCAATTTTTTTGTGGACAACCAGGGATTGATCTGGGTTTCTGCACAGAAAAAATTGTTTCGAATAAACCCGCAGGTTAATTCAGTCTTCCAACTGCAAAATTTGGATGTAGAAAACTATCTTCCGACACCACAAAAAACAAACGGGTTGCAAAAATATGTGCAGGATTTTATTGTTGGCCCAACGCCTGATGTTTTTTATATGCTTTATCAACATGGAATTACAGAGGTTAATAGCCTTACAGGTAAAGTGCAGTTCCTGTCTCAAACACCTCTGTCCAAAGGCGCGTTTTCTTTTCCGTCTGTTTTGGATAATGCCGGCCATATTTGGACACGTGATGAAAATATTACAGGATGCTTTAATATTCTCACAAATACATGGGAAACGATAGGCTCAACAGATAAAAATACAGAACCTCTCCTTAAACATATGTCCTGCAGTTATAAAGATAAAATGGGAAATATTTGGCTGGGCACAAAAGGATATGGCCTGTTGAGGTATAACCCGGCAAAAAATAATTTTAATACTACAGAAAACCAATACATCCGTTTTATGTCGGCAGGAAATGATGAAAATATATTGTTTATCAAGGAGCCTTTCGATGAATTATTCTGGGAATTTAACCGGGCAACAAATACTACAAGAGTTCCGGTGAAAATGGCGGCACTGGCAAAAACCCAATTTGCCCATTTTGGACTAAATACAAAGTCTGTATTACAGGATAAAGATGGCTCTTATTGGATAGGCAGGGTTGGATTATATCATTATAATCCCGTTACTAAAACGGCCATCGAATATTGGCACAATTACGACGATGTATTTCCTCTATACGATGATGACCGGGATAATTTATGGTTTGGAAATACCAACGGAATTGTACATTTTAATAAACGTACGAAAGCATCCAGGGAATATAATTTCCCTTCTAAAACCACCATGGGCCCTTATGATTATTTGCAGGCTATACACCGGGATAAATATGGAATTTTATGGCTTGGTACGCTGGGAGGTCTTTATCGTTTTGATCCGGTAAATGAAAGCTGGAAGCTGTATAAAAATATTGCAGGCAATTTGAACTCCCTTAATAACAATTTAATTTTTTGCATTAGTCCGGATCCTGAACAACCGGATAAATATTTATGGATCGGCACCAAAGGAGGAGGATTAAATCTTTTTGATCCAGCCGCCGGAACCTTTAAACATTTTACAGAAAAGCAAGGCTTAGGTAACGATGTCGTCTATGGTATACTGGGTGATGCCACTGGCAATCTATGGCTAAGCACCAACAAAGGGATCTCCCACTTTGATACGCATACGAGAGAGTTTAAAAATTACAATGTAGATGACGGGCTGCAGGGAAATGAGTATAACAGGAATGCATTTTGCAAAACAAGCAAAGGCTATTTGTATTTCGGCGGCATAACCGGATTTAATTATTTTGATCCTGCTAAGTTAACCGGCAGCAACTATATACCATTCGTTTGGATCACAGCGATCAACGTGCTGAATAAGCCACTCGTATTTGGTGTGCAAGATGCTATTCTGAACAAGCCGGCATATCTCACCGACAGTATTGAGCTGCAGTATGAGCAAAATATGATAAGTTTTGAATTTGCCGCCACTGATTTTTCGGCCTTTCACAATAACCATTTTCAGTATAAACTTGCCGGTTTTGATGAGAACTGGATTCAGGCGGGATTAAATAATACTGCCACTTACACCAACCTGGACCCAGGCACTTATGAACTAAGGGTGAAAGGCAGCAATAGCAACGGCGTATGGAACAACCAGCCAACCACATTAACCATTACAATTTTGCCACCATGGTACTTAACATGGTGGTTCAGGATCTCGCTTCTTATGCTGCTGTTTTCATTAGCGTACAGTATTCACCGTTACCGGCTGGGGAGAATTATACAAATGCAAAAAGTGAGAAATGCTATTGCCAGCGATCTGCATGATGAAATAGGATCTAATTTAAGTGCTATCGCCGTTTTTTCAGAACTGGCAAGTAATCCTAAAAAAACAAACCCGGAAGTTACCGGTCTACTAAAAAAAATAACTGCATATTCACAAACTTCTCAGGACTCCATGAGCGACATCGTGTGGATGATTGATACAAAAAATGATCGCCTGGGTGCATTGAAACTCAGAATGCATTCCTTTGCAAATGAAGTGCTGGAGGCTAAAGACATCGGGGTAAGTTTTTCTTCAGAGCCAACATTGGATGATGTAAAATTAACCATGCTCCAGCGAAAAGCCGTTTACCTGGTTTTCAAGGAGTCAATCAACAACATTTTAAAATATGCAGACGCTGACGAGGTGATCATAAAAATAAGTCGCGAAAAAGGGTTTATATATTTATCTGTTGCCGATAACGGAAAGGGGTTCATTGTACATGAACAGCCGAATAAGAATCTTAAAGGAGGCAACGGCCTGGAGAATATGAAACGAAGGGCTCAAAGCATAAACGGCAAACTCCTGGTAGAATCAACAACAGGCGTGGGAAGCACCATTACCTTATACTTTTCCGCATAACAATTTTATGAGTGTTGCCAATAACGGCCGCAATATGCTGAATGATTTAATTATTATTGCAGATGATAAAGATTTCGGTATTTGACGATAGCCCGGGAAGGCAGGAGGCGATAAAATTATTGATAGAAGAACAGCCGGACATGCAGTTAGTAGCGATATATAAAAACTGTGAATATTTAGTAGAAAATGTTAGCCTTTCTATACCTGATGTGGTGCTGATGGATATTGATATGCCTGTAGTGAATGGCATTGAAGGGGTGAAAATGATCCGTTCAAATTTTCCAAATGTGGTTATCATCATGCAAACTGTATTTGAAGATGAAAACTCGATATTTAAAGCAATACAGGCAGGTGCCCATGGCTATATACTAAAAACAGCAAGACCGGCAAAATTAATTGAAGCCATAAGAGATTCATTGGAAGGCGGCGCACCGATGACACCCGTTATAGCCAAAAAAGTTTTGGAGAATTTTAGAAAACTGCCAATCCAAACCGAACCCGGGCCTCCGCTATTAACCGCCAAAGAGAATGAGATCCTGGGTGCATTGGAAAAAGGTATGAGCTATAAAATGATCGCAGCAGACCTGAATATCAGCTGGCATACAGTTAATTCTCATGTAAAAAAAATATATGAAAAATTACATGTGCATTCAGCAACCGAAGCTATAAATAAGATCAGGAAACACCGGGGCAGATAGACGTTTAATGTTAACCGGCGATTAATACCCTCTTGTTGCCGCAAGGATTGCCAGGCCATAATGAGCCTTTCAAAGTATTGTCGAAAAAATTCAACCTTATTTTTTAAATCAGTATCATTTTTTAATATTTGTTTGAAACTTTTCCATTCCTCATTTATAAATGTTTCTTTCCTTTTTTTTACGCCAGTTTTTTTTCCAGGGAATTTGCCTTGTTGATATTATTACACTGTTGAATGAATATTAACAGCCGTCGATAAAATGCATAAAAAGTTTTTGAATCCCCCGTGTTATATTCTGCGAGAGTTAAGAAAAAGTTTCACAGAGTTTTTGATGCAGGTTTGTTACGCTGTGAAATTTTTTCCAAAAACCTCCCATTCTTCTACGGTGAAGGAATGCCAAACAAAAACAAGACATCACTAGCGTTGCGTCTTAATTAAATGATTTTCAGTTGAATATATTTTAGTTCTTTGATATCTTGATTTTCTATGTTTAAAAACACATTGTGTAATGCCCTTTTTTCGAAAGGAGCAAGACTAATGTATTGTATAATTTCATAGGGAGAGTTTGTTAGTTTCAGTTTCTTTCTTGCTATTAAAACCAGCACATAAACTGATATAGCAATCCAGATTTGAGTTTTTACTGCGTTCTCACTAAAACCCCAAAACGATTGAACTTTCAGATTTTGCTTAATCCATTTGAAGAACAACTCAATACCCCATCGGTGCTTATAAAGTTGAGTTACAGTTTGTGCTTTTATTTTGAAGTTGTTGGTTAAAAAGACAAATGTTCTTTCGAACTCAGCATCATAAAATTTAATGCGTCTTAAAGGCTCTGGGTATCTATTGCTACTGTTGATTCCGGTAAGTAAGATATCCTGATCGCAAAGAATGCCTATTTCCTTGTCCGGCGCTCTGGATTTTATACGTCTAAATTGCAGGTTTTCTTTTGCTCTTACAACGAAGTAAGCTTTCTCTTGTTTGATTATATAAAGACGCTTAAAATCAACGTAAGCTTTATCCATTATGTAATAGCTGCCTTTTTGAACTGGAATTAAATCCATCGCTTTTACATCGTGAACGTTACCCGCTGATATAAAAATAAACTCGGGAATGGAAGTTTTTAAGTCAAGCAGTGTATGAATTTTTACAGCAGCTTTAGTTGAACGGAAAGGAGCCCATAGAAAAACTTCCAGGCAAAGGTCTACTGTTGTCGAGTCCAATGCAAAGACACGGCCTTTAAGATTTACTTCTAACTGATTTTGGCCTTCATACATTTTTTTGGCTTGGTCAATTAGTTTCAGTGCATAATCCTGATAAATCCTCCAATCTCTACTTTCATTTGCACGAGATAAAGTTGATTTATTAATGGCTTTTCCTATGCCAAGATGATAAAGCTTTTCGGAATTTAACTTCAGGCAAAGAAGGGTATCACTCATGCTTTGACGATGAGTTAATT
>JACMPR010000148.1 GCA_014377385.1 Ferruginibacter sp. | reverse complement strand
GAAATTAAAGAAGAATATGAAAAACTTCGAACAGATTTCGCCAACAAAAAATCTGCAAAGCAGTTTTTATCGTTTTCCGAAGCACAAACAAACGGTTCGGTAATTAACTGGGATACTTACCAACCTGTAAATCCCTCGTTCACTGGCACCAGGCTGCTGGAAAATTATGATCTTGCCGAGATCGCAGCTTACATTGACTGGCAACCTTTCTTCATTGCCTGGGAAATGCACGGAAAATTCCCCGCGATACTAACGGATACGGTTATCGGCAAAGAAGCCACCAACCTATACAACGACGCCCAGAAATTATTAAAGCAAGTGATAGGAGAGAATTGGCTTACGGCAAGAGGCAGCGTAGGATTTTGGCCTGCTAACAAAGTGGCGCCGGATACCGTTGATGTTATCACAAACGGGGGCGTGGTAAAATTGGAATTTCTGCGCCAGCAAATAAAAAAGGCAAAAGGCCAACCCAATCATTCATTGGCAGATTTTATAAAAGAAAGCCCGTCGCTATACCGAACCGATGGCTCATCATCAGGTAAGCAGCCCGGTAATACAGAAATCCACGATCCAGTCTCTGGATCAGTAAGCCAGGGAATTGATTATCTCGGCGCTTTCAGTGCCACTATTGAAGGTATTGAACCTCACATCAAACGTTTCGAAGAAAACCTGGATGACTACAACAAAATAATTTTACAGGCGCTCGCTGATCGCCTGGCAGAAGCTTTTGCCGAATTGTTACATGCAAAAACACGTACCGAATATTGGGGATATGTAGCAGACGAGCATTTGTCGAATGAACAAATGATCAAAGAAGAATACCAGGGCATACGCCCGGCCCCGGGTTATCCTGCTTGCCCGGATCATACAGAAAAGTATAAATTGTTTGATTTGCTTGGTGGGGAACATGCAACAGGTATTCATCTTACAGAATCACTGGCCATGTATCCGGCGTCCTCCGTTTGTGGCTGGTATTTTGCGAACCCGGATAGCAAATATTTTGGAGTGGGAAAGATCGGCAATGACCAGCTCGAAGATTATGCAAAAAGAAAAGGAATGAGCATTGAGGATGCTACCAGGTGGTTGCGTCCAATATTAGAATAAAATAATTTTCCTGGTGTTAGGAAGAATATGCCGGAAATTAAGGCTCAATTGTCACTGCTCAGCTGACATCTTTTTCATTTCCTGCGCATTTTTCGCATTTTTCAGGCCTTTAACTAAAAATACGATGACCGTAATTTTAAAAATCAATCCTTTATAAATAGTGCTTATGTCAAAAAAGGCATGTAGCATTATATATGAAGTGTACAATAATAATGCGCTGATAATTGCATAGTAATGTTTTGATTTGTCCAGAAGCCTGGCGCCAGGAAACCGAGAATAAATGAACCCCACAATGCGATATCAATCCAGGTACTCATAGTTGGCCTGTATGTTATAAATAAGGATCACGAGATTAAATGTTAGTACAGCCGCTGCAATAAATATTACATTCCGTGACTGGCAATGTATTTTTCATAATCCCGGATTGAGAAATCTTCCCCCGTAAAAATACTCTCTTTAATATTTTTCGGGCTCTCCGGCGAGAGGATGTTGTTTTTCATCGGGGTTGATTATTTTTACAGCGATAAATATAATTATTTCATGCGAATCATTTCATACAATGTAAATGGCATCCGTGCTGCGATCAAAAAGGGATTCATTGACTGGCTCAAAACCGACCCGGCGGATATTATTTGCCTGCAGGAAATAAAAGCCGCCCACACTGACATAGATGTAAAAATACTGGAAGATCTTGGCTATGAACATCACTGGTTCAGTGCACAAAAAAAAGGATACAGCGGCGTTGCTGTTTTTACTAAAATAAAACCGGATACGGTAAAGATTGGTTGTGGTTTTGAGATAAGCGATTTTGAAGGCCGGGTGATAGAATTGCAGTTTGGCGACATTAAACTGATCAATGCCTATTTTCCTTCCGGCACATCAGGCGATGAAAGACAAACGTATAAATACCAGTGGCTGAAGGAATTTCATGGATACCTGGAAAAAATTAAGAAGAAAAATCCCAAGCTCATTTTGTGCGGTGACTATAACATTGCCCACAATGAGATCGACATTCACGATCCCAAAGGAAATAAAAAATCTTCGGGTTTCCTGCCGGAAGAGCGGGTATGGATGGATAAGTTTTTAGGAGCAGGCTGGATTGATACTTTCAGGGTATTTCACCCGGAACCCCACCGTTATAGTTGGTGGAGCCAGCGTTTTCCCGGCGTGAGGCTCAGCAACAAAGGCTGGCGTATTGATTATTTTAGTGTTACAAAACCTTTACAAAAACAATTGCTGGCAGCAGATATTTATCATGAAGTAAAACACAGTGATCATTGCCCGATATACCTGGAGATAAAAATATAAACCTGTAGATGTTTTTACTCAATTTTGAATAAAACCCCCATGCAGCAAAAAAACATCGGTACAGAAAAAGCACTTCAAAAGATAAAACAATTTTGCACTTACCAGGAGCGGAGCCATTACCAGGTAAAAGAAAAATTGTATAGTTTTGGATTGTATAAAAATGAAGTGGAGCAGTTACTTTCTCAATTGATAGAAGAAAGCTTTTTGAACGAAGAACGTTACGCCCAGGCCTTTGCAGGCGGCAGGTTCAGGATAAAGAACTGGGGCCGTATAAAAATTAAATATGAATTGAAGCAAAATAGAGTAAGTGAATATTGTATTAAAACAGCCTTACAGTCAATTGATGAAATTGAATATAATAAAACACTGCGCCGTTTATTTGAAATAAAGGAGAAGAGCCTTCACGCTGAGAAAAATACATTCACAAAAAAACAGAAAATACTTTCTTATTTGATGCAAAAAGGATTCGAACCTTCGCTGGTGCACGCAGTTTTTATGGAAGATTAGCAGATCAATTGTGCCAATGCAATTCATTACATAATCTCACACTCATCCGCACACTTTGTACAAGCTGCGGCACATTCAAGGCAATGCTCGTTCTTATGCTTATTGCATTCTTCCGCGCAGGCATCACACATTGTTGCACACAATTTAGCCAGTTCTTTTACGGCATCACTTCCGAGGCTCATCAGCTGGGCAGTTGCATAACATATCGCTGCGCATTCCATGGATAATTGAACACAATGTGCCATCATTTTTGGATCTTCCTCTTTTAGGCAGGAACTGGCACAATGATTACAAAGCGCTGCACAATTTAAAAGGGCGTCGATACACAATTTATATTGGTGATAGGCTGTCATAAAATTTTATATAGACATTTTCAAAATTCAAGCCACGAATGGATAATGTAATATTATATGAGTGCATGACATGTTAGAATTAGATTCAAAAAAAAGAAATTTCTCATTCCGGAAAATTTAAAAAACCTCACTTCGTAACTTTACAGCATGGCTGAAGATCTATTAATTGTAAAAGGAAGTAAAACCGACCAATATAAAACCCTGTTACCACAGGTGAAGTCCTTGATAGAGACTGAGCCAGACTTAATTGCTAACCTTGCAAATATCGCAGGAGCTTTAAAAGAGCAGTTTAGCTGGTTATGGGTAGGATTTTATTTAGTAAAAAAAGAAGAGTTAGTGCTCGGGCCTTTCCAGGGGCCTGTTGCCTGCACCAGGATAAAAAAAGGCCAGGGCGTTTGTGGAACCAGCTGGGCAAAAGCCACTACGCTGATCGTAGCCGATGTGGAGAAATTTCCCGGTCATATCGCCTGCAGCAGTTTATCCCGGTCGGAAATTGTTGTACCCGTAATTAGAAATGCTGACGTGGTTGCTGTTCTTGATGCAGACAGCGAAAACCTGGATGCGTTTGATGAAACCGATAAACAATACCTTGAAGAGATCGTTGGGTGGATCCATTTTGATAGCTGATGGCAAGAGAAGATTTAAGCTTGCCTAAATCTCTCTTTACGAGTTTGAACCTAATGCCATGCAGATTCTCAATTTACTTTCTCATCAGACAAAACAATCTTGCACAGCCTCGAAACAAATACATCGAGGCTCCTTCCTGTGAAATAATCATCCTGCCCTCAAAAGTGAGTTCAGCAGCTGTTCCCTTTTTACTACTTTATTTTTATTGTATGGATAGAAATCACTTATAATGCCAATACAATGGGTGCTTTTACCAAGCCAATTACCCTTAAATCAAACAACCAGGAAGCAGTAAAGATGCTGACGATCAAAGGGACAGTGAAATCGTGAATGGTAGAGGGTGTATGGTGAAATAACAGACGGTTTGTTGTAAAAAAAAGTTATCAACGCCTCAAAAATTTCACCGTTCACTTTTCATTTATCCTTCCAACCCCATAAATACCTGCACGCATAGGTTCTGTATGGGCTCCACTTTGATGATATTTTTAGCATCTGTTGTTTCATCGCTTTCCTATCTGTGGCATCAATCTTATATAAAGTACAAATTGCTTGCTGTATCCCAAGGTCATCTATTGCAAAAATATCCTCTCTTCCAAATGAGAACATCAATATCATTTCTACAGTCCACTGTCCAACGCCTTTTATTTGTGACAAATATTTTATGAGTTCTTCATTGCTCATCTTATGCAGCCTGGCATCGGTGATCTTTTCATCAATAAAAAACCTGCTTACATTCAATACATAGTTCGCTTTGGCATTGCTTAAACCGATGGAACGCAATGCTTCAAAAGGCGTACCTGCAATTTGTTTTGCTGTAGGCACTTTTCCTTTGTACAATTCTAAAAATCTACGTTGAAAAACATCGGCTACTTTAGTGCTGAGCTGCTGGCTCATGATTGCATTACAAAGATGCAGGTGAATATTATTGCGTTTCTCCAGGACACAAGGCTGCTGAAATTCCAGGATCTTCTTAAATTTTTTATCTTTTGCTAAATGTATAAGATGTTCCATTCGGCTCAAGTTCCACCAATTTATTTTATTAATGTACGTTGCGGCTGGTAAAATAATAATTGCAGTTGTAAGATTATTCCTTTAAATCCTCCACAAAATGGCTTCATCCAAGTCTTTCGGAAAATCAACACTACTGATGCCTGAGCAAGGCAGGGAATGATTAAGGAAATCTGTGTTAGACTAACCTTCAGCCCATTTTTTAAAAGTAGGAACCCGTTCCCTGCTTACGATAATTTCTTCATCGTGCCGGATATTTTTCAGAGAAAGTTTAAGCCTGTTATTGAGGTAGGGTTTTACCAGGTCAACCAATTTACTGTGAACGATCATTCTCCTGTTTATCCGGAAAAAATAGTGTGGGTCAAGTAATGGTTCCAGTTTTTCGATGCTGTAATTGATAACAAATTTATTACCATCTTTATCGGCCAGGTAAACAGTTTTATTATCCGCATAAAAATAAGCCACATCTTCTGTTTGTATAAAGAAGGTGCGCAATCCAACTTTAGCAAGAAAACGATCCTTGTAACGTGGCGATATTTTTTGTGTAACCTGCTCTGCCCAGGCATGGTAGTCGGGGAGACTAAAAGCATGCGGCATTATTTTATATTTCCGGATGGCGTTAGCAAGCGCCGCAGCGGTTACCGGTTTCAGGATATAGTCTACACAGAAATGTTGAAATGCATTGATAGCATAATTGTCATAGGCCGTTGTAAAGATGACTGGTTTATCAAGTTTAACCTGGTTGAATATTTCAAAACTATGACCGTCTGATAATTGGATATCCATCAGCAGAAGATCCGGATGCGGTTGCGTTTGCAGCCATTGTACTGTTTCTTCAATACTTTCCAGGCATCCTGATACTACAATAGAGGGATCATATTGGCCCAGCAATAATTTCAACCGCTCGGCTGCCAGTGATTCATCTTCAATTATAAGCACATTCATATTAATGATCAGTTTCCGTTAATCAGTGGAAGGGTTACTGTAAAAATATTAGCCTCATTGCTTATCATTACTTCCCGGTTACTTACCAGGCTATATCTTTTAATAATGTTTTGCAGGCCAATACCCGTCGATTTTTCAATGGTTTGTTTTGCCTGCAGGTTGTTTGATACTACAATCGTATTGTTTCCATTAATCTGCACGCTGATGTGAAGTGGTTTTTGCCTGCTCACTATGTTATGTTTGATGGCATTCTCTATCAATAATTGAAGGGCCGCCGGAACGATGAGCAGTTGCCGGGAGTCTTCGGGGATATCCAGGTGCACCTTCAACCCCTCTGTAAATCTTTTTTGCAATAAAAAAATATATGGATCAAGGTAATGCAATTCCGTTTCAAGTGCAACCAGTTCTTTTTCATGATTCTTCAAAATGTAACGGTATACTTTTGAAAATTCTTCGATGAAGCGGTTGGCTTCCGAATTGTTCTGCATTATGAGAGAAGACAAAACATTTAAGTTATTAAAAAGAAAATGCGGATTCACCTGGTTCTTTACAACCTGGAGTTCTGCCTGGGAAGACATTCTTTTAAATGTTTCAGCTTCCAGTAAGGTTGTTTTGTACTCTGTAAAATAGAATACGATGGCGTTGATGAGATGAAATAAGAGGTTAGCCAGCCAGGCGTATATAAGATTTAGTTTTAACGGAATAAGGGTTCCACCAAAGCTATTGTTGTGCATCACCATACTTACCAGAAAAACAACGGCAACGGATATAAATGTAGTGGCTATGCAACCCGCAAGAAAAAATGCAAGCAGTGCCCTGATCTTATTCGTCTGTCTTGAGGATCGTTTTTTGAAGTAACCATCCAGTAAGTGGTTTGATTCCCAGATGCCAGCGGTTATAGCGGTGATGGTGGCAAATGCATAATACCATTCTATGCTGATATCGAAATAAAAATATACCCTGCACAGCTCGGTGCTCAGGTAGGTATAAACCGAAAGTATAAGGATGAAAAGATACCTGTATCTATGGTTGAACATAGTTGAAGATATTAAAATGCATCAACGGTTGTAACAGGTAATTTGTTAATCGTTGATGCATATATATTTTTCAATAGGAAAGTTAAGGTATCAAAACCCTATCAATCAGGTGCACGACACCATTTCTGCAAATGATGTTGGTTGCGATGATGTTCGATTTAAAGGTACCATTTGAATTCCCCAAAATAGTAGGCACTCCGCCAACGCCGTTAGAGAGATTGATGATGGTGCTACCACCCAGCATCGCAAGGGAACCATTTGCCAGGTCAGATGAAAATGCCCGGGCGCCTACAACGTGGTAAGTTAGTACTGCTGTTAGAGTGGCTACGGGAATTTGGTTGATGTCGGTAACTCCAAGCGCAACTAACAAATCTGTAAATGCCTGATTTGTTGGAGCAAAAACGGTTAATGTACCGCCACTAAGCGTGGTGCCCAAACCTGCAAGCGTTACTGCTTTCACCAGTGAATCCAGTCCCGATGCTACAGCAGTTTGCACAATATTACCAACGGGTGGGTTTAAAACGCGACCTATTTTGTGGATTACTCCATTGTCAGCTATAATATCTGCGGTAGTAACTTTGATACCATTTACATACACACCACTTGCATTTTTGGTAACAAATACCGAGTCGCCGCTGGCTGTAATAACTTTTGCATTTGGACCTGCGGGTACATTTGCCGCAAGGATTTTGGCACCAATGGTATGGTATAGCAACAGGGTACTCAGAGACGCCGGAGACAGGGCGTCAATGGTTGCTGAAGTAATTCCTGAGGCGGCAAAAGCTGCATCATCGGGAGCAAAAACGGTGAAAGGACCTGTTCCCTTGAGGGTTGCATCAAGCCCGGCCTTTATAACAGCTTTTTCAAGCAGGGTTAAAGACGCATCTGCCACTACTTTGTCAGTTATCGTATTGGACGTTGCCGCTGGGGCTTTGTCTTTTTTACAAGACGTTGTGGTTACTGTTAGTCCTACTCCCATTACAAGGGCAATAAGAGTTAGTCTGATCTGATTTTTTTTCATGTTTGAAAGTTTATGTACCTGTAAGACAAATTGCAGGCGTTGCAAATGTGCGAATGGGTGTGAAATGTAGTAAAATGGGGTGTGAGTTGTAAAAAATGATTAACACATAAGTTTTTTAAATGTTTTCAATAGCATGATTAAAGGATGCTTAATCCTTCTTAAACCGTTTCTCCACAACCATAAACCTGAAATCAAATATTTCTTTTAACTTTTTTTCCACGAGGATGCTATTGGCAATATCACCTAAGAAGCCGAAAGGAACCTTGTAATGAACAATGTCTGTCATTTCCACGCCTGCGGCAGTTTCTTTGAAATGGTGCTGGTGATGCCACAGATTATAAGGACCAAATCGCTGTTCATCTACAAAATATTTTTTATCTACTACATGGGTTATTTCGGTCATCCAGTAGATGGGGATACCCAAAAGGGGTTTTACGGTATACTCAATTACCTGGCCCGGGTACATAACGCTGCCATGATATTTTGAAATTATTTTGAAACCCAGGTTGGTGGGGGTGATTGCCTGCAGGTTGGCAGGATTGCTGAAAAAATCCCAGGCTATATCCAGGCTTACCGGGATTGTCTGCACCGTCTGGAAACTATAAACTTTGCTCATGGGATCATAACACGTGACAAGTTTAAAGGTTTAGGATGAGGCTAGACCTTGCATAGTTAAACTGCTTACTTCTTTTGTCCCCGCGTTTTTGGTTTGCCATATTTTTGCATCATCCTGTCTTTCTTTCTTACAACAAAGTTTACCTTGCTGTTTTTCGCGGATTTTTCATGAAATGCAGGCCCGGCCTCTTCTTTTTTAGGAATTTTCAGTTGAATTGTTTTCATGAAAATTTTGGGCTTTTCATCTTCTGTTAATTCATCAGAAATAATCAAATTGGAAGGAAGCGCAGTGATGGGTATCTTCAGCTTCATCAGGTTTTCAATGGCAACCTGTAACGGTTTTTCCTTTTCTGTAATAAAAGTAATAGCAATACCTTTTTTATCGGCTCTACCGGTTCGGCCTATACGATGAATGTAATTCTCCGGAACTTCGGGAACATCAAAATTAATAACATGGGTAACTTCATTGATGTCGATGCCTCTTGCCACGATATCAGTTGCAATAATGAAGCGGTAATTGCCTTCCTGGAACTGCTTTACTGTATTAAAACGGTGGTTCTGTTCTTTGTTGGAGTGAATAACGCCACCGGTACCGGGGAATTTTGTTTCAAGCTGTTCAAACAACTCATCTGCCAGTTTTTTTGTAGCGGCAAAAACCAATACTTTGGTCATACGCTCTTCTTCGGCAAGCAATAAGTGGAGCAGGTTTACTTTTGTGAAGAAATTTGGCACTTCATAACCCGTCTGTATTATTTTTTCCAGTGGCGTTCCTGTTGGGGCGGCTTCTACTCTTACCGGATCATTGAAATAAGTATCCATCAGCACCTCTACTTCGTCTGTTATTGTTGCGGAGAACATCAGGTTCTGTCGTTTTGCCGGAAGCAAATCCAGGATGTTTTTCAACTGTGTACGAAAGCCGAGATTAAGCATTTCATCTACCTCATCGATCACCAATTTTTTAACCATTTTTGTTTTGATAGCACCGTTCATAACAAGGTCATATAACCTGCCCGGGGTTGCTACCAATATATCTACGCCATTCTCAACTTCCTTTTTTTGCGTATTGATATTTACCCCGCCATAAACGCCTGCTACAACCACACTCATATAGCGGGTTAACTCTTTTACCGCTGCTACTACCTGGGCAACCAGTTCTCTTGTTGGAACGATTATAAGGACCTGCGGCGCTTTATCCTTGCTAAATTTCCATTGACGGAGACAGGGAAGTAAATAGGCGAATGTTTTACCCGTTCCGGTTTGGGCTATACCACAAACATCCCGTCCCGACATTACGACCGGAAAAACACGGTGCTGGATAGTCGTCGGATGCACGTATCCCAATTCGTCCAGTGCCCTTAACAAAGGGGAATTTAAATTTAGCTCATTAAAAGTCATACTTATAAACTGAATTGTAAAGGTAGTTTTTAATTGCCGGGAAGATAGCCGGAACCGGGGTTGACGAATTTAATTTTTTTTGATGCGATAATTCAGCAAATCGTCCTGGTGGTTTTTAAGATTGAACATCGAATAGGCCATTCAATGTCATTAATTAGGGTACAAACAATTGAAGCAATATCATGGCAAAACCAGTTTAAAACTTGTCCGGCACCAATGTTTTGTAATACTTTTACAGCATGAAACGTATTGTTTTAAACGATCATGGTCCACTGAAATCTTTTTTGTTCTTTGTTGCCCTTACTTTCATTTCCGTTTACGCTTTCGCACAGGTAACTGAAAAACCTTTTATAAAACTAACTGTTCCGGTTAAAGAAGAAAACAATGTTGCTGCTTCTCAGCAATTCCTTGTGGGCAGTACCTGTAAAACCTGCAGCCTAATGATCAACGGAGAGCGGGTAAAAGTGTATGCTACCGGCGCTTTCGCTTATGAGCTGAACCTGGTTGAAGGTGATAGCGCTTTTACAATGGTAGCTATTTCGGGTGAAGGCAAATCTGTTTCAAAAAGAATTCATTTTTTATATGCTGTTCCGAAACCTTCGGAACCAGTGAAAGAATTTGGAATAGAAAGCATCCGGACTTTTCCGGAAGGGGACCTTCTTTTATTGCCCGGCGATAAAATAGAATTCAGGGTAAAAGCTTTTCCGGGTAAGAATGTGAGGTTATTTAATAATATCCCATTGTATGAATTACCACTAACAGAAACCAAAGGTATGCCCGGTATCTACCAGGGCAGGTACGAGGTAAAGAACACGGATAGTTTTTTCAATTTTAAAATGCCGGTCATGATCATAGATTCTGGTGGGCAAGTTCTTCAAAAGGAAACTACCAGCCTGTTTTCTATGATGTCGCCGCTTGCTTCGGATATTGCCCTGACAAAAGGACGGCTGGCCCACCTCGAATATGGCCTCGGTGATGATCGGCTCGGCGGTGCAAAAATCGGTTATATCGATAGTTTAATTCCATTAAAGATCATCGGAAAAGTGGGCACACATTATAAAATACAGCTTGCCAAAACAAGAACCGCTTATATTCCTGATGAACTGGTAACGCTGGCGCCTAAAGGAACTTTTGCACCAGCTTCTTTAACCGGTAAATGGAGGGTTTATGGCGATTCCGCCTATGACTATGTGAATGTGGAACTTTTTTCGCGGCTGCCCTATCAATCTTTCCAGTTGATGGATCCTTCCAGGATAGTAGTAGATGTTTTTGGTGCCAGCAACAATACCAACTGGATAACGCAATTAGAAAACGCGAAAGAAATAAGCAGTGTAAATTATGAACAGCTGGCTGATGACATTTTCAGGATCAATATCCAGCTCAGGCACCAACAGCATTGGGGGCACCAGGTATTTTACCGTGGCAATACGCTGGTAATAAAAATAAAAAGACAACCCGCAGATCTTTCATTAAATAAATTAACCATTGCCGTCGATGCCGGTCATGGCGGAACAAATATAGGGGCTGTTGGTCCCACGGGCATTGCAGAAAAAACACTTACGCTGGCCCTTTCACTCAAACTGCAACGCCTGCTCGAAAAGGAGGGTGCTAAAGTAATCATGACACGAACAACAGAAAAATTCTTTGATAACAAGGAACGAATTCTTTTTTACCGTGACAGTTTACCTGATCTTTTATTAAGCATTCATTTAAATTCCTCAGCAGATCCCATTCGCACTTCCGGCACGGCTACTTTTTACCGTTATCCTGGTTTTCGGGCTTTGAATGCAGCGATTTATGATCAGCTCCTTTCCTTAGGTTTAAAAGAATATGGTAACAACAGCTCCTTTAATTTTATGCTGAATAGCCCCACAGAATATCCAAACGTTTTGATTGAAACCTTATTCCTAAGTAACCCGGAAGAAGAAATGAAAATGCTGGACGAAGGCTTCCAGCAAAAAATGGCTGAAGGAATTGTACAGGGAATCAAAGTTTTTCTAAAAGGATGCAGGTGAGTAGCTGAAGGATTTAAAGGTATATGAGGATCATCCTGCTAAAGTTGTTTATCGTTCCGTACATGATTTTTTATTCACAGTTCAAAACTCAGAATTCATTATTAAAATCTTTCAACTCCCTTCATACCCGCAATTGAGTATATAGATCTTTCCGGTAAAATAGTAGCTTTACCCAAATGACCATTACCAATAAACTGATATGTATCGTAGAAGATAAGAATGACCTTAGAGAAGGCATGAACCTGATGATAGAAATGACAAATGGATATGAATTGGGAGGAAGTTATGCCAATGCGGAGGAAGCCATGGAAAAAATTCCTGGTATTGTGCCGGATGCCGTTTTGATGGACATCAATCTTCCTGGTATCAGCGGTATCCGCTGCGTAAATGCGTTGAAGACAATGTTTCCAAAAATGTTGTTCCTGATGTGTACGGCTTACGAAGACAATGAAAAGATCTTCGATTCATTAAAAGCAGGTGCCAGCGGTTATATTTTAAAAACGGAGGGTCCATCTAAGATCATGCAGGCCCTGGATGAAATGATTGCAGGGGGAAGCCCCATGAGCAGCAGCATTGCCCGTAAGGTGGTGGCCAGTTTTGGTAGTATGGGTGAGGAAAATGTACTCATTGAAACTTTAAGTGACCGCGAAAAAATGGTACTGAATTTACTGGCTAAGGGATTAATTGGCAAAGAAGTAGCTGACCAGCTGCAGATATCGGGCGGAACGGTGCGAAAACATGTTCAGAATATCTATAAAAAATTGCAGGTCAATACAAGGGTGGAAGCCGTTAACCTATACCTGAAACGATAAGTATATTTTAAAATTGCCAGCTTGCTTAAAAATATTGCCAGGTTAGCATTTGTTAGCAGCTGGCTTTCGCCCACGAAAAATCTACAATTTACCCAAACAATTTATATCTTCTAATCTTGATTTATCCTCTTAACCAGGAGCGCTGAAAAACGATGCTGCAATTTCAAATATACCTGGCGCTGTTCTTTGAGAGTATTTCCATTTTCATGACGCTGTTCTTTTTTATTCAGTACAGCATCATAAAAAGGCGGGAGCACCTGTATTATGCATTGTACCTGCTGGCAATATCTGTTTATTATTTACTTGCTGTTCCCGACCTGTTCTTTTCGAGAAATGCCGGAAACAGTAATATCCTGGATGACTTAAATTTTTTTAAAAGACCGGTGCAATTTATGAGCAGTGTATTTTATACGTTGTTTGTTATTTACTACCTGGGATTAAAAAACACCTCACTTTACCTTTACAAGTTTTTTCGTTTTCTTATCGGATCATATTTTTTTCTGGCACTGCTTTGCCTGTTATTTAATTTCCTTAATATAGAATACAACAATGCTTATTACCTGCTGAGTATGTTGCTGCTGCCGGTGCAACTATACGTAGTAGGTACATTACTGAAAAATCAGGTTCCTTATTCAAAATTTATCGTGTGGGGAACGATCATGATAATTTTAGGAAGTACCGTTACACTCCTGATCTCGATATATGGGCCCCATACAGGCGGGCTTCTCCAGGCGGTACAGATATTTTTACCCGTACAGTTTTGTATCCTTATCGACATGTTTTTATTTACCATCGCCCTTCAAAAAAAAATCGCTGATAATGAAAAATCTTTGATTGATGCGGCCTACCAGCGCCAGCACGCGGTGTTGCTGGAAAGAGAAAGGATCATTGCCGATTTGCACGATGATGTGGGCGGCGGCCTCAGCAGTATCCGCATGATGAGCGACCTGATGGCACACCCGGGAAGCAACGTAAATCCTGTGAACACGATTTCTTTTGCTCACAAAATTTCTATAACTGCAAAAGACATAGCGCAACGGATGCACACGATCATCTGGAGCTTGAATGCAGAAAATGATACTTTGGGAAACTTTGTGGAGTATGTAAGGCAATACGGTTTTTCTTTTTTCGAAAACTCAGGTGTAACCTTTAATTGTAACACAGATGCCGATTTGCCGGTTGATCTGCAGCTTAAAGGGGTGCAGCGCAAAAACATTTTCCTAATCATGAAAGAAGCTTTCCACAATACGTTAAAGCATGCAGGTGCAGCAAATTCCAACGTACATATTTATATAGGAAAAAAAATATTACATATAGAAGTAAAAGACAATGGTAGCGGTGTCACAAATCCTAACCAGTTTGGTAATGGTCTAAAAAATATGAAAAAAAGAATGGATGAGATCGGCGGCACCCTCGAAATCACTTCTAACGGAGGTACCAACATAAAGATAAATGTAGCAGTTGGTTAAAAAGTTACCCATTCTTGACCAGCGAAGGCCCATAAAATTCATAACTGCCTTAACTTTGTCAACTTTATCATTCTTCAATTTTAATTGTATGAGTGCGCTTGTAAAAGAATTTAACGACTATCGCACCAAAATGAACGAGGTAATCTTAAATAAGGAAAACCTGGTTATAAAAAGATTATGGAATCTCGATACCAATACGTATGCTGCCGGTGCGCTGGATGTAAAGACAAAAGAGTTGCTGGGGCTCGTGGCCAGCATGGTGTTGCGTTGCGATGATTGCATCAAATACCATCTTGGAAAGTCACATGAACTGGGTATCAATACAGAGGAGTTGTATGAAGTGTTTGCAGTGGCGAATATTGTTGGAGGTACCATCGTGGTGCCACACACAAGAAGGGCGGCGGAATATTGGGAAGCTTTGCAGTTGGAGCATTGAGCATTTAAGGTTGAATATTGAAAACTGTATTCTTTGATCAGTTTTATGAAAACTTATGTTTGTTTCAAGATGGTGATTTTTCTGTCCTCTTTTAATATTCAATGCTGAGCGGTCAAAACCCATGTATATTTCGCAGGATTGAGAAAATAAAGACGGGTCTACCCGGTTAAATCTTACATAGTTTGGAAAGATCTTGTTGAAATGCTTCTTTTGGCATTGGATGTTTATTAACTTTAAATTCCTTAAATTCAACGTTAGTTAAAAGTTATTATGAGCGACACAACAACAACCCTGCCTCCTCTTACCGCCAAAGATTTTGCTACGGACCAGGAAGTACGCTGGTGCCCTGGCTGCGGCGATTATTCCATTTTAGCACAGGTGCAGAAAATTATGCCTACCCTTGGTATTCCCCGCGAAAATATTGTAATTGTATCTGGCATCGGCTGCAGCAGCAGGTTTCCTTATTATGTGAATACTTATGGTATGCACAGTATTCATGGCCGTGCAACTGCGGTGGCAAGCGGGTTAAAAGCTGCCAGGCCTGATTTGAGTGTATGGATCGTTACCGGTGATGGGGATGGATTGAGTATTGGAGGTAACCACACCATTCACTTACTTCGCAGGAATTTTGCTGTAAATATTTTATTGTTTAATAACCAGATATACGGGCTTACCAAAGGACAATATTCCCCCACATCAGAAGAAAAAAAAATTACCAAGAGTACGCCGTTTGGCAGCATTGATCATCCCTTTAATGCGTTGGCACTGGCCATGGGCGCAGATGCAAGTTTT
>JACMPR010000147.1 GCA_014377385.1 Ferruginibacter sp. | reverse complement strand
ATTTTTTACCGCAGAGAAAAACAGGAGTTTTTCACAGAGGACGTAGAGAAAAATTTTATGTTTCTCTGTGGGTATTCCCTTTGGTTGTTTTCTGTGATTAAAAAAGTCATCTTCAAATAATTTTCACAACAACGATGCGCCAATTTGAATTGCACCCTTTTTTTTATTATGCAACTGAGTAGATAGCTTCCTCTATAATGCTTAAAATCAACCTGGTTAACGCTTGCTTATGAAACAACATACATCACTTCTTCGGTCAGTTTTATTCTCACTGGCAGTATTGCCTGCCTTTCAAATTTTTGCCCAAAGTCTTCCGGATTCATTAGAACAAACCAAGGAAAGAATTTTCTACCATACCCCCAACGATACATTAATGACGGTAGTCTGGGCAGTTGGTACCGATCAGTCGGCTACTCTGGCACTTGACCTGGATAACAGGCGACCATTGTTTAAAAGAATAGAATTAAGTGGTAAAACTTTTCGAAAAATAATAGCGCAAAATCTTGATCCGGCTTTTATTTTAACTGTCGGTAAAAGAGACCTTATATCACAAAATGGCTGGAATATTTTTTTTGATAAAGTACCCAACAAACCCCACCAGTCGTACCCCGTTATTTTTACTAAACGCAGGTTTACATATATCACAAAAGGTAAACGGATTACAATACGTATTGATAGCTTACAGGCGGATACTTTTAGTGGCACTCTGGAGATAACCTGCTATGTTGGTAGCCCAATGTTTAACGTTGCTGCGGTGCTTTCAACACCAATAGATTCAACAGCTATTCTATACGATGCAGGTCTGGTTTCTAAAGAGAAAATATGGAACAACATTGTGTGGTCGGATACCAAACAGGAGATGCAATCTTCAGCTGTGGTGTTGGCCGACAGCAGTAAAAAGGTGGCAGTAAAATACCGCAGCATCATAGGCGAAAATACAAACGGCAGCCTGGCGGTTTTTCCGGCGCCGCATCAATATTTTTATCCGCTGGATGAAGCCTTTAATTTACGTTTTACCTGGTACGGAAATAATTACCGCAATATGCTGCCCGGTTTTGGCCTGGGCATTCGGCAGGAACCCGAAGGCGATCATCGTTTTGTGCCTTGGTTTAATGCGCCACCGGGTACGCAGCAACGCCTCAACTTTTTTTGTTTGCTAAACCCAGGCAAAGCATCTGATGCATTGGAGGAAGTAAAAAAATTTACCCATAATGATAGTTATGTGGAGTTGCCCGGCTACAAAACCATGAGCAGTCATTACCACAACGAGTTTATCATGAAGGTGGTAAGGGCAGGCAAGCCTGTTCCGGAATTTCCTGAATTTAAAGATGTATTTAAGAAAACAGGTATTGACATTGTTCACCTGGGCGAGTTTCATTATACAGCACATCCCAAAGGACCCGATAGTTTACGCCTGGCCGAATTGCACGACTTATTTGAGCTTTGCAAACGCTTGTCCGACAAAAATTTTTTGTTACTACCGGGCGAAGAACCCAACGAATTTTTAGGCGGTCATTGGTTAGAGATTTTCCCCAGGCCGGTGTATTGGATCATGTCCCGAAAGGCTGATCAGCCATTTGTAACAAAGGATCCGCGTTATGGAAAAGTCTATCGGATTGGTAATAAGGAAGAAATGCTGAAACTGTTGGAAATGGAAAACGGCCTCGCCTGGACGGCGCATGCCCGTACCAAAGGTTCAACCGGCTTTCCTGATAAATATAAAGAGGAAGCCTTTTTCAAATCACCTTATTTTATGGGTGCCGCCTGGAAGGCGATGCCCGCTGATCTTTCGTTGCCCAGCCTGGGCCGAAGAGTACTGGACTTAATGGATGATATGAATAATTGGGGTTTGAAAAAAACAGTCATTGGAGAGGCCGACCTATTCACCATAACCAACGAAAACGAAATGTATGCTCACCTGAATGTTAACTACCTGCAATTAGCAACTTTGCCTGATTATAACAAAGGATGGCAACCAGTTACAGACGTAATGCAAAAGGGAAAATTCTTTACAACCACGGGTGAAGTTCTTTTGCCGTCATTTTCAGTAAATGGCAAAGGTGCTGGCGAAACCACAACGCTTGATGTTTCGGGCAAAGCAACCGTGACTGCCACCATCAATTGGACATTTCCTTTGAACTACGCCGAGATTGTTTCAGGCGATGGGGTTAAAGTATATAAAGAAAAGATTGACCTGAATGACACCCGGGAGTTTGGCAAAAAGCAGTTCGCATTTAATACTAATTTAAAGAATAGAAAGTGGGTGCGCCTTGAGGTGTGGGATATAGCTGCCAATGGTGCATTTACACAAACGGTTTATTTAAAATAATTTGACCGCTCCGGAAAAATGATGTCGAAGCAATGAATTCATTTCAGACCCGTCATGCTGAGTGTTTAATTTTTGGTTCCCAAAAAAGTTCTTTGAAAATGACAACGTATAAACGGCGATGATTTCACGCAAAGAGTACATAAGGAGCAAAGGCGCCAGGAATACGTTTCTTATGTATTCTTTGCGTGGAATTTCCTTTGCGCCTTTGCGAGAAACAGTTTCTTAAAGTGTCATTGGCAGCTCGTTTCAGCATCCCATGGATAATGAATAACGGCCAGGCTATCTCCAGTGGCAACAGGAATTGCTTAGAATAAAGGAACTTAAATCAAAATATAAATCT
>JACMPR010000146.1 GCA_014377385.1 Ferruginibacter sp. | reverse complement strand
GCAGTAGCAAAAATAGCAATCATTTTTGCATCACTTTCTGCGGGAATGTTGGGATTAGGGTGGCTTAGCCTGGCATTAAGGAAAGGAAAAACATAAATGTTGCGCTACGCTATTCTGCATTAGCGGTATTATGCATAATTTACCTGCATGCTATCAGTAGTTGTTCGCCATGAAAAAAAAATAACTTCATTTAAAATAGATCTCTGTAGCGCCATAACCGTAGGAATGATGAAATTGGTTTACGAATGATTTCACATCATCCTTTAGGCGTAAACGTTCGTGTATCTCATCGCGTAACCTGCCCTCTCCTATGCCATGAATCACAATTAATTCGGGCTGTCGATGTGCAAGGGCCAGTTCATAATATTTTTCAAAGGCGTTCAACTGCGTGGTCAGGATATCAAAGTTAGAGAGATGCTTCCAGTTATCTGTAAGCCTTTCAATATGCAGGTCAACTACGGATCTCGCAGGCGAAAGGTTTTCTTTTGCTGCCGAAACATCATACATCCTGTATCCGGCATTGCCAAGCCGGGTCATATCTACTTTTTCCTCCTCAACTTTATCCGGGTATTCCCTAAACAGTTCGTAAGAAAAAGAAGGTTCATTTTTCAACTTCAATTCTTCTATTTTTTTAAAGAGCTGCTTTCCTTTTAATTTAAGAAAGGTTTCAAAATAAGGCGCTTTCTTTTTGTGTTCATTTACCAGGGAAAATTCCACTTCAAACTTCGGACTGTCGCTCAGGTCTTCAAACTTAACATCATGTAAATAAAAATCACTTAGGCCTCTGATAATGTTTTTTAATTCAAAATGACTTTCCCCACCGAAAACAATATTGTAACTGAATTTGTACTCTTCTTCATTTTGATTGATGAGGTACACTTTTAATTTTTCCACAACGTCATCTTCAAAAACATCCTTGTCAAAAACGGGAATAAAATTTAGCCAAACACCTTCCCCGGTTTTCTTTTTAGGTAGTATTTTTTCTTTCTGAACGTTGTCCACATAAATCTTCTTTTTCTCAAATACTGGTTTTTGAGAAAATATTTTAAAATAAGGAAAATCAATTTGGTCCATGTAGGCTGGAAACCGAACACCCCGCACTTCGACCATAACCATTTTTTCATTCATGATATCTACCACCGTTCCCTCTTCATCTGTTAGCAGAACAATTATTTTATCGCCAATTTCATATTTCATTTTTCAGGTGTTGGGTATTAAATGACAACGGGCAAAGTTAAAATACTTTGCGCCGATGATCAATATTAAAAGTTAAAATACAGGGGGTGGTGCCGCTAATAGTGAAACATAAGCCTGGAAAGGACTTCAATAAGCTCAATTACAAAATATTTCTTTTATCAAGAATATCGGTTTTTGTAACGAATTGACTAAACTTAATTACCTAATTAATCCGTTAAACTATCCCGGATAAAGCTTACAAATTGGTACATTCTTTTAGGGAGCTGTTGCCAGTTTGCTCTTTCTATACCCATACAAAAAATAGATAATTACTCCCAGTACCAGCCAGCCTGTAAACCATATCCAATTGGCTTTTGTCATGCCGGTAAGCAGGTACATACAGGTGATAACACCCATCAATGGGATCAGCGAAAACTTTTTTATAAATGCGAATATCGAAAGTAATACGGCGCAGAACCAAAATATGATCAGCGAAACATTTGGCGTAGCAAGATCCATAAAAGTTTTTTTGCCAGAGATATAGTCAGGCTCTGCACTAAAATCAAGCTTAAACATATCCGTGAAATAATTTGCTGATAACCTCCATGCAGTAAAAATTGCTACCGCAACAATTAAAGGAAAAATAAACTGCCCATTGATGTAAGGAAGATGAAAACGACCTCCTAGTTTTTCTTTGGCCGGTATCAACAATACACCACCACATACCAATACAAATGCAAACAAGGTAGCAATGCTGGTAAAATCGAGTACAAAAGTTTTATCAGTAAAAAGTATTGGGATACCTACAACAAGACCCGTAACGATGGTTGCAAAGGAAGGCGTTTTATATTTTGCGTGTATCTTTTGAAATACCGGTGGCATCAAACCGTCCCTGCTCATCGTCATCCACATGCGTGGCTGCCCCATTTGAAATACGAGGAGCACACTTGTCATGGCAATTACAGCACAAACAGCAACCAGCATTTGCATCCATCCAACATTCAGGTTTTGTTTTTCGAAAATAAAGGCGAGCGGATCGCCTACGCCATCAAAATTCCGGTAGTTAACGGCGCCGGTTAATACCAGAGACAATAAAATATAAACAACTGTGCAAATTACAAGCGAAAGGATCATTCCTTTGGGAAGATCTTTCTGTGGATTTTTACTTTCCTCCGCGAGCACGCTTACTGCATCAAAACCAATATATGCAAAAAATACACTGGCCACAGCAGCCATAACTCCACTAAAACCATTAGGCATAAACGATTTTACACCGGCATCATCCGGCGGCGTCCAGTTAGCTGTAAGTCCGTTTGCAAAAACAAGGTAACCCCCTACAAGGATAATAAGCGCCACCACAGCCATCTTTAAAATCACCATGATATTACTGAAATTACGGCTCTCTTTTATCCCCCTGTAGACGAGGCAGGTAATTAAAAAATTAATGATCAAAGCGGGCAGATCCAGGATAATTCTCAGGCTTCCAACAACGGGGGCAGTATTCCAGGCGGCCAACTCTTCCACATTGCTGCTTCCATTTTCAACGGCGTGCTTTGCTTCCATGTAACTTGTAGAAAGATATTGTGGAATGTGCACGTGCAGCTTTTCCATAAGCGACGTAAAATAATCACTCCAGCTGTAGGCCACATATATATTTCCTATAGAATATTCCATAATCAGCGCCCAGCCAATAACCCATGCAAATAATTCACCAAAACTTGCGTAAGCATAAGTATAAGCACTACCAGCTACGGGTATCCGGCTCGCGAATTCCGAATAGCACAAGGCAGTAAATCCACAGGCGATGGCCGTAATAATAAAAAGCACAACAACACCAGGACCACCGTGAAAAACTGCAAAGCCAAGGCTGCTGAAACTTCCGGCACCAAGAATAGCAGCAATGCCGAAGAAGGTAAGATCTTTTACAGTTAAAACGCGGTGAAGTCCCGTTGCATGTGAGTCGTCAGGACCTTCCGCCAGTATGCTTAAAATATTTTTTTTCCTGAATAAAGAATTACTCATGTTAGAATTTGGTTTAAAAAAGTAAAATAGCGAATATTTGGGTACAGGGAAAATTTTTATTGAAGCTGTTTATTTTGCCGGGCACTGGGGCAATTAAACATGGGGGTATGTTGATAAATTATTGACGTAAAACCTCAGGCAGATGCAGTATGCCATCCATCAACCTTAACAAATTACTGCCTGACCCCACACCTACTTTGTATGACAGGAAAATGAATATCAAACCGGGCGCCTTTGTCCAATTCACCCGTTGCCGTAATAATGCCATGATGATTCTCTACGATTTTTTTAACGATTGCAAGCCCAATGCCAGTACCTTTATAAGTAGCCTTGCCATGCAGCCGCTGAAACACTTCAAAAATGCGGTCCTTTTATTTTGGGTTGAATCCAATGTTTTCATCGGCTATGCTTGTGTCGCAAACTCATAATCGAAATAAAACTTCCTTAACCCGTCATCACCTTCTATAAATGCAAGTGATTCATTTTCCTTGTGAGATTTTCCTGTCGTGAAAACCTTGTAAAGTAACTCGGGATATTTCTGATTTCGTAATTCGGGAAAGGCAATTAAAATACTTTTGCCAGCAGTCTCTGACTCTTTCTTTCTCCATATTTTTTCAAACATTATTTTATTGGCCATTTCAATAATATATTCACTACCTCTTATGATGGTCATCGGAATGGGAGACTGCATCACCATGTGCCGAAATTGCTTTTCACTTTGTGAGGGCGCATATTTTGCCTGAATGGAGCCGGTAACTTCCATAGCCACCACGATGATACCGTTAACTACACGCTTTCTTCAGCCAGAGGATGATAAGTCATATTAAAATAAGTAAGTTCAGATTTTCCATAGCGTTTAAGCATCACAGGGAATTCCTTTACCTGAAATGATTCGCCGGTTTTTAGAACGTTATTAAGCAATCCCGCAACGCTTTTTTGAACTTCAGGCAAAGAATTAAACAGTGGCCTGCCAACAAATACAGATTCACTTTTGTCAACCAGTTGCAGGTAGGTTTCATTGGCTGCTTCTACGATGAATTCAGGACCGCGAAGAATCGCGATACCGAACGGCACCTGTTTCACGATACCCCAGAATCTTCTTTCACTGCTGCGAAAAGCATTTTCGTCTTTTTCACTTTCGGAAATATCGTTCACCGTTTATTTTTTGTTGATGAAGTTAAAATAATTCTGCGGAGGATATGCCTTTAAATTTACCAGTTAGCCGGAAAAGCGGGGAAATACCAATCAACTTTTATTGTTTTTTACCAGCGTCGGAGGAGTCTATGCTGTGTCATTGAAGAATGTGATCTTAGAATTTTAAGTGGATTGCTACACATCCATATCCCGGTGGCCCTGTCTAAAAGATTCTGATCTATATCACCAGCCGCATAGATCTGCGGCTAAATCTAAATACCCAATAATTTTATTTTCGCCGAAGTACGGGAAGCTATTTTTCCCTTTGTAATAAAAACCTGGCCAGTATCTCCAGTTCTTTTTTCCGGGTAGATAATACAGCTGTGTCTTCCAGGTGTATCATGGCTTCCCGGTAATATTTTTCTTTTAGCTCATCTGCCCACTCATCTACTTTGCAATCCCTGAATATCTGTAGAACTTTATTAACTTTTTCAGCTTTCTCTGATTCTGTAACAGCGGTTTGTTTTACAACCTGCATCAATTCATCGTGCTGCTTTCCGGAAATTACTTCCATCGCGTGAATCATTAAAAAGGTTTTTTTATTTGCCAGGATGTCGCCACCTGGCTGTTTACCAAATTTTGCCGGATCCCCAAAAGCATCAAGGTAATCGTCCTGCACCTGGAAAGCAATACCCAGTTTTTTTCCAAACTCAAAGAGATGTTGCTGGTTGCCCACTCCCGCACCCCCCAGTATGGCTCCCATTTGCAGACTCGCAGCAAGTAATACAGAGGTTTTTAAAGTTATCATCGCCACATATTCTTCAAAACTAACTTTGTCCATGTTCTCAAACTCCATATCCATTTGCTGGCCTTCACAAACTTCTTTTGCTGTTTTATTAAATAGTGCAATTATTTTATTGAGGTTAGAAGAACGGATCTTATTTATATAATCATAAGCCGTCACCAACATTACATCACCAGCTAATAAGGCCGTGGAATCGCCGTACTTCATATGTACCGTAGGTACACCTCGCCTTAAAGGCGCTTTGTCCATAATATCATCATGTACCAGGCTAAAATTGTGAAAAAGTTCTATGGCATTAGCAGCTTCAAATGCATCGGGAACGATGTCGCTGAATAATTCATTTCCCATGAGCACACAAACGGGGCGCACTCTTTTTCCACCGATGCCTAAAATATATTGAGAAGCGTCGTATAAATTCCGGGGATGTTGCGGAAAATGTCTTCTATTAAATTGTTCTTCAAAAAGCGCAGACAGCGCCGTGAAAGACTGCATGGATGAACATTTTAAATGATAGTGGATAATGGAAGGGGCAATTGATAAATTAGTTTGGGTAAAATGTAAAAGTTGTAAAAAAGGATTTATTATCTTAACTATTTTCCCCGCTTTCCTCCCTTCTTTTTGTCCTCTGTCTCTATTTCAACTTTTTTTATATCTTTCTTCACCCAATGATAATCCAGCTGCCGTTTTGCGAGATTGGCCGCTACCAGTTTTATATCTATTTTATCTCCCATGCGGAATTTTGTGCCTGTACGCGTACCTACCAACGCATAATCAGCTTCATCCAACTTGAAATCGTCAAATTCATTCAGGTCTTTTACACTTACCAGGCCTTCGCACTTATGCGCCACCGTTTCTACCCAAAAACCGAACGCGGAAACTCCCCTAATGATGCCTTCGAATTCGTCGCCAAGGAACTGTTGCATGAATTGTACCTGCTTGTATTTATTACCGGCACGTTCAGATTCCATTGCGGACCTTTCTCTGTCGCTGCAATGCTTGCACTTCTCTTCCATCTTCAAATCTATCTTTAGATTTTTTTCAAGACACTGCTGTAAAACCCTGTGTGCCAATACATCAGGATAACGCCTGATTGGAGAAGTAAAATGACAATAATTCTCAAAACCTAACCCATAGTGACCAATATTTTTAGATGTATAAACAGCTTTAGCCATGGTGCGGATACCAAGTTGTTCCAGTACATGCTGCTCTGGTTTTCCATCTACGTCATATAACAGTTTGTTGAAAGAAGCAGCCACCTGCTTCTCATCATGGATATCGAACTTGTATCCGAATTTTTTTGCGAAAGCCGCAAAGGGTTTTAATTTTTCTTCGTCCGGCGTATTATGAATTCGATAGGGAAACGGAATAGGTTCTTTGTTGCTTTTTATCTTTGAAACATATTCTGCCACTGTGCGGTTAGCCAATAACATGAATTCCTCCACCAACTGGTGCGCTTCCTTGCTTTCTTTAATAATCACGCCGATAGGCTTGCCTTTTTCGTCCAACTGAAATTTAACTTCCGTCGATGAAAAATTAATAGCGCCGTTTGCAAACCTTTCTTTTCGAAATTGCTGCGCCAGCGTGTTTAATAACAGGATCGGTTTATAATGCAAGCCATCTTTTGTTTCAATTGTTTGTTGTGCCTCTTCATAGGTAAACCGGTGGTTGCTGTGAATGATGGTTCGGCCAATCCATTTGTGTTTAACTTCTGCACGATTTGTTATCTGGAATATTACTGAGAAGCTGTATTTATCTTCATTTGGCCGCAGCGAACAAAGTTCATTTGAAATCTTTTCCGGCAACATCGGGTTCACCCTGTCAGGCAGGTAAACGCTGGTTGCCCTTGCATAAGCTGCCTTATCCAGGATGCTGTCCGGTGTAACAAAATAGCTTACATCTGCTATATGAACACCTATTTCATAATTACCATTATCCAGGTTCCTGATGGAGATGGCATCATCAAAATCTTTCGCATCAAACGGATCAATCGTAAATGTGAGGATATCGCGGCAATCTTTGCGTTTACTTATTTCCTCGCGACTGATCTTACCCGATAATTTTTCAGCTTCTTTTAAAACAACTTCTTCAAATGAAAGGGGAAAGCCCGCATCGATTAAAATTTCTTTCATTGCCATATCTGCCTCATCTTCCGCCTTGATCACAGACACAATCTCACCCTGGGGTTTCTTATCTGCTTTGTCCCATTTTGTAAAACGTGCTACTACCCTTTCGCCGTCATTTGCACCGTTTAATTTTTCAATAGGAATGTAAAAGTCTGGAACGGGGCGTTCACCACCGGCAACAAAAAATGCTATATTTTTATTAACCTGTACGTTGCCAACAAATTCGATTTGTTTTCTTTCAGTAACATCTGTAATTTTTCCTTCCGGACGTTTTCCTTTACTGCCATCTTTTGGTATTTGAACTTTCACCAGATCACCGTGGAATGCTTTTCCAAAATCATTTGGCCTAACCATTATATCCTTGTCAAGACCTTCTACAACAACATAGCCCATACCACTACGGCTGATGTCCAGTTTGCCTTTTAATGTCTGAACGGATGGTGATCTTTTCGGACCCCCGCTTTTTGATTTACTCATAGTTATTTATACTTCGGTAATACATATATATTTGTAAGGCTAATATTGCAATTCCTAAACTTTTTACTGCAAGTTATGCAATCTATTTGTTTTTAGGAAGTTGCTAAAGCACCATGGCCCTGTAGCCTGAATCTATGGAAGGTGTCATCCAGGTCTTTTAAATTCCTTGTAAAGGCCAGATCCGTGCGCAGGTATACCGAAGTAAATTTAATTAACTTTACAGAATGTTTACATACGATACCGTAGTAGCCGCACTGGACGGCCTTAAAGAAAGAGGTTACACGCTGGACTTTAACCTGGCGTTTGACAAACTCATTTGCCATGAAAACAGTATGTGTCTGAATCCTTTAGAATTTGAGATAACAGAAGTTCACCGCTTTGAAGGAGATACAAATCCCTCAGACGAAGATGTGGTTTACGCAGTTGAATCAAAAGACGGTAAAATAAAAGGCTCCATTTCTGGTGCATTTGGAATGTATGCGGATAGCGTATCAAATGAAATGGTTCAAAAACTGGCGATGCATCATTCATGATGTATGATTTAACACCTGACTTTTTAAGATGAATAGAAAAAATTTTCTCAAATTAAGTTCTTTGGGATTTTCTTCCCTGGCATTGCCTTCTTTTACCAAAGCTGGGCAAAAACCAATTGTAATTGCTACATGGGACAGTGGGATGGCAGTAAATGCAGCAGCCTGGGAAATATTAGCTGCTAACGGGAGGAGCTTAGACGCTGTTGAAGCCGGAGCTTTGAAAATCGAAGACACCATTGATTGTTGCGTAGGGCTCGGTGGTTATCCTGACAGGGACGGCATCGTAACGTTGGATGCCTGCATCATGGACGAACACGCAAATTGCGGTGCTGTGGCGGGATTGGAACAAATAAAACACCCTATATCGGTGGCAAGAAAAGTGATGGAAAAAACACCACATATAATGTTGGTTGGAAATGGCGCGCAACAATTTGCCGTCGAAAATGGTTTCCCGAAAGTATCATCCACACTTTCACCCGAAGCAACTGCCGCATATAAGGAATGGCTTGTCAAAAGTGAATATAAGCCTATCCTCAACATAGAAAATAAAAAACAAAACAATGGGCCTTTTGCTCCTAATTTTTTTGATGATGGTTCAGCCAACCACGATACGATGGGACTGCTTGCCCTTGACATGGCCGGAAATTTATCCGGCGCCGTAACAACCAGTGGCATGGCCTTCAAGATTCATGGTCGTGTAGGTGATTCATCAATCATTGGCGCAGGCTTGTTTGTAGACAATGAAGTTGGTGCCGCCACGAGCAGTGGTGTTGGGGAGGAAGTGATTAGGATCTGTGGTACTCATCTCGTGGTTGAATTCATGCGCCAGGGCTTGTCGCCTGAATTAGCCTGTAAAAAGGCCATAGAACGAATCGTAAAAAAAGATCCTGAAAAAGCAAAATCTTTACAGGTAGGCTTCCTGGCAATAAATAAGAAGGGCGTTTACGGCGCTTATTCCATACAGAAAGGGTTTGTATTTAGCGTAAAAAGCGGCCACGAAAACCGGGTGCATGCGTCGAAATACCTGGTATCAGTATGATATCCTGAGGTGTGTATGCATCAGGTAAGATTTCCAATCTGTATTGTTCCAGAAGTTTCTATCAACGGTAACCTGTAAACTATTCCTCGTCAACTATAAACTGTCAAACATCAACTACAAATTAGAAGTAATCGGCTTCACAATCGATTCCAGCATACTTGCTCAAACGGCCGGCGCGCACAGAATTGAACTATGTGATAACCCGAATGAGGGTGGTACTACCGCATCAGCTGGATTCATTACAATTGCCAGGAAAAAACTTTCGATTGAACTTTATCCTATTATTCGTCCACGGGGCGGTGATTTTTTATATAGTGATGATGAGTTTGAGGTGATGAAGAATGATGTACGGCTTTGCAAAGACGTTGGTTGCGATGGTATTGTCACAGGCATTTTACAGGCAGACGGAACAATAGATATAGATAGATCCCGGCAACTGGTAGCACTTGCATACCCTTTGGGTGCAACTTTCCACCGGGCATTCGATAGGTGCAATGATCCATTTAAAGCCATGGAAGACATCATCGAATGTGGTTTCGAAAGAATTCTGACGTCGGGTCAGCAGCCGGCAGCGATGGAAGGAATAGAACTGATTGCTTCATTGATTGAAAAAGCAGCCG
>JACMPR010000145.1 GCA_014377385.1 Ferruginibacter sp. | reverse complement strand
CCAGCGTGCTGCTGAGGATATTGGTGTAAGTATTGGCCGTTTCAAGTGCCTGCGATGTTCCAACCACAAGGTCATCTAAAAAATCTTTCTCCTTTTCGTTGAGTTGCAAAAAATTTGTGCGGGCCAGTTTCATCATCAGCAACAACCAGAACGAAGTATTAAAACGACTTAGTACCATCACGATTTTCCTCAGTATCCCCGTATTGATCGCGAGCATTTACGGCATGAATGTACCTGTACCATACCAAACGTCTACCTATGCTTTTTGGATACCGGTTATATTGTCTATAGTGATCCTTGGATTTGTAGTAATTAATTATTTACGTCGTACCAAAAGATAATCATCCATGTTCAATGTCAGGGTATACGGTATTTTAATAAATGAAAAAAAGCAGGTACTCGTTAGCGATGAATTTATACGGGGTGGCTACTACACCAAATTTTGTGGGGGTGGCCTCGAAAAAGGAGAAGGCACCATCGATTGCCTGAAAAGAGAATTCATGGAAGAAATGAATTTGAAGGTTGATGTAACATCTCACCTTTACACAACTGATTTTTATCAGCAGAGTGCCTTCAACCCTGCTCACCAGATCATCTCAATTTATTATTATGTGCGTGCTTTGGAAAATATCGGGGTACCCCTCCGCACGCAACCATTCCAGTTCGACGACGAACAATTGACTGCTTACACACAAACGGGCGAAACCGAAACATTCCGTTTTATTGATTGGGACGATTTTACTGCAGAAATGGTAACACTTCCTATTGATAAAATTGTTGCGAATATGATCAAATTAAATAATCGATCATGAGCATAGAAGGTTTTTGTGAAGCAAACTATGTGTTGGAAAATGACCGGGCACGGCTGGAACCCCTGTGTGATATACATTTCCTTGAGCTACTTCACATTGCCCTGGAAAAAGAGATCTGGGAATTCACAGCTGCAGATGTAAAAAACGAACCGGATTTCAGGCGTTATTTTGACCAGGCCATCACTGAAAGAATACAGGGGGTTTCCTACCCATTTGCGATCTATGATAAATCGGCTGGCCGTTATGCCGGCTGCACCCGTTACGGAAATATTTCTTTCCCAAATAAAAGAGCAGAGATAGGCTGGACCTGGTATCAACCCTCTTTGCAGAGAACCGGCATCAACAAAGCCTGCAAATGGTTGTTGCTGAATTTTGGCTTTGAACAACTTGGCCTAAACAGGATCGAATTAAAAACCAGTTTGGTCAACCTGAAATCACAGGGTGCCATGCTCAAAATCGGCGCTGTAAAAGAAGGTATCCTTCGCAGGCACATGATTGCAGAAAACGGCACCGTTAGAGATACTGTATACTTTAGTTTTATTAAAGAAGAATGGCCGGCAATCAAAGCAGCCGTTTTTAGTGAATTTGGCAGGAATACTGCTTAGAGTATGGCTCATCGCAGTTTCAAAGATGAGAAAAAAGCGACAAGGCTTTATTTAACCCGCAACCATTTAGAAACATAAAATAGTTTTTAAACCTTAAACCATGATCATGGGATTTATAAAAAGCTTATTTGGTGTTGGGAGCAGCAGCTACGAAAAGTTAAGATTACACGATAATGAGCTTGGCGAATTTACAGGGTTGAATAGTTCAGGTAATAGAATTATATGGAAAGGAACTGCTGGATTTTTGGGCCGAAAAGTATCCCTTTTTATTCATGGTGAAAAAGAAGCATTGGACGCTTCACAAAAAAAAGCTGTGATGGAAATCCTGCGTCCTGAAAATCACATTGGAATGGAAGTTGACAGTTGCTTGAAAGCCCACTATGAATCCGCCGGTAAAAAATATTCAAGCCGGAAAACTCATTTTACCTGCATTTCAATAACATCATCAGAGCTCGATATTACTATCACCATGGAGGAGAAAGAATCATTTCATAATTTCAATATCCGGTTTATCAACCGTAAGGCAGTCGGGCTGACCATTGATAGTTAATAATTTTCTGGTGTAGCTCCCGCTCCGAAATAGTATTTAAAAAATCTATCAGCCATAAGCCGGATTCTGTTATCCCGGCTATTCACCGGGACGGCCATCATTTATCTGGCTGTGTTATTACTAACACAATCTTGCTGCCTACCCTTCAACGCATTCCGGTGAACCGGAAATTTGGACGAGCCGCCCTCAAACGTTAATATACGTGGCATTACAGCACACAAGGTTTACCCGCTTTGATCGTTACCGAACAAAGCCGTGAGCTCTTACCTCACATTTTCACCCTCATCCCGATAGCAGGCTACCAGGACAGTTATTTTCTGTGGCACTGTCTCTTTCCCAATTTAATCGGGAAGCCGGCCATTAACCGGTGTGTTGCCCTTTGCTGTCCGGACTTTCCTTTCCGACCTTCCCCGGAACGACAGCCGGCTGATAGATAAGTAAAGATAAATTTTATAATTTGTTCGCCGGCATTTCTTCTTTGCTCAACATCGTTGTGTCACTCACTTGTGCGAAATAACCATGCGCAGCTTTTTTACTTACGTTTTGCCGTTGTACCAGGCTCAACGCAATTTTCAATCGTACCTTTAACAGGCTGCAACCTTTACAATATAATTCTTGATGACCACTTTGTAATCGCTGGTATTTTTTATGCCGGTATTTGAAATAATAAAATGCTTGCAGTAACTATCCTTAACTTTCTGATTTTATCTAATAACAGTTGAAAAAAAATAATCAAAATCCATAAAATTGCAATCCCGGGTTAATGATCCAGTAAATAATTAAAATAAAAAGGCAACAATCCAAAAAAAACTAAATAAAAAATGGAAGAAAAATATACTGTTCCCGCCCAAACCCGAATCGGCCACGTGCATTTAAAAGTGAAAGACCTCAACCGTTCTATGGAATTTTATTGCGGCCTGCTCGGCTTTGAAGTAACTACTTTGTATGGTGCAGATGCTGCTTTTATATCTGCAGGAGGCTACCACCATCATATAGGTCTCAATACCTGGTACAGCAAAAATGGAGCTGCTCCACCTTCTGGTGCCACGGGCCTTTTTCATACTGCGATCCTTTATCCGTCAAGGCGAGACCTGGCGTCTATTTATAAACGTTTGTCAAATGCCGGTTATCCCTTAACAGGTGTCGCAGATCATGGGGTTTCTGAAGCATTGTACCTGGATGATCCGGACAGTAATGGGGTTGAATTATATTGCGACAGGCCAAAAAGCAAATGGCCTGTTAATGAGGATGGATCATTATACATGTTTACAAAAACATTGAACCTGCCTGATCTGCTCAACGAACTGGAGCAATAAACCGGGATACACAAACTGAGATACATAAAAATGTCTTTCGTAAAACGAAAGACATTTTTATGTAAAAGATTACACCAGTAGCCTACATCTGAGGTCTCCCTGCCTGATCAAATATCACGGTCTTTGATTCCTTGCCCTTTGAAAGTGTGACTTCATAGCTGTCTGTTGCAGCTTTCAACAGTAGCACGGAGGTCACGTTCCAACCTACATAGTCTGCACTGGCAAGGGAGGTTTTTACAGCTTCAGGTAGTACATCCGGATTAATTGGCGTTTTAGTTTGTTGATCAATTTTTTTAGGAGTTGTCACCACCTCCTTCTTATTAACCGGAGGTTGTTGTTGCTCAATTTGGGCATTTACGTTTGTTATGGCGGCTAAAAATAATGCAGCCGATGCGATCACTAACTTTTTCATATTTAATTATTTTGCTTGATGAATAATATAAGCAATCCTCTGGAAAATGATGCCAGCTTATGTTATAATCCATTAAATTTTTTCTTTTATACGTAGCGGGATAGCTGTGAACTTACATCAAACTTCATATGTAGAGGCATTACTACCTGGAGATCGTAATCATGTAAAAATCAATTCGGCAACATTTGTTTTATTCACAATAACTGAGTATTCTATTTGCCCATCTCAAAATTATCGAGGCCTTTGGTGAGGTTTACAAAGGCTTCAATTGTAACGATATTGTCCAACCCTTCCAGTTCAGTATTGATTAAAAGTACCCGCCCGATCCGCGTCACCGGGTCAAATGATATAAATGCTGCAACACCCGGATCACTTCCGGTATGCACAATCTTTCCCTTCCTGTTATATGCCCAGAATATTGCACGGTTTGGCTCACGGGGATCCATAGATGCAGGCAATTTATCAGGCGTAAATTGCTTTTTAAATAAAGTTTCAAATGCTGTTTTGCTAATAAGCGCTGATTTACCTGAATAACCTTTCATCATCTCAATCAAATATTTGCTCAGGTCAGCCACAGAAGTGCGCAGGCTACCGTCGGGATATGTAGCACAGCTATAGACTTTAAGGCTTTCATCATTATTGAGCAGCGTTTTATAAATAGCTTCCTCCTGCCTGTTTACTTCATAAAGTGTGGCATATCTAAGGCTTCGGGCATCATCGTAAAACCAATGCGTATCCGTCATTTTTAAAGGCGTAAATATACCCGCAGAAGTAAATTTG
>JACMPR010000019.1 GCA_014377385.1 Ferruginibacter sp. | reverse complement strand
TTGCGCTGATTGAATACCGCTGATGTAAGGGGATTTGATTTGGGTTAATTTGATATTTTAGTTTTCCTGGATTTAATCTGCGAAAATCTGCGTGTCTTTAATCTCCTTTTATCTGCGGGAAAAAACTCGTGGCAGGTCTTTCCCGCAGATTTGCGCTGATTGAATACCGCAGATAGAAGGAGATTTGATTTGGGTAAATTTGGGGGTCATTTAACCTGGAATAAATATGCGATAATATGCGTGCCTTAAATATGCGGGGAAAAAATATGCTGTATTGTTCTGACTGTTCCATTGCCGCAAGCTGGCCACTGCTTATTCCCCACAATCTTAGTTTGTATCCTATATTTTGAAGCCGTGAATTAAAATTAATCACCTCATTACCTGGAAAGGTTTATTTTGTTCCAGGGCCAGCAGGTACTCCAGTTTGGCATTGTTTAATTCTTCATTTCTGTCATAGGCTTCCTGGTTTTGCTAGCTTTCATTTTCATGGGTACCAGGTCCATATTGCATTTTGGACAGGTACCAGGTTTATTCATTACAACTTCGGGATGCATCGGACAGCTGTATTTTTTTGCACCCTTGGTGTGCCTTACAGTTTTATGAGTACTGTCGTGTTTTACCTGCGCAAAAGTTATTGATGTTGATGTTGCTAATAAAATAGCAAGTGCAATCGTTGTTTTTTTCATTGTATTATTTTTAATGATGAAAATATGAATGCGTATTAGTACGTGATGGTGATTCCGGCACCCATGCCCATGTCGCTATCATAATGGGTAGAGAATGAAAGATATTTTGTTGTGATGTACCGAAACCCTGCCATATATTCCTTATCGGTATTTAGCATGATGTTGAAACGTAAGCGTTTTGTGACAGGTATATCTTCCCTGCTTAGCTGAAATCTAAACTTGCCATCCCCGTCTACCCTGCCATCTGCTACAAATAATAACGGAAGCGTATAGGCGATACCAGCAACGATTGTTTTCCTGTCATTTTTATTGCTTTTTTGCCCGAACCAGTTTTTTTCCTCACTGCCAAAAATATTTTTTGGACTATTTTTAAAGTCGAAAATATTTTTTGCAGCTGAACCTTCCCTTTTATAGTGATAATCGAAGCCAACATAAGGATACAGCCATTGCATACGGCCCAAATAGCGGCCAACCATGGTTTCACTTTCGTATCCGTGGCTGTCGTGGTAACCTAAGTGCCAAAGTGTACTAATTTTCCACCGGGTTTGAGCTATCATTGCTTCACCTTCGCTGCCATTGCTTTCTATACCAACCCTGCCCATTAAATGAAACTGCCTGTCATCCGAAAATAATTTTCTCCGGGCTAATTTTGGATTGGGTATTTCAGGATTCGCAGGTTGGCCTTCATAAGTGAACACCCGCCCCATGCCACTCATCATGTGATACAAAATATGACAATGAAAAAACCAATCGCCATAAACATTAGCATTGAATTCAATGGTATCTCTTTCCATCGGCATGATGTCAATAATGTTCTTCAATGGTGAATATTCCCCTTGTCCGTTCAGCAACCTAAAATCATGGCCATGCAGGTGCATAGGATGCCGCATCATACTGTTGTTGTATAAAATAATCCGCACGTTCTCCCCTTTTTTAATCAGGATTTTATCACTTTCAGAAACTGTTTTATTATCCAGTGTCCATACATAGCGATTCATATTTCCGGTGAGGTCAAATTTTAATACTTTAAAAGGTCCGGCAGGTAAAGTCGTTTTTTCAGGTGCTTTTAGCATAGTATAATTCAATGAAATTATATCGGAGCTTTCAGCTTCCATATTCATGCCTTGCATACTTTTATTATCAGGCGTTTGCATTATATGCCCTTCATGCCCTGTTGATGTTTTTACTTTCTTCCTTTTTGCTTTCGATTCTTCCTCACCAGTAATTTCAGGGTACATTACAGTGTTCATGTCCATGATCTGACTTTGCATTACCATGTCACCCATTGAAGAAGGGTTTAAGTTCCCTTTCATATCTATCATTTGGTTCATCATCTTCATGCCAGCAAAATATTTGGGCCGTTTCATTTTCGTAGCTGCCACTTTTTCGCCAGTGCCCAACCACAAAGAAGCATGTTTTGTCCGGTCTTCGGGTGTTACTAAAAACTCATAACTTTTATCACCGGGTATGGTTACAACTACATCGTAAGTTTCTGAAACCGCTACTAACAGCCTGTCCACCTCCACTGGTTCCACGTCATTACCATCAGTGGCAACTACCGTTATTTTACCGCCCGCATAAGAAAGCCAGAAATAATCAGATGCGCCGCCATTAGCTATGCGTAGACGCACTTTGTTGCCGGCTTTAAAAAGCCTCACCCCCGATCCCTCTCCGCCAGAGAGAGGAGATTGATATTCAATTTGATTTTTCCCGTTTATTAAAAAATTATCGTAGTACACATCGGTTAAATCCATTGCATTCATACGCTTCCATTCATTGTTCACCTTTGTTTTAAAATGGCCTTGCTTTATTGCTTCGGCATAGCTTTGGGTGCTGCCTTTTTGCACCGCAAACCAATCTGTTGCAGCATGTAAACTACGATGCACTTCTTCTGGTTTCATGTCTATCCATTCGCTCAATACAATTGGTATAGTGGGTATATCCCATTCCTTTCTTTTGTTCATGATAAACATTCCGTACATTCCAATTTGTTCCTGCAGTCCGGTGTGGCTATGGTACCAGTGCGTTCCATGTTGAATGATGGGGAATTTATATAAATGAGTTGTGTGTGCCTTGATAGGCATTTGCGTAAGATTCGGCACACCGTCATATTGGTTTGGTAAAAATAATCCATGCCAGTGCAGAGATGTTTCTTCATTTAATTGATTGTGCACATATATTTCCGCCGTGTCGCCTTCTGTGAAAGTAAGCGTAGGCATGGGAATCTGGCCATTTACGGCAATGGCACGTGTCGGCTTTTTACCGAACCTGACAATTGTATCCCCGATGTACAGATCATATCGCACTGTTTGCGGTGCTGCATTGTTCACCATTGTTTTAATGGCACCAAGGTTCTTTGCTGCAGTTTCCATATCCGGGATTTCCCTGGCTGAATTGCTATCATCCATTTTCATTCCATCCATCCGCTCCGTTTTCATTGATGTGTCATTCTCCGGCATTTGCATATGATCCATATTGCCCATCTTTTTTGATGAATCCCTTCCAGGCATTTCCATTTCACCATGTTTTCGTGGCCGGGGTACAGGCTTTGCAACCTTTGTTTTTTCCTTAATTAATTTCATCCCACATTTGGGGCAATTGCCTGGCCTCGTCGCGTGTATTTCGGGGTGCATGGGGCAGGTATAGCTAACGGGCTGTTGCTTTGTTGCTTCCTTCTTTGACATGTCCATACCTTTCATTTCCTGTGCAGGTGCAGCCTGGTACAACGCAAAACTCAGGAGCATTCCAATAATTCTTTTCATACTTATATTTTTTCTATGTTTATTTTTTTACTTTTAGCATGCTTGCATTAATGGCTACCACAACAGTGCTTACGGTCATTAAAACTGCCCCTGGAGCAGGACTTAATAGAATGCCGGGGTTATATAAAACACCTGCGGTCAATGGACGCCGGTAAAATGTTGAATCATAGTTAAAAGCAACATGATGGGAGCACTTCATTATTTTTAGCTTATAACTATTTACAACAATCCTTTTTACGAATAAAAATTGCTTTAAAAATCCTGGTCAATATTTTCCTGATCTTATACATATATTAATTATCTGTGGAAAGGCTATCTGCCTTATGCTGCATCCAATCAATGATCAGCGCTTTTTCCTCTTTTGAAAGGTTTGCCTTTTTATGCATCCATTTATAAGATGTTAGCGGCATTTCTTCGTCTTTTACCTGGTTTGCAATACTTTTTAGTTTACTTATTTGCCTACGGCTTGTGTAGCTTCCAAAATCACTGAAATTTAGTTCTTCTTTTCCCTCGCTAATATGCTTTCCCATCATCCATGCCATCGGTTGAATCTTCGAGTACCAGGGATAAACAGTATTATTACTGTGACAATCGTAACATGCATTTTGTAAAATGGCCGTTACATTTTCAGGGGGTTTATAAAGAGTCAAAAAATCCGCAGGTAATACCTGCCCACTTCTGTTGTAGGCAGGTTGTATAAACTGTATCGCAACGAATATAAGTACCAAAGCCAATATTATTTTTTCAAAACGAAGCATACTTATTTAAATGTTTCTTTTACTGAACCGCAAGTGGCCATCTTTTTACCCATGTATGGATTTTTAATTTCTTTAACCTCACTTATCCATGATGCACCTTTACCATCATTGGCCATAGGGCAAAAATCTCTGTAAAGGGTTTGTCCACCATTTCCAAAGTTTTTTATAAGATCGTTAACATCTTTACTTAACATTTCAAAATGTTCACGCTGGTGATCCAGTTTACCAGGATTTGCCCCGATATGTTCCGCATGTTCCCTGGCATCATCCTGCAAATCGGCATACACTTTTTGCTGACTTTGGGATAAGGATAGGGTATCAACTTTTGCTAAAACTGAAACGATAGCATTGCCGGCAGTTGCAGCTTCTTTACTATTATCATTAGCTAATGCATTTTTCAGTTGCAGGTATCCGTTTAATATTTCCTTTTGGGGAAACGTGCTTACTGGTTTTATTGTGGCAGAAGCGGATGATTTAAGATCGTTGCCCGGGGACACTGTATCCTTTTTATTTTCAATTGTTACTGCAGCTGGTGCCTGTTGTTTGTTACTGTTGCATGCAGCTAAGCTTGCACCAAGTATGACGACACAAATCGCTATTATTTTCATATCATGTTATTTAGAATAGATTAATATTTTATTAGAATTCCATTAGGTTTTCTACCAACATTGATTGTCCCGGATACTGTATGGGTAACAACATCTACAACAGAAACTGTATTAGCCGGTTGATTCGTTACGTAAGAAGTTGATCCATCCGATGTGAAAGCAATTTCATGTGCACCTGCACCTGTAGCAAAATTTGCTGCCGGCTTCCACATGTTCGTACCTGCATCCCAGTTCAAATAGTGCAGCTTGCCTTCCATTGGGTTAATTACACAATGCTCGTTTTTTACACCGTTGTGAATTGCAATGCCGGGCATAAAACCTAAACTTATTGTTTCGGGATTTGTATTGCTATCATCCTTTTTTTTACAGGCAGCGAATAAGAGTGCTGTGAAAGAAACTAAAGCGATTGCTTTGAATATTTTTTTCATGTAATTTTTTTAAATAATTGATAGAAATTTCATCCCATCTCAATCCGGGTCCCCTGATAAAAGGGACGCAGATCAGGCATTGATTATATATTTTAAAAGGTTTCTTTAACGCTACCGCAGGTGAGCATAGCACTGCCATAATACGGATTCTTGATAGCCTTACTATTACTGAGCCAGGAGGCTTTTTTCATAGGGCAATATTGTTGGTAAACAGGATCCGCAGACAGCCTCATAGTTTTAGCCAACGCATAGATCGTGTTAGATAAATTTGAGAAGGTTTCCCGTTGCTTGTTGAGCTCTTTCGATTTTGCAATCAGGTCTGCATCTTTTAATAAGGCATTGCGTGTTTCTTCTTTTACGGTTTCCTTATCAGCAGCATTTACCGCATTTATAAACTCGTCAGCTGCCGCGGCTGCAGCTTTTGCATTGCTGCTTACCAGTGCATCTTTTAA
>JACMPR010000144.1 GCA_014377385.1 Ferruginibacter sp. | reverse complement strand
CAATAGAATCCGTTGGCTGCAGTGGCTGGTTAAATGTTAACTTAATTATTGAATTATTCTCAATGGATATACCTAGTATTGAAAGTTGGGCATTATTTAAGTAAAACGAACCGGCAGATAATGGATTAACCTGCTGTATTGAATTGGAAAAAGGCGGTAATACGTATGCGATCGTACTGTCATTAAATTTTGTAAAAATATAAGGCCCATCTCTCTTTTTCTTAATATTATAATTGCACACTACAAATCTGCCGGTAGAATCTTCTACCTTAAAACTTACACTATCCGGCTTTGAAATAATATTTCCCGTAGGAACGGTGCCGCTTAACTGCCCGGCAGTGCTATTGAGGCTTAACCACGCAGGGGCTTTTAATAAGGAATATTTGAGCGGTGAATTGTCTGTGGGAACATTTAGCGTAAAATTATTTTTAATATCATAGAAATAAGTCATTCCGTTTGTTACTGAATCAGCAGGCTTGTTCAACAAGTAAGCATTCTCGTTGCGGATGAAAGTAAGCATTACTTCCAGGGCGCGCTTCGAAATCTGGTGACCCGTTTGGGTTTCATCCAGGTAAAAATTAAAAAAACCGTTGGATCCGGCCAAAGCATTTTTCACAGAATCTACATAAAATATTTGTGCTACAGGCCCACCAAAACAGCAGGCATCATAGCGGTTATTTATTTGCAGCATCTTTCTTGCCGGTGCAAGGCAGGCAAGGGTATAAATTTCGTGGTAATCCAGAAAATTAAACACTGTGAGGTCAGTCTGTTCATAATCACCTTCGGCATAAAAGGCATTTCTAACGGCCGTAGGCCACGAACCTGCCACCGGAAAAGACATACTTACGGACGAATCAATGGCCGGGTATATTGAAGTTGTCCAACCACCGCCAGATAAACCACACATATATATTGCGGCATAATTGCTTCTGCCCAATAAATTTAGAGACGCGATCAGTGGCTTGAAAAAAAATGCCATTGGATATTGATAGTGCCCGTCAACAAATAAATAATCATGGTTATTGTACCCGCACGAGATCCCAACAGGACTATTAAACTGGTAATTGATCATTGGCACAGCCAATACGGTGTAACCCGCCGCTACCAGGCCCGCTATTACAAGCCCGGGCTCCTGCCCCAACGCATTACCCAAAATATCTTCTGTTGGCGCAATACCCATGCAATGGCCCGAATGATAAATAAATAATTTTCCATTACTGTTGTGGGGATGAAAAAGATACGCATGCACTTGTTCAGGAAAATCAACAATGTTATCATCCACCTTTATTACAATCTCGTCTATTGAATCCAGGTTGCCCGAAGGATAAGTAATGGTACTGTAAGGCGTACCGGGGTAATTAAAGAGTGTGTTTACATTGCTGTTAACTGAATCGGGTAAAATGTCGTAAGGAAAAACAGTTGATCCGAACACTTTTATTTTTAATGAATCCCGGTAGGCTGCTGCATTTGCCTCGGTTACTTTAATGTGCCCTACCCGCTGGGACACACCCCGCAGGCTAAAAAACAACAGACAGCAACAGCAAATGATGTAAATCAGTGAATGTCTTTTTATTTTACAGCAATGGTTCATAAAAAGAACAACTTCAGAATTGATTGAAAAGATTAGCAGTTTTAAAAGAAAATTAATATCTCTGCTCAAATATAGCACGTTATACAGTAACGCACAAGTTTTGCAACATTACAGGATAAAGGTTTGCCGCTACAGTACTTTTTATTTTATGAAATATTCATTTCACGCAGTCTGCTTACCTTACAAAGCAAGGCAGTGACATAATTTGCTGGCACTCTTCTTCTGCACTTGTTGTGATCTGAACTGTCGGCCGCAAACAATTCTAAATTAAAAAAAAATCAACTGCCGGTTTACGGTAAACAATATTTCTCTCCTAAAATAAAGGCTGAGTAAAGCCTGAGTAAAGCCTGAGTAAAAGGAGAGTAAAAGGAGAGTAAAACAAATCCGTTGAAACTGCAGGAGGCAATCCAGCCAATTTCGCCAATTCGGCCAAAAGTGCCCCGCCACCCAGTGCCTGGCACGGCAGATGGAAGCGTAGAATTTGCCGCTACATTCGCTTTTCTTTTAATAAAATCATCCATTCTTAAATAAGATACCGGTAAAATGAATCCTTAAAATTTACCCGCCTTACCTGGTATATGGGAAGGTATTCCGCATCTTCTGTAGATATAAAATAAAAACAGCTTACCATTAGCAATTATCTTTGCAGCTATGCATTATGCTTCAGTAGAAAATATTAGTAAATCGTTTGGGATAAGAACACTCTTCAAAAATATCACCTTAAATATAGAAGAAGGAGATAAGGTGGCGCTGGTGGCGCGAAACGGCAGGGGAAAATCAACGCTGATGAAAATTATTGCCGGGCTGGACACTGCAGATTCCGGTACTGTGTGGGTTCATAAGGATATAAAAACAGTGATGCTCCAGCAGGACAACGATTTTGATCCCAATAAAACCATTTGGGACAATGTACTGCGTTTAGATAACCCTGTTGTAAAAGTGGTTAAAGAATATGAGCAGTTTCTGGAAGAAGGCAGTGACGATCATGATAAACTGGGCGACCTCATGGCCAGCCTGGATGACCTGAATGCCTGGACATTTGAAAGCGACCTCAAACAAATTCTCGGAAAATTAAACCTGTATCATTTAAATGAAAAAGTAGGTAACCTTAGCGGCGGACAAAAGAAACGGGTTGCATTGGCGCAGTCACTTATAGAATCACAATTACATGAAGGCCGTTGCCTGCTGATATTGGATGAACCTACCAACCACCTCGATGTGTCCATGATAGAATGGCTGGAAGAATACCTTGGGGCACAAAAGATAACCTTACTCCTGGTAACGCATGACCGCTATTTCCTGGATGCGGTTTGTAACGAAATCGTGGAAATTGATGACGAGAAAGTATACGTGTACAAGGGCGATTATGATTATTTTTTAGAACAAAAAAGTTTACGCCTGGAAGTGCAGCAGAGCGAATTGCAAAAAGATAAAAATATTTTCAGGAAAGAACTGGAATGGATGCGCAAACAACCAAAAGCACGTACCACGAAAAGCAAGAGCAGGCAGGATGCATTTGGAGAAGTGGAAGAAAGGGTAAAGCTACAAAAAGACGTAGCCGAAGTAAGCCTGCAGGTAAAAATGACCAGGTTGGGTGGCAAAATCCTGGAACTTAAAAAAGTAAATAAGAGTTATGGCCCTTTAACCATCATGAAAGGTTTTGATTACACTTTTAAAAGAGGCGAACGCATCGGTGTTGTTGGCAAAAATGGTGTTGGAAAATCTACCTTTTTAAAAATTGCCTTGCAACTCGAATTGCCGGACAGTGGCAAAATAAACCATGGCGACACCGTGGTGTTTGGAAATTTTAGCCAGGATGGACTTCAATACAAAGAAGACAAACGAGCGATTGAATATGTAAAGTCCATGGCAGAATTTTTTCCGTTGAATGATGGCAGCAGGATTTCTGCCAGCCAGTTCATGGAAAAATTTGGTTTTACTGCAGAACAGCAATTTACCTTACTCAGTAAGTTAAGTGGCGGCGAAAAAAGAAGATTGCATTTGATGAGCATACTTTTTTTGAACCCCAATTTTTTAGTTTTAGATGAACCTACCAACGACCTGGACCTGCAGACATTGCGCACGCTCGAAGAATTTTTACTGGAGTATCCTGGTTGTATCTTAATAGTTAGCCATGACCGTTACTTTATGGACCGGATGGTGGATCATCTGTTTGCTTTTGAAGGCGAAGGCGTTATAAGGGATTACCCCGGTAACTACAGCCAGTATCGCGATGCTGTTTCAAGGGGCCTGCTCACTGATAAAGCTGCACAAATAATGGTAAGCAGGGAAGAAACAGAAGCAAAGAAACCGTTGACACCCGCCCATAACCTGCAACCCACGCAGGCACAAAAAAAACTTTCATTCAAAGAAAAATTTGAACTGGAATCTTTAGAGAAAGAAATGCCGGCTTTGCAGGATGAAAAAAAGAAAATGGAAGAAAAGATGAGTGGGAATCTTCCTTATGATGAGCTACAAAAAGCGGCAGACCGCATCAGCGCTATCATTCAACAATTAGATGAAAAGGAAATGCGTTGGCTGGAGTTGAGCGAAAGAGGTTGAAGGAAAATTTTGTAATCAGGTGAAAGAAATTTCTACAGTTTGCTTGTTCTCACCCTTACAGCGTCAAACATATCGCAAAGTTTTAATTTATTCTTGATTAACAAGCATGGTTAACCGCTTTGTGCATTTATCTTCAGTAAAAGTGAATTTGAGGGGCGAACGAGGTTAGAACTCACTATTTGTCGCGACACTTTAAACCAGCTTCAATAATATTATCAATACTTCATTGTGCCTGATACTGGTTGCAATCTGATATCACACCTGGATGCTTTTTAAATGTAAGCCCGGCCCAAAATAATACTTCGCAACATTCACAATGAAATACTATAAATATTGAAAAAAAATGTAAAATATTATTGCTATATCGAAGTATTAACTACATTTGTAGTATAACAACTACGAAGTGACTTAAAAACTTACTACAAAGTTGAGCCCTGATAAAACCCAAACCACTTTTCTTAAAATTGTTTACCTGCAAAAGTTCCGTACCCTGTTTCTTTTGCAATTTGTATCAACCATCCCAAACATCCGGGGACAGTTGATGCAAACCTGGGCAGTTGGAGTTTGTACTGGTTAAGTACCAAAATATCCCGTTGACTAAAAATTATTCTGACAGTAAACTTCTGAAGATCAACAACAGGGTAACTTCACGCACACAAAGCAGCTTTCATATTTGATGTTAGGCAGGACTGCATTATCAAAGAACAAAAGTTTTGAAGTTTTAATGTAAAGTT
>JACMPR010000143.1 GCA_014377385.1 Ferruginibacter sp. | reverse complement strand
GCCGGCTCCGGTTGCAGGGTTTATTACATAAATGTGACTGCTGCTGCCAATACCATACAATCACCTGTAGCTGGCCTGAAATATACATCCAGTAAAGTTTCAGCTGGTTGAAGACCGGATACAGCTGACGATCCAAGTAAGCGTTTAGGGATAACCGTGGGATACTTGTCAATCTTGTTATGTGTTGTTAGGCCGTAAAAAGTGAGGTTACTGTTGTAATTTGTAGATCCCGGCCTTCCCGCATCTGCCGCACTAAGTTCCGTTGCAGCTGATGATTAAGTTTCCGTAATATTTTGTTACATGCGTTTAGTCCAATGACCAAAGCAAAGGCTGTTACTTTCATGAATGTTGACAATCGTTGCGTTGCGTAAATTTTTTGTTTGATAAAATGTTAGTTAAGTTCCAAATCAAAATATTTGCGCTTTAAATATTGACCCGGTTTTAACGTACCGCGAATTTTTAACAAATTCATTCCCTAACGTAGTGAATAAAAAAACCGTTCAGAGAACTGAACGGTCATCAATAATATCGTTTCATTGTGATCTAAGGCTTAATATTCGTCTTCATTGAAGAAGAAATCTTCCTGGCTGGGGTAGTCCGGCCAGATGTCATCCAGTCCTTCATAAATTTCTCCTTCGTCTTCAAGTTCCTGGAGGTTCTCAATAACTTCAATAGGAGCACCACTGCGTATGCTGTAGTCGATCAATTCATCTTTTGTTGCTGGCCATGGAGCGTCTTCCAGGTGTGAGGCTAATTCTAATGTCCAAAACATCTTCTAGTGGGGTTTAATTTTTTGCAAATGTATAAGTTAGTACGTAATAACCAAAAGTGTTTTTTTGAACAATGCATGATTATTGTAATAAAAGCCGTTTTTAAACGCCTGCCAGTGCGTTTTGTTCAGAAAAATAATAGCCAGATCTTTTTTCATTATCTCCACCTCATTATTGATGCCAATAATTGGTTATTTTCGACACATGCTTAATGCAAAAAACGTCGAGAAATATTACGGTCCGCTGCAGGTGCTGAAAGGGGTTGATATCAACATTAAAAAAGGGGAAATCGTTAGCATTGTGGGCTCCTCAGGGGCAGGAAAAAGTACCTTCCTTCATATTCTTGGTACATTAGATAAACCGGATAAAGGGGAAGTGTTGTTGAATAACGAACGGGTTGACAAACTATCCGGCAAAATGCTTGCAAAATTCAGGAATAAAAATATTGGGTTTATTTTCCAGTTTCATCACCTGCTACCCGAATTCAGTGCAATCGAAAATGTTTCCATACCTGGCTGGATAGCGGGGAACAAGAAAAAAGAAACAGAAGCAAGGGCAAAGGAACTGCTTACCATACTCGGACTTAAAGACAGGCTGGAAAATAAACCCAACCAGTTATCCGGCGGTGAGCAACAACGGGTGGCCGTGGCCAGGGCACTGATTAACAACCCCGCAATCATTATGGCAGATGAGCCTACGGGTAACCTGGACTCTGCAAATGCCAAAGAACTACACCAGCTTTTTATTGATCTCCGCTCCCAATACCAGCAAACATTTTTAATTGTTACGCACAATGAAGAACTTGCTCAATTAAGCGACCGAATCCTGCATATGAAAGATGGAAGAATGGAATAGTTGTTAGCAATACGAACCGACATTCATCCTATGGGACTATTTGACAAACTGTGTAAGAAGGCAGCGACTAAAAAATATCCTACCGACTCTGAAATTGAACGGGAAACAAAGAGTTTATGGTCAAATTTGAGCAATTAAAAAATTTATTTACCATTAGCCTTAATAATTACAATATAAACAACTGCCAATGTGCTTATCCAAGGTTTCAACAAATAATTGGAATTGAGTGTAACAGCACGGGTAACTCTTTTAAATGCTACGACACCGACCTTTTAATGAGTATGTCCAATGTTTACTTTGACATATCAAATAGTGACCTGGCTGACGAAAACATAAATTAAAAATGGATTTGTAAAAAATGTAGTTCGACATATGAATACGGATGGTCAGACTTTTGCATTAAGGTTGAAAGGCCAAAACTAAAATTGACAAATTTAATACCGCAATTAATTGGACAATCGTTGATTATGCCTGTGCCTTTTTACCT
>JACMPR010000142.1 GCA_014377385.1 Ferruginibacter sp. | reverse complement strand
TAGAATCTCAGTTCATTCTACAGTTTTGCAAAAAGTGAAGTAATATTAAATTCTGAAAGAAAGTTGCAAATAGGTTTGGTTTACAAACCCATGAACTCCCCGTTGGGGATCATTTGAATACCAGATGCTGTGCCATTGTTATCAAGAAATCGAACATGAATTAAATGGATTTTATTATCGTAGACAGTAACCGAAACTTTCCACCATCTCAAGGTATCAGTTGAATTATTTTTAACTAAAAAATAAAAATAAAGGAACTGCTTATTGTCTCCCTGTTCTATGTAAATACTGAATGGCTTAGCTTATACCGAAATTTTGTTCTGACTTAACGAATTAAATCCTAAAAAAAATATCATTGAAACTGTCGTAAGTAATTTAATCATTGATTTTGTAGATCAGATTGTTAGAAAAACGCGGCTTGTGATCAAATATTAGCACAAAAAATACAAAACTTTGTGCAGGTGTGGAATTAGAAAATTTATCCGTCCACAACCACTGCTGATTAACGATATGCGATTGACATTAAGAAGTAAAGTTGAAAGTTGTTTGCTCCGCCCGAACCACAGCCGGAATTTACAATTAACCCTTCCCGAAAAATGTGGTCTTGTTAATTAGAAGATGTTTGTCTATCAAGCCATACTCGAACAAAACCCGAAATTATCCTGTATTCGTTTTAAGACCCTTTGTCAAAGGTAAAAAACTATCCGCTACAGTAGTATCAGCGTTCATTTAAAAACATGGCTCACTTTGTAAACATCAGCGGATGCTGCTTCTCATACCTTGTTATCTGCTGAAACTTCTTGGCGAACGCAGTGATGACTGCTTCACTGTATAGTTTACCCCCTATAAAAGTAATGCTGGGTGGAGCAGCACCTGCGGCGGGTATCCCTGCGGGTAACGTTATACAAGGATTACCTGTAAGGCAGGTTAGCGCCATAGGTTCATCGGCCATACTGGGTACAATGATGATATCATACTTGCTTAAAAATGCAAAAGCCTGCTGCATAACCATGTAGCGCAAACGGCATACAGTCAGGTATTCAACAGCTGGAATAAACCGTGCGCTCCTCAGCATGTTTGGGTAGCGGTTTTGCCATTGCTGTACCATTTGACTATCCTTACCGGACCGTGTGAGAGGGTCAAAAGCAGAAGCTGACTCTGCAGCCCAGATGGTGGTTAGCAGGTCATTCGTACGTAAGTTAGAGGGAAAATCGATGGCCATGACCCGGACACCAGCATCCTGCAATGTTTTAATAACAGCTTTTTCTGCACTGTTAGCGGGCAAGGTATCAATATAATTTTTTGCATACGCCACCCGTAATTTTTTGAGATCAACTGTACCCGCATAATTAAAAGGCATGGTTCGCGAGGCACGGTCATATACATCACTACCATGTATAGACGCAAATACCATCGCGGCATCTTCAGCGTCGCGGCAAATGGGCCCGATACGGTCGGAGGTCCAGGCAAGGTTCATACCACCGGTTCGGGCAACACTGCCAAATGTGGGCCGCAAGCCTGTTGCACCGCAAACGGCGGAAGGCGCTACAATAGAACCGTAGGTTTCCGTACCAATGGCAAATGGCAACAATCCCGCAACGGTTGCGGATGCCGATCCAGCTGAAGAACCGTTGGAACCCTGTTGCAAATTCCAGGGGTTTTTAGTTTGCCCGCCAAACCATATATCATCCATCGCAAGTTCTCCCATAGATAATTTCGCCACCAATACAGCGCCTGCCTTTTCCAATTGCTGGTACACGAAAGCATCTTCATCAATCACCTGGTCTTTAAATGGTGGCGTGCCGTACGTCGTTCTGGTGCCCTTTACGGCGAAGAGATCTTTGAGTCCATATGGTATGCCCTGCAGCGGACTTTTATAGATGGCTTTTGCAAAGGCTTCGTCTGCACGTTTAGCCTGCTCCATCGCTGGTTGTTCTATGAGGCTGATAACACAGTGCAAGCTGTCGCCATATTTTTTCAACCGGTTTATAAAAAACCGGGTTAAGTACACCGAGGTAACCTTACGATGCCTGAGTAAAGAAGACAACTGGGCAATTGTATAAAATGCCAACTCGTTTGTGTCGGCAGGCATTACTACGTTCGTTGGAATATTCCAATTAATAGGCAATTGTTTGGTATCAAATTTCATGGCAGGCAAAACAGGATCAAACCAGTTTGGAAGCGGAACACTGTTGGATAAATTGAATTCATGAAGGTACCGATACAGGTGTAAATTAGCATTCAGTTGGCTAATCATGGAATCTCTCTTGGCATTCGTGAAATGCAAGTCATATATTTTTTCGGCGTTGATAATTTCGGTTACCGAAACATCTTGTGCACAAACTGTAGATGATAGCACAAAGGAGAAGGAAAGACTGAAAATTGTTTTTAAAAGCGTGGGTATATTTTTCATAATACAAATTACATATTTCGAAGATGATGTGCTATGCTATTACTGAAGTTATAAATTAAGTACGAAAAATAAACATCTGTACTTAACTGCTACGGGTTTTCGCACATAGTTGATGCTTCGATTTTTGTACTAGCAGGGAAACTATTTGCGGCGGTTTTTCTAAGGATTCGGAACAGTATCTACCAAAATTTTATTTCCTGATAAGTCGTAATCCGTGCAAGAATGTCAGCAATTTTTCTGCCTGGTTCGTGGGGATACGGATCAGGACAAAGGCACTTATTTGTAGTGGATGATTTTTTATTTTGTTGAGTTAGTTCTTATCCGGAAGTCAAACATAATAAAAAAATGCATGTTTCGGGTAAATTTAAAACCGGGTGAGGAGCAAGACCCTTATAACTGCCACCGGGGAACACCGATACCGGAAAAAACCTGTCATGTGCATGTTGCGAGCCCACCAAGGTAGACCGACCAGAGGTCACAAAAAAACTGCCAAGATAGTTCTATTGCAGCATCACCCAGAAATTAGCTCAGCAATGCATAAATTTCGTACATTAGCGGAAAACTGTATCATGAAACATGTTAGACTCCTCTACCTGCTAATTCCTGTTTTTTTTATTTATTCCTGCGGTAAAAATGATGCACCGGTAACGCTGGCTCCCGTTCTGCCGGTCGATACGGCTAAGATCGATGTGTCTAATCAATATGGTTTTAATACCAGCGGATCTACGCTTTATATGAACAATCACGATTCGCAATGGAGGGCCAAACATTTTACAGTAGAAGAACTGGGTTTATTTGCCAGCCTAGATACGGTGGATCTTTCTTCGGCTACCTTCCCAGGCGCAGTTACCGATAATGGATTTGTATTTATGTATCCTAATCCCTTCTTCAATTACTTCGCCTGTTTTAAAAAATTACCTCCGGGTTTTGCAGGACAGGTGGTTTTAAAAATGGTTATTGCAGACAGCATGCTACATCCCCTGTTTGCTAAACATGCCAGGATAACCGCCAACCAGCATCTTCAAATCATGCCCGGCCTGGCTGCAGGCAGGTACAGGCTGTATTATACGCTTAGTGCCCCGACGCATGAACATTTTTATCAGAGTTGGGGTAATGTGCAGGCATTATAGATGTAGTCGCCACGGATACAGGAAGGAGCACGAAGAAGGTTTTTTTATTCCTTTCTACTGAGTCTATACGTTTGGATGGACTTCGTTTCAGAGGTTTTATTCCACATTGAGTGCCCTCATTAGCATTTTTATCAGTGCTGGACAATTATAAGTTGTCGCCACAAAAGGCGCAAAGACAGGAAGGAGCACGAAGAAAGATTTTTATTCTTTTCTATGGAATTTATAGATTTGGACATCGTTTCAGATGCTCTGAAAAGAAATCCGGAAAGATGGGAACAGATGCTGCTTATCCGTGCAAGCCATTGTAGTCCGTGATCTTTATACTTGTCCCGTTCATTACAGCTCGAGTTTTAAATCAATTCCGGTGGATTATTTTAAAAAATGATCCAAAAAAAAATCATTTCGCGGCTCACCTGCCTGGGCACGAGTTACATTGAATGAGGTACCCCGCGCCCCGGGAGGCAAAAAAAACCGCTCCGAGTGATCGGGGCGGTCCAAAACCATTGGTTTAGTAATTTATGCCAGTTTTTCAACCTGCATATAACTTAATTCCACCGGGGTGGCCCTTCCGAATATTTTTACCTGAACCTTTAATTTT
>JACMPR010000141.1 GCA_014377385.1 Ferruginibacter sp. | reverse complement strand
GAAATGCTAATTTCCGTCAACTCAATCAAGATGTTTCCAGCGGGACACCTTCTTTTGGCAACAAATATTTTTATGGTTACGGCAGAACCTATTTTGTAAACCTTAGTTTTAATTTATAAAAAATGATCTATTATGAAAGCTACTTTCTATACTATTTTTTCTGTGCTGATTTTCGTTACCCTTTTTTCCGGTTGCGTCAATGATGAGGTTGCGGTTCCTAAGTTGACCTGCAATCAACCTGATTTGGCTGTAAATAAAACGGTTGCCGAGGTTCATGCCACTGCTGGAGCAATTGTTTCACAATACACATATGATGATGTGATTGAAGCCTATGTTATTTCAACGGATGAATATGGTAATTTTTTCAAGAGCATTTCCTTTCAAACTTTGGCTACAGCCACAACGCCAGCAATAGGGTTTAGCGTTCCCGTGGATGCAACAAATACCTATGTGGATTATAGGTTGGGGAATAAAGTATATGTAAAATTGAAAGACCAATATACCGACATCAACTACGGAAGTTTGCGAATAGGAGGGATTTATGTCAATACCTATAATGAAGGAGCCGTGGGTAGACTTTCCCAAAATGACTACAAAAATGTATTGCATGCTTCCTGTACCACCATAACAGACGATCAATTGGTACGGGCCATTTCTATTTCAGATTTATTGAACGATTCCAATTTGAATACGCTTGTGGAGTTGTCCGATGTTCAGTTTGCAGAGGCGGCAGTAGGCCGTCATTATTTTGAAGAAACAAATAACATTGGCGGAGCGACTAATTGGAGTTTGGTAGATAAACAAGGAAATCAAGTCATTTTCAGGACTAGTAGCTATGCTGATTTTTCCAGTAAATTAGTACCTGAAGGAAGCGGGAAAGTAAGGGGGGTATTAACGAAGTTTGGCTCCGATTATCAATTGGTGGCTCGTTCAGAAAAGGATATTGTCATGAGCGGACTAAGAACTATTCCATTTTTTTCTGAGGATTTTAAAAATGTTGTTGACAAGTCAAATTTAAGTCTTCCGGGCTGGGCAAACATCGTCCAGAGTGGTACGCTGTTTTGGAAAGGAACTGTCTATTCAGGTAACGGTTATGCCGAGTTTAATATCAGTGGGACGAAGGTAATCTCTAATATCGCTTGGCTAATTTCACCAAAAATTGATATGGATACGCATACCAATGAGGTATTAACTTTCAGAACCGCCCAGCATCATTTGGATGTGGACTCTCCTTTAAATTCATTGGAAGTTTATGTTTCAACCAATTTTGATGGACTGAATGTAAAAACAGCAACTTGGATTCCTGTTTCTGTTATTTTGCCTAAACAAGCCACTCCTTGGTATCAGTTTGTAGGAAGCGGCGGAGTAGATCTATCATCTTATACTGGAAAAATAAATATTGCATTTAAATATATTGGATCTGGAAAAAACCTGGCATTGGATGGCGCTTTCCAGATAGACGATGTTCAGGTTTTTGGGGACTGATATTGGTTATATAGTAGTGAAAAATATAATTTATTTAGGTGTATTTTATATATTTGCCAACTTACCAATTAATTTAAATTATGAAATCTATTTTATTAGTGTTAGTTTCTATGCTACTTGTTTCTTGCTTATCAGATGGTGAAGCGTCTAAAACGGTTGATTATTCGGTTCAAAACGAAAAAGAAATTGTTGATTACATCGCCGCAAACAAATTAACTGCTACAAGAACCGATTCAGGTTTGTATTACGTTATTAATGAAGCAGGAACAGGAACTCAACCTACAGCTTCATCTAATGTAACAGTAGCTTATAAAGGCTATTTTACCAATGGATCTGTCTTTGACAAAAGTAATGCCGAAGGAATTTCATTTGGATTAAATCAAGTAATAAAAGGCTGGACGGAAGGAATTCCATATTTTAAAGAAGGCGGAAGTGGAATGCTTTTAATTCCAGCTCATTTGGGTTATGGGAGCAATGGAAGTGGGCCAATTCCTGGAGGTTCTGTGCTTGTTTTTGACATCAAATTGATCAAAGTGAATTAGTTTTGAACCATTATAAAATGCAAAAAGGCTGTCGGGAAAGACAGCCTTTTTGTTTTTTAATAATCCTGTATTACTTTTTCAGGACTAGATATTATTTTCTGATTTCAATTATGCTGATAGCATAACCTCCGCCAGGAACTGATAACTGCGTTAATTTAGATTTGCTGCTTACTGTCATTTTGCGAATAGTATACGCTTGTGGATTTGTTTTGTAATGAGCATCTTTTGCATCAGCATAAATGGTGGCCTCATATTTTTTTCCTTTTTCTAAGAAGTCAAATGTAATGTTTGAAGTACGCGGAGTTTCTCCGTTTACATTCCCTACAAACCAGTTGTTTGTTCCTTTTGCTTTTCTAGCAACGGTGATGTATTGTCCCGGTTCTGCTTCTAAGTAGTTACTCAACGTCCAATCAATAGCCACATCTTTGATAAACTGAAATGCATCAGAAAAACGGTTGTAGTTTTCTGGTAAGTCGGCTGCCATTTGCAACGGACTGTACATCGTTACGTATAAGGCCAATTGATTGGCAAGAGTGCTGTTTACATGCGAATGATTATCAGGATTCAATTTTGACAAATCCATTTCAAAAATTCCCGGAGTATAATCCATTGGCCCACCTATCAAGCGAGTAAAGGGCAATATCGTTACATGATTTGGTTTAGATCCACCAAAAGATTGGTATTCTGTTCCTCTAGCCGCTTCGTTACCAATTAGGTTTGGATACGTTCTAGAAATTCCTGTTGGGCGAACCGCCTCGTGCGCATTGACCATAATTTTATAATCAGCT
>JACMPR010000140.1 GCA_014377385.1 Ferruginibacter sp. | reverse complement strand
CCGATAATTAATAATCTCATTATTTGGCGAGTTCGGATGGATCAATTTTAAGCGTAGCAATACCGGCGCTTTTCTTTTTGCTGAGGTAACTGTACAGCATGGGTATTATAGCTGTGAGCAGCATTACAAAAGCATTAAGCGTGGCCCCGGCAATCCTGCCACTGGTAACCAGTAAGCCACCGGCAACCATTACCACTTTCAGCAGGGTACTCTGCAGGATCTCCAGTGTAAGGCATTTAGAACTGATGCTCCAGATAAAAGAAACGAGGACCATACCTGCACCGCTGATCTCTTGCCATAAGCTTGCATCGATCATGTTGCCAAAAATGTTGTGTCCGAAAAGATAAGTACCAACGAGCGTAAGTACTGCTCTGAATGCGCCTTCAAATTGTTCCTGTTTCATGTTTGTATTTTTATGATTGTGAATAAAGGGGATAAAATGTTTCTGTTGAAAGGGGAGAATCTTAATTAATCGTTTAAATCTTCAATCGCCTTTAATGCATGGTCTTTTTGAAAAAAACAAAGAATTTTATTTAAAACTTTTCCTGCAATGCTCAACGTATCGTCCCGAAGATTCTTTCCTATAACGCTGCTTATTGTTTCATCTTCATCTCCAAATGAATGTTTGCTTTCTTTTTTTCTCAGCGTACTATTAAACAGTTCTTCGCATACTACATTTCCATATTGATCTTTTGATACTGCCATGCGGAAAAACTTATTATCAAGTGTTTTGAATGCTTGTTTTAATGAATGCCCGTTAAAACATTTTATAAAGCCGTATATCATACCTATTGGCACGAAAAAAAGTGATAATAAAAAACTAACCACCCATGCTAAAAATCCCATTAGTTCCAGTTTGCCATTAACCCGTAGTTACGGATCATTGTGTGTACTTGTATAGGTGTTGTTTGTGCGGCACTGTAAAAGAAATCATACTGTCCGAGGCGTGGTTGTGCTTCATCATAATTTCCTTCTGCATCCGGAATAAGTATTTCACCGGTTGGTGATACCATAGTGCCATTATCTGCAATGCTTTCTTTTGTGTAAGAACTTATACCTTTCTCCGAAATTAAATCTCCGTAGGTATCATTGGCAGCTTGTGCGTAATACATTACGATCCAACTCAACACAAGTTGTTTTACAGATTGGTTATAAATCATGGTGAACAGTTTTGCTTTTCTTTTTAAGACTGTGCCGCCAATGGTTTTATTCGGGATGTCAATCTCTATTTGCGGAGTTTCAATTTGAATGAGTGCCATATTTTTAATTTTTAATTTTTAAACAAATTTTACCATGCCGCTTGCCATACAGTACCGTCATACACATACAACTTATGCAGCCCTAAGTCATACACCATTAATCCTTCTGCGGGAGAAGCTATTGCCGTTCTTTGGGCTGCTGTCATGCGAGGAAATAAAAAGCCTTTTGTCGTGCTTTGAAAATCTGCCATTGCAGAAGGTGCAAGTATTGCTATCGTTCCGGCGGTTTGATTATTATTTAATACCAGCGTTCCGTTAGCAATATTGTGGATCATTCTTATACCGGTTGCTGCTCCTGTTTCCTGCCTAAATCCTACATCTGCACCATCTAAGCCCAAAACAAATTTTTGAGAAATTCCACTCCATAATACACCGGGATAATTACCTACTGATTGTAAACTTGTACCGTAATACGAACCGCCGTAAGGTGTAGCGGTGCTGCCTCCTACAATATAGCCGGGTGCTTGTACATTAGCTGAAACTAAAAAACTGCCGCTTGCCGGGAAATCAAAACGTTTAATGCCTGCGCTCCATAATTCCCAGTTCACGCTGTTTAAAATTATTTGCCCATTTCCTACTGAGTTCTGAAAAAACATATCGCTTGTACCTCCGTCCGGATTATAAGAATACAATGCCCTTCCGTCAGAAGTAACACCGAGCGTATCTATCCTGATTTTATTCTTAAAATAAAGTGGCTTTTCTGTATAAATTTTTTCGCTTCGGGAGAGCGTCCATACTTCATTAACTGTATTGCCAAATGCCCTTACCAGATGATCTTTATAAACTGTATAAGCCGCTGCGTGTGTAGCTGCAGGTTTAGGGTTTCCTGTTACCCATTTATGCCATGAGCCGCCCCTATCCATGTATGCAACACTATCACGATTCACGCCGGCAGAACTTCCTATCGTAGTGTCTGCGCCCTGCATAAGCCACAACTTACCATCCCACGGAATCAGAGAAGGATAATGCACGCCTATCTTATATGGTATGCTATCCCTGCGCTGCCAGTTGATGCCATCCGGCGAAGAATATACAGTACGATCAAAAGATCTGCCTATACTCAGATTATCATATTTACCGCCCGATACTTGCCAGATTTGATCTGCAAAAACCGCCATTGTATTGGAAATATTTTTACCCATGTGCGTAAGGGTATTAGAAAGCAAAGCCCATGTAACGCCGCCATCTGTTGATTTGTACAGATCATTAAATACGCCATCCGCTAAACTTGCCGAAAAATTTTGCCCGCCGCCTACCATTAACGCGCCTTTAAATTCTACGCCTGCATGAAGTATTCTTGTTCCGAATGGTGATGCTGCCGTTCTTAAAGTCCATGTTCTGTAATCCGAAGTCCTATAAACTTTTGCACGTTGCGCCGATGTGCTTAAATAATCGCCGCCGATTAAATAACCGTAGCCGTCAGATGCTTGTATAAATACAGGAGAGTGAACCGGAAAAGGTAATAAACCTCTGAAAGTCCATGTTACGCCGCCATCAACGGATTGCCTAACAGTATCAAAAGAAACTCCGGCATTCCACCCGCCCAATAATATCAAAGTGTCTTTATAGTTAGCAAGAGAAACGCCATCATACCATTGAGAAATTGGAGCAATGGAAATCCGTTCAAAATTATATGCCTGTGTTTCAGATGCTTTTTCTGAATAGGATTGTGTTGGTTCAAGATTAAAAGAAATGGTATCGTTTTCTTTTCTTAATCCGCTGCCTGCCTGAGTACCACTGCCCCCTAAAGTTTTGTACCAAATACCCCGTAACTTAAAGCTGTCAGTAGCCTCTATCCGTTTACCTTTTATGTAACTCTGCTGGTTAGTCGTTTGGCAATTAGCAATGCATGTGCTCAGGATAAAAAGTATAAATAATAAATAAAATCGTTTTACTGTATTACTTCGGTACATAATTATAAATTGAAGGGTTGATAAAAAATAATGATTGATACTACAGTGCCTGTCATGCCGGAAACAAATACGGGTGTGATTGCCTTGGTAACTGCAAAGGGGGCAAATGGTTGTACAATCCCTGCAGGAAGTAAAGTCTCATAACACAGATCATCACCGTTGATCACCGTGCCCATTTTAAAAGTGGGAACATCTGCAGCAGCTTTTACCAGTATTCTTTTGATAACAACATTAGCCGGTAATCTTTTACCGGTATCACCGTTTGCAGTTGCCGGATTTATAACGAGGAATGTTTCCGCATTCGCTCCACCTGCCGCCCCGCCTCGATTTCTTTTTACAAATGGCATATTACTCAGCGTTAAAAATTAAAAAAAAAATAGCTGCAGCAACGATTAAAGAACCGCCCGTTGCTACGGATACAGTGATCAGGTTGTTTACTTCTAACACTCTTTTAAGGATAACCCCTGCACCGGCTTGTTTTGAAACGGCATTAGGATCGTACTTATTATCTGCAACATATTTTCCTTTTGTATACAGATTGCTGAAGCTCCAGAGATAAGGGCTATTGATGTTTGTTTTGTCCCTGTAGCCCATTCCATTATATTGTTCCAGAAGCAAAAGGATATTAGGAACACTCCAGTCATCTACCTTATGCATATTTTGTTTTTTAATGGCGCTCACTGCACTTTGCTCGAAAGTAAACGGAGGTTTTCCTTCCCGGGGATAACCGGCCGGATATTTAATAGTTCTTGCACTCAGGGGATCCCCATTATGTAAATGCTTTGTAAAATCGCAGTTAGCTTCCATGTAATGAATTAAACCAATGACGAACCACGGCACGCCTGTTATTGCCTGCAAACCCTGATATCTTGCTTTACCTAAGTTGATCTTAGCTACAATGGCATCAATGAATTTCTTTTTATCATTGTTGACAGTCATCCGGGAAAAGAGATCCACATAACTTTTAAAATATTCGTTTACCATGATGTCGTTTAAGCGGTGGCCTGCAGTTTCCGTCCTTGTGAAAGGCTGCAGGCCTTTTGTTATACGCTAATATTTTAGTAATTTAAAAAGCCTCTAACTCCTCCAATTGACGAAGGCAGTTTGTTTACTCTTCTTACAAAAGACGCTTTCAAAGGTTTGCTGAAATTTCTACTGTTGTTATAATAAGCCAGTCTTGCATTGCGGAGGGAAGCATAAAATTCCAAAGGATTTTTATTCATCTCTTTCACAACATCGAGAGATAGAGAAGTTTGTTTTGTGGTGATGTAAGGATTGAAAACTTTTGCAACATTATTAATGACTTTTATTGCATCGTTCTCTTTATGCAGAATAAAATCATAACACATATTTGCAATTGCCTGATTAGCGATAGATTCGCCTGTTACCTTATTTTTCCAAAACACAGAGTTGTGAAACTCATCAACGTAAGCATCTAGTATTGCGTCTTTAAAAATTTTATACCGAGCAGGAGTTTTGCCTCCTGTCAACTTTCTAATCCTTGCAAACCCCGGCCATGACGGATAAAACTTTTCAGTGATGCCCCTGTAAGTCCAGCCTGCTGATCGATCGTTAAAAAATCCACCTTCAAATTCAATGGTGATATCTTTCGAAATATTAAAATTTGCCATCGTTTATATTTTAGAAAGAAATGATTTAACGATTAGCAATCTAGTATCCCTGCCGGGTGTGGGGCCACCGGGTATTGCGTCTTGGTCAAGCCGAGGATCTGTTCCGCCGGTTGCTGCAAATTTTGTAGGTGCGTTTGTTGCGTCAAATTCAATATCAAGATCGGTATCGTCACGAGTGTCAGGCCGCTCTGCAGGTCCTTCAAAATCTTGATCTTCTTTAAGGATAAGCACCCCATTGATGGTAACGTTTACGTTACCCACGTTCAGAAGGCTCCAGGCATGACAGCCCATTGCATTCCATTTACGTGTCTTATCGATCAGATCAAAAGCTACTTTTCTGCTATATTGAACCATGGTTTAAGAATTAGAATTAATGTATTTGGATAACAAGAATATTCCGCCACCGATCAATAAAATATTTTGAATACTATCGAAGATGCCGGGTTTGACCTCTGAAGCTTTCACAAGAATATCCTTTGCAGCATCAACTTTTACCTGCAGGTGTTCCTTTTGTTTAGCTGCCTGCTCAGGTGTAATGGTGCCGGCTTTCTCAGCCTTATCTATTTCCAGTTCCTGCCCTGCACTCCATCTTTGAAAATCATAGGCAGAGTTAACCGTTTTGATATCCTTGACTTGAGAAAGAACTTTTTCAAGTGAATAAACAGCTACGACAGCACTTACTACAACTACTACGATCCACACGAGCACAGGCACTACACCAATGCCGCTTACGCTGTTTTTTTTGCCGAAAACAATATCTGCAGATTTTATCTTTCGGAGATCCTGTTCGAACTTTACCTGCATCGTTACTGCATCCCTGTACTGCTGCTGTTGAGCTGCAGTAAGGTTTTTTACCGGCATTTTCTGCACGTATGCAGTGAATGCATTGAAGTTTGCTTTAGCAAGCTGCAACTGCTTATGGTACTCGTCTAATGCTGCAATCTTTGCTGCATCCGACTTTTTAATTACCGTTGCATCCATAGCCATATAGCGGCTGTCAATTACAGCATAAAAAGGGCCTGCACCTTTGGTGTCATTAAACCTTGCGATGTAATTATATTGCTTAGGTTTACTGCCGTAACAAAGATTTTTTACAGATAAATAATTGAGCGGAAATAAACCAACTGCCGGAAGAAACGTAAAAAAATCTACGTTGATTCCCATTGTTACAGCACCTGGTCCATCAACTGAAATATTGCCGGAGGGCTTCACATCTTTACCGCCGGGTATCTTATTGAGAAATTTATATTTACTCAGAACATCGGAGAAATTTTTATAAATGTTCCAGGCTTTCACACCATTTGCGGGCCGATATAGCGTAGGGGATATGTAGCCTGTTTGCGAAAAATTATTCGCATTCATAGCCTGCATGCCTTTTAAATCCGATTGCGTTATTACTTCTCCGATCATAATTTTAAAAATTTTTTGCCGGCTTCCCAAAGCTTCGGCTGATTGTTTTTTAATGCTGCGAGCTTCTCCAGCTGCTCAACAAAACAGGGGTTGTCCCTGCTGAGGTCTGTAATAGCGTTCATCAGCCTTTCATGCTCTTCCGGGTTAAAATCTTCTATTGCGTGGTCCACTTTTAAATTTTATTATTTTAAAAAGTCCAGTCCTGTTACATACATATCAGGATCTTTTTCCCGCAGGTTTGCAAGTCCCTCAATATGCGTAAGCACATCAGGATTATTTTTACCGAGCTTGTCAAGTGCTGCCAGCATCCTGTCCTGGTTCACGTGTACACCGCCAATCTCCATTGTATCGCCTTCGATATGATTTTCGTGTACACCTGATATCGTACTTACTTCTTCAGCCATACCGCCGGCATTCGCAGCCTTGGTGATGTCACCTACAATGCCCAGCACCTCTTTAAATTCGGGTGTTTTAGATAACGCCCTGTAAGCAATCGTACCTATGCCCAGGAATGCTTTATTAGCCCCGGAATCATTCTCTCTTACGGCGAGCTCCAGTTCTTTTATTTTTAGCTCCATTGCCTTGCGCTCATCAATATCTTTCTGCTTTGCGATCATGAGCGCAAACTTTTTTTCAATAGCATCACCGATATTGTCAGGAGTAATATTTCCGATGCCTTCGATGTATATTTTATTATCAGCTGTAGTTGATCCAATGCCCGCAACCGGTGAACCTGCAGTAGCTTCAATCTCTATCCAACTATCAACACCTTTTCTTTTGCCGTCATTCTTCTCGTATGCTGTGAGGTAATACCTGCCTTGTGTAAGTGTTGAAAGTTTCATCTGGAGATCATCACAGGCCGCATTGATGCCCAAATCCTGCACATCAAGATCACAGGCAATAACATAATTGCCGGCTGTCTTTGCACGTTCATTTTCGAAAACTTTCCAATAAGGGCATTTAGCTGCCCTCACCATCTCTACTACATTGCGCCGCTGATAAATAGCCATACATCAATATTTTATAGACCTCACCACCTCATCCGGCCTTTGGCCACCTTCTCCAATAGGAGAAGGAAAATGGATGGCGTCTTTTTTTTAATAATCACTTAAAACCTCACCCATGTCACCAATCTTTTCATTGGCCTTCATGTCGCGGTAAAAAATGGTGATAGGTATGCTGAAGCCCTGGCCATCAGCCGGAAGTACCAGCGCGGCAGAGTTTGGAAAATCAACCGTAGATTTACGCAGATCGATCAGCACATCTTCGAAATATGTTATGAAATTCTGGTTGTTGAAAAAAGTCTCCAGAGGAATTCTTTTAATAGGGGTTTTGGTATCCGGTGTCGCCAGTGTGAGGTAGCCTTTTTTCATTTCAGCATTCGACATAATTGTCCTGCCGCTGAAAGATTTTCCGAGCGCCTCTGTGTTTATCGCAATTGCCTGCAGTACGACTTTATCCAGCGTGGTCTCATTGTCTGAGAACTTATATACACGGCTGTTGATGTTTGCGACAACTACTTCAACCGTTTCGCTTTTTCTGATTTTTTGAACCTGAAAGCTCATAAATAAATATTTTAGAAAATCATCCCGACAAACCTGTCGGGATGATTTTTGAATGATTGAAACTTTACTTTAAAGTGAATTATACATTTGCGCTGCCGCCCGTTATATACAAACCATGCGCATAAAATACTGCCCTGTGCTCATCTCCTG
>JACMPR010000139.1 GCA_014377385.1 Ferruginibacter sp. | reverse complement strand
CAAAAAGACATTGACCTTATTGCCACCGCTACCAGTTTTATCAACGAAAAAATAGCCGACGCAGAGGCAGCTTTACAAGGTGCAAGAGACATTATTGCAGAGCAGATAAACGAAGATGTGCAGGTAAGGGCTAAACTGCGCAAGTTATTTGAAACCGAAGCCACCCTGCAAAGCACGGTGGTGGCTGATAAGGAAACTACAGGCATTAAATACAAAGATTATTTTGCTTTCTCAGAGCCCATATCTAAAACACCTTCGCACCGGATACTGGCAGTGTTGCGTGGATTTTTAGAAGGCTTTTTACGCATGGCTATTTCGCCTGCGGATGAAGCTGCTTTGGAAATGATAGAGGCGCTCTATTTAAAAGGCATGAGTACCTGTAGCGATCAGTTACGCAAAGCGGTTAAAGATGCCTACCGCAGGTTATTGCAACCCAGCCTGGAAACAGAATTTAGAACAGCATTAAAAACAAAAGCGGACGAAGAAGCCATCAATGTTTTTGCAGAAAACCTGCGCCAGCTATTACTAAGTTCTCCCATTGGAAGTAAAAGAATTTTAGCGATAGATCCAGGCTACAGAACTGGTTGTAAAGTAGTCTGTCTGGATGAAAAAGGTGAGTTGCAAAAAACAGACCTCATCTTTCCACACGAAACAAACAGGGTAGCCGCCGAAGCCATCAAAATTAAAAATTTAGTACAGCAATACGGCATTGAGGTTTTTGCCATTGGCGATGGCACAGCCGGAAGAGAGACTGATAACTTCATAAAAAAATTAGCGCTTGGTCTGCCGGTATTTTTGGTAAATGAAGATGGTGCATCTATTTACTCAGCCTCTGAAATTGGAAGGGAAGAATTTCCTAATGAAGATATTACGGTTCGTGGCGCAGTAAGCATTGGCAGAAGATTAATGGATCCATTGGCTGAGCTGGTAAAGTTAGATCCTAAAAGTATTGGTGTGGGCCAGTACCAGCATGATGTAAATCAATTTAGATTGAAAGAGCGTTTAGACGCAACTGTTATTAGCTGTGTGAATAATGTAGGTGTAAATTTAAATACCGCCAGCAAACAGCTGCTCAGTTATGTAAGTGGCATCGGTGGTACGCTGGCTGATAATATAGTAAAACACAGAAACGAAATTGGCAAGTTTACCAGCCGCAAACAATTGCTGAAAGTACCCCGTTTAGGCGCTAAGGCTTTTGAACAATGCGCTGGCTTTCTGCGCATCAAAGAAGGGGATGATTTGCTTGACCAAAGTGCTGTACATCCCGAAGCTTACCCTGTGGTAAAAGCAATGGCAAAAGACCTGGGCGTTGATGTGAAATCGTTGATTGGCAAAGAAGAATTATTAAAAAAAGTAGATGCAAAAAAATATGTTACCGAACAAATTGGGGAGCTAACGATAAAGGATATTTTGAATGAATTAAAAAAACCCGGACTTGACCCACGCAGTGAGGCACAGGCTTTTGAATTTGCAAATATTTACAGTATAAATGATGTAAAGATTGGAATGGAAGTGCCGGGTGTGGTCACCAACATCACCCGTTTTGGAGCCTTTATTGATATAGGCGTAAAGCAGGATGGGCTAGTACACGTATCTGAAATTTCGCATACCTACATCACTGATCCTAACGAAGCATTAAAACTAAACCAGCATGTAAAAGTAAAAGTAGTGGAAGTAGATGCCCTAAGAAAACGCATTGCACTTTCTATTAAACAAACGGAGGAGGCTCCTGCAAGAAAACAATATGGCGGCAGCCAGCACGGTGGGCGAGATGGTTTTAAAAATAAAGGCAATATCCAAAAGCCTGTGGTAGAATTACCGATGAATGACGCACTGGCAGCACTTAAACAAAAGTTTGGTAAGTAGTCATAGCCTGACTAGTCACCCCCAAAGCGTGACTCACCAGTTGATGAATGCCCAAAAGTTAATGGCAGAATTGTTGCTGAATGATTTACCGGTAGCACTAAAACAAACGTTGGCGAGGTAAGTTTTGTTTAAAGATTTACCAGTAAAAATGGGTATGAGAAATTCTTTTAATTATACTTGTTTTTTTATACCCATTTGGTTATTAAAATGTGTAAAAAAATGGCAATTCTCACACAATACAATATGCGCAAAGGTTACAGGCGATATTAACAAATTGTGTTACTAACTTTTTCTCTGCTAAATTAAAAGCATTAGTACTATTGCAATAGTTCTTGTAAATATTGTCCAGGTATCAAAACACCAATAAAACTTAGCAACAAACTATGTTACATCATGAACTTGCTTTGCAACTGTAATTAATACTATTGTTGCGGTATCCGCCGCATTCAAATGTGCCGGTAAAAGATCAGCGGTCAGTGAGATACAAGCTCTTAGAACCAGGTTTAACGGCCTTACAAAAAAGATAACCGCATAATAATAGTTTAGCCCAATGCAATAGCGTGGGTTAACTTTCAACAATCGTTTATAACAATCGCTTTTTAATAAATATAATTTAATACAATCATCATCATGTCTGACATCACAAGCACCGAATTACTTTTAAGAGAAAACAAAGACCGTTTTGTAATTCTTCCCATCAATTATCCCAAAGTGTGGGAAATGTATAAAAAGCATGAAGCTAGTTTTTGGACGGCGGAGGAAATTGATTTAAGCAGTGATCAAAAAGACTGGGATAACCTCAATGATGGCGAACGCCATTTCATCTCTCATATCCTGGCATTTTTTGCGGCCAGTGATGGCATCGTAAACGAAAACCTGGCAGTTAATTTTATGAGCGAAGTGCAGTTGCCGGAAGCAAGGTGCTTTTATGGCTTTCAGATAATGATGGAAAATATCCATTCAGAAACTTATGCTTTGCTGATAGATAATTATATAAAAGATCCGAAAGAAAAACAACGCCTGTTTCATGCAATAGATACCGTACCGGCAGTTAAGAAAAAAGCAGAATGGGCTTTGCGGTGGATTGATAAAGGAAATTTTGCAGAACGCCTGGTAGCATTTGCTGCGGTAGAAGGTATTTTTTTCAGCGGTAGTTTTTGCTCTATCTTTTGGATGAAGAAAAGAGGCCTAATGCCCGGTTTAACTTTCAGCAACGAACTAATTAGTCGCGATGAAGGATTGCATTGTGAATTTGCCTGCCTGTTATACAGCATGCTGGAAAGTAAGCTAACAAAAGAGGCCGTATTTGAAATAATTGCCGATGCGGTAAAAATTGAAAAAGAATTTGTAACGGAAGCATTGCCAGTTGCATTGATTGGCATGAATGCGAAACTGATGCAACAGTATATTGAATTTGTCGCCGACAGATGGCTGGCAGAATTAGGCTACCCTAAAATGTTCAATGCCACCAATCCCTTCGACTTTATGGAAATGATCTCTCTGCAGGGTAAAACCAACTTCTTTGAAAAAAGAGTGGGAGATTATCAAAAGGCAGGCGTGATGGGCACAAAAGAGTCGCAGGCATTCTCCCTTGAAGAAGATTTTTAAAAAGTAATTAACACCTGTGGATATTATTAAGATGCAGATTTTCATTTTAATAATTAGTTTTCGTAATTGAAAGATTTTAACCAGCAAACAATCATCACCTCCATATAAAGTTTACAACGATATGCACGTAATTAAAAGAAATGGTAAAAAAGAAACCATTAAATTCGATAAGGTAACGGCCCGTATTGAAAAATTATCTTACAGTTTAAGCCCACTGGTAAACGCTATTGATGTTGCCAAAAAAGTAATTGAAGGTATTTACGATGGAGTGCCCACAACAGAACTGGATAACCTTGCTGCTGAAACCGCCGCTTCTCTTGCTACCAAGCATCCCGACTATGCTATTTTAGCATCAAGGATTGCCGTAAGTAACCTGCATAAAAATACTATCAAATCTTTTTCGGAAACGATGAAGAAATTGTACTTATATGTGGATAAATCAAACGGTAAAAAATCGCCGCTGATTGCAGATGATGTATGGAAGGTGATTGAAGATAATGCGGAAGTGCTGGACAGCACCATTATATACGATCGCGATTTTAGCTTTGATTACTTTGGTTTTAAAACATTGGAAAAAGCATACCTGTTAAAAGTGGATGGTAAAATTGTGGAGCGTCCGCAGCACATGTTTATGAGGGTGGCACTGGGCATTCATAAAGAAGATATTGAGAGCATTATAAAAACATACAATCTTTTAAGTGAGCGTTGGTTTACACACGCTACACCTACCTTATTTAACGCAGGTACACCTAAGGCGCAAATGAGCAGTTGTTTTTTGTTAACTATGAAGGAAGACAGCATTGATGGTATTTACGACACCTTGAAACAAACTGCCAAAATCTCTCAAAGTGCCGGTGGTATAGGTTTAGCCATACATGATATCCGTGCAACAGGAAGCTATATTGGCGGCACCAACGGAACCAGTAATGGCATAGTGCCCATGCTAAGGGTGTTTAATGATACAGCCCGTTATGTTGACCAGGGTGGGGGCAAACGTAAAGGTGCATTTGCTATTTACATTGAACCATGGCATGCTGATATATTTGCGTTTTTAGATCTCAGAAAAAATCATGGTAAAGAAGAAATGCGTGCAAGGGATTTATTTTATGCCTTATGGATTTGCGACTTGTTTATGAAAAGGGTAGAAGCGGATGGACAGTGGAGTTTGTTTTGCCCCAACGAAGCACCAGGCCTGAGTGATTGCCATGGCGAAGTATTTGAAACATTATATACAAAATATGAAACGGAGGGAAGAGCACGAAAAACTATCAAAGCACAGGAACT
>JACMPR010000018.1 GCA_014377385.1 Ferruginibacter sp. | reverse complement strand
TCCTGTCCTCATTCAACAATTTCAGAAAACTGCTCCAGTTCTTCCCAAATTCAAATCGTTCGCCACTTGCCACTTCCTCTTTAAAATTAGTAACCATTTTTACTTTTTACTTGAATATATAAAGTTATTTTAATTATGACGGTATTCTCAAAGATGCCACCATCAAACTTTTCAGCCCGTTACCACGTATCCATGCGCTTTACAAAAACCATTTGTATCTTTTAGCGCAACCAGGTTTTCGCAACGCTCAGATTGGTAGGATGCAGGTAAACTTACCAGTTGATTACCGGTTGGTTTGTACACTTCAAAATTATTTTCTTTTAGAATGCGGATGATGTCTGCTGTTTTATAACCAAAATTGCTAAAGTGTTTTTCCCAGGATTCGAAATAGATAATACCTGTTTTTTGTAGCGTAAGCGTTGCACCCTGCAATACAAATTTTTCATATCCTTCTACGTCTATCTTCAAAACATCTATTGTAGATTCGGCTGCGAGAAGATGGTCTGGCGTATCCACTTTTATTTCAATGCCAATTCCCGGCCCTGTCAATACTTTGTTCTGATCGTCAGAATTGATATTGCTAAAAAAAACGCTTCCTTCCTTGTCGCCGGCTGCTGAATTGATCAACACAATATTGGAAAAATCGTTGATGGCCACATTGGCCTGCAGGTGTTTGAAAGTAACGGGATGTGCCTCAATGCCAATTACTTTGCCTTTTGGTCCAACCGCTGCCGCTGCCGACAACACCAGGGTTCCGATATTTGCACCGATGTCTGCATATACCTGGCCGGGTTTTAATATCCGCTGCAGGAATTGCTCATCTTCATGTCGTTGATGCGAATCTGCAAAAAGGGAAAGTGCCAGGGCCGACTTAGAAAAATTTATTTTATACCCCTGCATGCGAATGGTAAAAAACCGGTGCAGCCCGCTTTTGGCAAGCAATTGGCCGAAGATTATTTTTAAAGGATGCCGGGACAACCTCAAAACGCCTGCAAATTCTTTTATTCTGTTTATCATGAATGCGAACGTCGATTGAAAGAATGGATCATTTTTTACCGATATAAACCAGGTTTGCTTTTGACGGCTTTGTAAAAAATTTTCTTACCTGGTCTGCCGCATAATAAAATAAACCTTTTTTACTGTACCACTGAATGTTTACCGCTTCGCAAAAGAAAGTTGAAAAATTAAACTTAGTTGTGAGATCGGTAAGATTATGAATGTTCCAGCTTCTTATATGTTGCATGTGATGAAAACTGGCACCGCAGTCGGCGCAATGCACAAATGTTTTTTCAAGTACCTCGGCATTTGGGGTAGTAATTACAACGATTCCGCCAGGCTTTAATATCCGGTCTATCTCTGTAAGTGTTCCGTGTAAGTAATTATCAGTCAGGTGCTCTATCGTCTCCACCAGGAAAACCACATCAAAAAAATCTGTAGGATACGCAGAAGGAAGGTCGGTAAGCAGTGTACAGCCCTTAAAATTATTTTGGGTATTGTATTTTTGGTCTACCTCTTTTACAAGACTATCGGTAAAATCGCACGCGTATAATTCCGTTAAGGGATAATTTTTTAACAGATGGGCTATCAGGTATCCCTTGCCGGTACCATAATCCAGCACCTTACCGTTCAAGCGATGCTTTTTATTGACAAGTTTTAAAACTGCATCACCAGCCTGCAATGTAAACCAGGTATCATCGTAAGGTTTATAATTATTGCGGAAATTCCAGAAACGGGAAACTTTTTCGTCGGTCCATTCCAGCATATGGGGTGAATATTCCTTGTTCATTTTTTGCGTTTAAAATATATTCCTGGTTCCAGCTTTTTGCGAATCAGCATGCCGGTATTTAGTAATGCAGATAATGAGACAATAACCTCGGGCTACACTCCTGACTTTTTTTGGAAACGGCTCATCATTATTCTGCTATATGCCCAGCCGGCAAAAATAAAGGGAAAAGCAAAGGTTTTGGCAAAAGGCTTTAAAAAAACCCATTTTCTTTCCTGATTATTTAAAAAAGGCCGAAAGCTTTGGTAAACAAGTGCCATTCGAAAGAAATATAACGGCGAAAAAATAAAATAACGTAGATCGTTATTTAGCACATTACCACTTTCCAGGCAACTTGACAAAGCCTTAGAATGTGGAGAACGCCTTTTGATAGCACTGAGGCTGTTGGGCTCATCTATATAATAAGTACGCATCTCATCGTTTATGAAACGCAATTTGTACTTATCTGTCATTATTCTCCAGGTTAGTGCTTCCGGAACCAACACATTTCGAATATGTTCAGGAAAAGGGAATTCACGCATCATCGCCGTTTTATTAATCATAAAAACTTCCTTTCGGAATTTGTATTTATAGAACAATTCCCTGAAACCACCGTCAAAAACGCCTCCGGGTACCTGGTCGGATATACGCTTGCCAAACTGATCCCTGCAACATGCGGCTACCCCACAATAATTAATTCTCTTTTCAACTGGAATATCATTCCATGTTTTCATAAAAACTTCGAAGGTTTCCGGTACAAGTTCATCATCACTATCGGCAATA
>JACMPR010000138.1 GCA_014377385.1 Ferruginibacter sp. | reverse complement strand
CGCAGCCGCCTTCGGCATTCTATTTGTCTCTTCTTTCAAAAATGAATATGGCAACTAAAAAAAAAACTTCTCCAAAAAAAGAAGATCCTTGCTGGAAAGGATATGAACAAGTAGGATCCAAAACAAAGAAAGGCAAAAAGGTTCCCAACTGCGTCCCTGCAAAAAAAGAAAAGAAAAGTTAGCATCTTGAATGAAAACAATCTGGATGTGCCCCGGAACTAACTTTTCATAGATTCAATAATTGAATAGCTATAAGGACTTCTCCTGTTATCAACGCTGGTGAGAATTATTTGCTTGCCGCAAATGACTTAGGCGAAATGTAATTTAGAAATCGATCACTTTTAACCTTAAGAGTGCCTGCCCGTTATTTAGCCACGGTTTTCTTACCGGAAACTGCCAAAACCCTCTTCAAAACCTGCGTTGATCTAAGTTGGGATCACATATTTCGCCTGTATTGTCCACCCACACTATATAATGCATTGGTTATTTGCCCGAGTGAACAATACTTCACCGTTTCCATTAGCTCTTCGAATAAATTGCCGTTGTTCACTGCCACCTGTTGTAACTTTACTAGCATAGCCGCACTTTGACCGGCATGCCTTTTCTTAAATGCTTCCAGGGTAGTTATCTGGAATTCTTTTTCTTGTGTTGTTGAACGGACCACTTCAGAAGGGAGGATGGTTGGCGAACCTTTTTTACTTAGAAAAGTATTTACTCCAACGATGGGATACTCCCCGTTGTGTTTTAATGTTTCGTAGTACAAACTTTCTTCCTGTATCTTATTACGCTGGTACATGCGTTCCATGGCACCGAGCACACCGCCTCGTTCTGTAAGACGATTGAACTCGGCCATTACTGCCTGCTCAACAAGATCGGTTAATTCTTCTATCAGGAATGATCCCTGGTTGGGGTTCTCATTTTTTGCTGTACCAAGTTCACGATTGATAATCAGTTGAATAGCCATGGCTCTACGCACACTTTCTTCTGTAGGTGTTGTAATCGCTTCATCGTAAGCGTTAGTATGCAGGGAATTGCAATTATCATAAATGGCATACAAAGCCTGTAAGGTTGTCCTGATATCATTAAAATCAATTTCCTGGGCGTGTAAACTGCGGCCACTTGTTTGAATATGATACTTTAATTTTTGGCTACGGCTGTTTGCTTTATATTTATTCTTCATGGCTTTTGCCCAAATGCGTCTTGCCACACGGCCGATCACGCTATATTCCGGATCCATGCCATTGCTGAAGAAAAAGGAGAGGTTGGGCGCAAAATCATTGATATTCATTCCGCGGCTTAAATAATATTCCACATAAGTAAACCCGTTAGAAAGTGTAAAAGCAAGCTGTGTAATCGGGTTGGCGCCTGCTTCAGCGATATGATACCCGCTGATACTTACACTGTAAAGATTTTGTACATTGTTGTCTATGAAATATTGCTGCACATCACCCATGAGTTTTAGGGCAAACTCGGTAGAAAATATACAGGTATTCTGTGCCTGATCCTCCTTTAAAATATCCGCCTGTACAGTTCCCCTAACCGTGGAAAGTGCTTTAGCTTTGATAGACTCATACACATCTGCTGGCAACACATCTTTGCCACTAAGACCCAGTAATCTTAGCCCAAGGCCGTCATTGCCCTGGGGAAGACCGCCTATCAATTCGCCTTTTACAGCTGTAACCGGTTTACTATCAATGCCTGTGTACTTGGGCAGCAGGCTGATGTCATACTTTGCTTCAATTATTTTATTTACCTGTTCATTCAGGTTATTCTCTTTTATATATTGTTCACACTGCTGATCAATGGCGGCATTCATAAAAAATGCCAGGAGCATTGGAGCCGGGCCGTTGATCGTCATGCTAACGGAGGTTTTTGGATCACAGAGATCAAAACCACTGTATAGCTTTTTTGCATCATCAACCGTTGCAATGCTAACACCGCTGTTGCCAACCTTACCATAAATGTCAGGCCGATGTGCAGGATCTTCGCCATATAATGTAACACTATCAAATGCAGTACTGAGGCGTTTTGCGGGCTGCCCAACACTTACGTAGTGAAAACGTTTGTTTGTTCTTTCAGGCCCACCTTCTCCTGCAAACATTCTTGTTGGATCTTCTCCTTCGCGTTTTAAGGGGAACACACCTGCTGTAAAGGGATACTCACCGGGCACATTCTCCTGTAACTGCCATTTTAAGATATCGCCCCAGTCGCTATATTTGGGCAGATATACTTTAGATAATACCGTACCTGATAAACTTTTATACGTGAGGGGCTGTTTGATAAGTTTATCCCGAACCTGGAATTCGTAAAACTCTTTTGTATAACGTTCCTGAACAGACGCCCAACCGTCTAGTAATTTTCTGGAAACAGTGTCGAGGTTTTCTTCTAAGGACTTTTTGAGTTTAAGCAATTCTGCTGTGATACCCGCTGGTGGAACAGAAGTTACCGACAGGGCATTCATTGTCCCCTCTACCTGATACAATGATGTGGCTAATTTACTTTGCCCGTTCACCCAGTTGTCGTATTCTTCAATTGTTTCCACTATTTCCGACAGATACCGTGCTCTTTTTGGGGGTATGATTGTGGATTGACTAAATGTATCTTTAACATGTTTGTGATGCGCCACATCGCCGTGGTAAGTGATTCCTGTTTTTGCGGCTATTTTTTCCATCAATATATCAAACAATTCATTAACGCCTGCGTCATTGAATTGTGCCGCAATGGTTCCTACAATCGGAAGTTCCTCATCTTTTGCATTCCATAAACTGTGGCTACGCTTGTATTGTTTACGAACGTCATGCAGCGCATCCAGGGCACCTGCTTTATCAAATTTGTTCAGGCAGATAATATCTGCATAGTCTATCATGTTTATTTTCTCCAATTGGGATGGCGCACCATATTCCGGCGTCATTACATACATACTTATATCGCAATAATCCAGGATGGAAGCATCGCTTTGTCCCACACCAGCACTTTCCAGGATAATCAGATCATAGGCCGCCTCTTTACAAATATCAATGGCGTCCTGGACGTACTTGCTCAATGCCTTGTCGCTTTCCCTGGTAGCCAGGCTTCGCATGTAGGCACGCGTTGAAGAAATCGCATTCATCCTTATCCTGTCCCCCAATAAGGCCCCCCCTGTTTTTTTCTTACTTGGATCAACAGAAATAACAGCAATTGTTTTATCAGCATATGTATTTAAAAAACGGCGCACGATCTCATCCGTAACAGAAGATTTTCCTGCCCCACCCGTTCCCGTTATACCAAGCACAGGAGTTACCGGTTTAATTACACCAGCAGCGCCGGAGCGTTCCTTAATTTCTAATAATAGTTCTGTATTATCGTCACCATTTTCAGCTAAAGTGATGGCCCTGGCTATCCTCCTGATATCCTTTACTTCACCAAGCGGAAGTTTACCGTTCCATTGAGGTTTAGTGTTCATTTCTTCGATGGCACCGACAGGCCTGCATTTGTTTATCACATCTTCGATCATTCCTTCAAGACCCATTTGCCTGCCATCATCGGGGCTATATATCCTGGTGATGCCATAATGCTGTAATTCTTCGATTTCACCCGGCAGGATTGTACCCCCGCCACCACCGAAAATTTTAATGTGGCCACAACCATTCTCATTCAACAGGTCCTTCATATATTTAAAAAATTCAACATGCCCTCCCTGGTAACTCGTGATAGCAATTCCCTGAACATCCTCCTCGATAGCACACTCAACGATATCTGCCACACTGCGATTGTGTCCCAGGTGAATAATCTCGGCGCCTTTACTTTGCAGAATCCGTCGCATAATATTGATTGCGGCGTCGTGCCCGTCAAATAAAGCTGCTGCGGTTACGATTCTTATCTTTTGAGTTGTAGTAGAGCTCATTTATTTTCTTGCTTTACAGGTTTAATCCCTTTGTGGTTATTAATTACACTACTAAATTACAGATTAAACAAGCAATTGCTAACAGTTGTTAGTTACCTGGCTAATTATTAGCTCCTTTAATGAGTTTACGAATATCGAAGATCAATCCTGCTGAAAAATTAAAAGGCCTGTAGTACAGGAAATCTCCACCATCCAGTAATAAGCTCAGGCCAGCCTGTATCTCAATTCTAAAACCCGGCAGTTTGTTAAAGCCGAATGAACCAACAAAAGCCGGTTCAAAAAAAGCAACCGGGTAACGGTCAAGACTATCGAGGTTAAAATTCAGCTTTTCATCAAAAGAATAATTTGACAGTATATTCCGGAATTTAACAATGCTTACCCTGGTAGCAACTGATGCTGCAAAAATTTCTTTTGCCCTGAAAGTAATAGAAGGTTCCAGGTAAAATTTTGTGAGGTCTGTGTTGTAAAAGCGGCTGTAAGGGAGCTGGTTAAAATTAGTTCCAGTTTCAGTAATGGTCGTTTTACCCAATCCGGCCCCGGCAAAAATCTGTAAAAGCACACGCTGTTTTGTATCAAGCTGTGTAAAATAACCTGCCCCAATTTCGAACATATTTCTCTTGTACCTGATCCTGCTGCTATCAAAATTAAAGTCACCGAAATTCGAATTTAATTTTTCACTTCGGTAAAAATAATTAGCCTGTAACCCAATGTGGTTGGTTACAGCAACAGCTCCCTGAAGATCAGTGCCATGAGAAATATTCTTATCGTAACCGTTGGCACCGTCGGTTGTTGCCGACAATCCATTGTTTGAATAATAGCCCGCAACTTTGGAATCGCCCTTTTTCGTTAGAATGGGTACATTATGAGCGGTTGGACTGTGCGCATACCTTGGTGTATCACAGCTGGTAAATACAATAACAAAAGAGAGGATGGCAAGAATAGTTTTCATGCTATATCATTTTATGGGTTAAGGTGGCAAAATCTTCTATGCTCAGTGCTTCAGCACGCTTGCTAAAAATCTCCTCCCGTAATATTTCTTGTGTGAATTGAGCTTTTACGGCGTTACGCATTGTTTTACGGCGTTGGTTAAACGCTGTTTTTACCAATACCCAATAATCACGTTCTGACCTTACATTGAGTGTCGTTTTACGCCTTGTAAGTCTTATTACCCCACTCATGATTTTTGGCGGCGGGTTAAAGCACTGTGCATCTACGTCAAATAAATATTCTACATCATAATAAGCCTGGATCAGCGCACTCAATACGCCATACACTTTACTCCCCGGTCTGGATGCAGCCCGCTGTGCTACCTCCCGCTGAAACATGCCGATCACCACCGGTACCTCATCCCTCCAGTCTAGGACCTTAAAAAGTATTTGAGTCGAAATGTTGTAGGGAAAATTACCAATCACGGTAAATGATTCATCAAAAGGTTTGTCAATCTCTAAAAAGCTTTTATGAATGATCCTGTCTTTTAGTTCAGGATATTTTTTTTGGAGGTAATCAACTTTCTCCTCATCGAGCTCAACGGCTTTGAAGTTGATACCTGGCAATTTTATGAGTTCCTTTGTTAAAGCGCCCCCACCAGGGCCCACTTCCAGTAAATTGATAAATGAATTTTCATTCAACGCGTCAACAATTTTTCGAATGACCGTTTCATCCTTCAAAAAATGCTGGCCAAGTGATTTCTTTAGTGTATACATGCTGGCAAAAATAGGAAGAAGCTTGTGGCAATATTTATTAAATGTATTAATGCTAATTAGGAATTAATACCTGGCTGTCAGCCTGAAGTCATCCAGAGCCTGTCGACGGTTTGGCGAAGGCGTTCATTCCTATTCAACCACCTACGACAAACTCAGCCTGTCAAAATGTTTGGCCGTACAATTTTAATTTCCAATTAAGTTAAATCCACAAAAAAAGGCCTTCCTAAGAAAAGGAAGACCTGATAAATTTACAAGTAGCTGCTTGTGATTATTGTTTTATAAATTTTTCAGTTGCAATTACTTCATTTTTGATATTCATTATCTTTAAAAAGTAGACCTGGGAGGGAAATTTTTCCATACTTACTTTAATTTCATTACTGCCGGTTTCGATTACCTGTGCCTGCTCATATAGTTTTCTTCCCGTTATATCTGTGACAAGGACTGTGTAATTGTCTTTGCTAACATTATTCCTGACCTTTATAGAAAGCTCCTTTACAACCGGGTTTGGATAAACGATCGTTGATAAACTGTTCTGGAGATTGACTTTGATCACATTACTGTAAGTAACCAGCCCTGTTTTATCAACTTCTTTTATCCTGTAGTAGTTATTGCCGTTTGCAGGATTATTATCCAGGCTTGCATAAGGAGGCAGACTTTTTATTCGTGCGATTGAAATAAAGTTACTGTTCTTGTCGGTTGCATGTTGCACCTCAAAATAATCGTGTTGAAGATCTGTATATGCCTCCCAGTTTAACCGTACGGTATTATTAAAAAGTAACTGCGCATTAAAGCCGCCGAATTTTACGGCAAGGGTAGAAACGGCAGTAGTTTTCACCAGTTTGAGATTATCTAAATTAAATCCATTATCCCTTTCAAAAGCGAATGCACTGCCGTCGTTGTCGGATGTAAACCTAAACCTAAGGTAAAGAGCAGGAGCACTTAAATAACCAGCGAGATCAAATAACTCATGCGTCCAGTTATCCCTTATACCGGTTAGGGCTGGCTGCCCGCCAAGGGTACCGCCATTAGTGGTGTTATCTTCAGCCACCATATTAGAACCGCAAATCGGCACCCAAACGCTGCCGTTGGTTGAAGCCTGCACCTGTAATTTATCGCGAAAGTTTTCTGCCCGGTACTTCACCCAAAAACTAAGGTAAGCAGCCGTGGCATCGCTCAGGTCGAGGCTGCTGTTATAGGTCACCGTACGAGTGCTGCTCGTGGTATAATTCCCCGATGGGGATTCTGTCATTGAATGGGATCCCTCAAAGGCTTCAGCGGCAGTAAAAGCCCAGCCCGTTGGCCCTGACGGACTGATAGATGCATTCCAGTTTGTGCTGAAACTACCTTCCATATCATCTGCAAGCAGGGTTAACGGGTTAAAAAACTTTGTTACTGTATCGTAGGTGATAATTCCACCGGATTCTACCTTCCAGGCAAACTTTATTTTCTGTCCGCATACAAATGTGGCGGGTAAAGAATAGCTAATACTGTCCGTGTAAGTGTCATAATAATCCGCCACTGTTTTAGTAACGGCTGCGCCAACCGAGTGCATATTTTCCAGAGGCACCAGCGAAATTGTCACGGGATCTGCACCTAGCCCTACCCGTTTTACCTGGAAGACAAATTTCCCCGTCAGGGAATTAATGGTAATATCATTTTTATCTTCAATGTCATAATAGGCCCCCGCAGCATAAGCAAGCTGCATATTTTGAAAACAGGCTTCCTTGCATAACTGTATTAACTGAGAAACCGGTGCCCAGAAACTTCCGCCGCCGGCCTCTCCTGTCATACCATACACTTTTCCTTTACTTCCTGTACCTATATCTCCCATTAACAACCAGTCTTTAATCCCACCTGCTACTTCATAGTTTACTGTTTCCGGACTGTTGCCTGCCCGGTGTCCATTGTAAAATCCCATTAGCGCAGGCACGAAAGTGTAGTAGGATGAATCGTGGTTATTTAATGGCGAATGAAGGGATGGTCTTCCATAAGGAAGAGAATAGTATGGGCCGTAACAATGCTGGTCGATTGCGTTTATAAAATTCCGTGAGGTTACAAAATTGCGCAATGCCTGGGTTTCTGGTTCTGAAAAAGCACTGGTACCATAATATGTGTCATCTGTTTTGTTGCTTGACCCGCAGGCCGTGGTTGCACCAACACAATTTCCCCAGTCGATGCCATAATTACGGTTAAGGTCCACACCAATGTTAGATGCACCTCCCCCCGTATTCCTGCGGTTCTTGCGCCAAAGGCCACCTCCTGTAACGGGGTAGCCACTTGCACCGCTGTAATTGAAAGAATAGCCATCAGGATTCAAGCAGGGTATAACAAATAATTGCCTGTTATCCAGCAGATTTTTTACCCTGTCATCCGAGTTATAATTTTCAGCCATGTACTGTAGGAAGAAAATCAGGCCTGTGCCTCCGATGGCTTCCCTGGCATGTTGCAGGCCGGTATATAAAACTTCCGGTTTGTTTTCAGCAGTTGCACTGTGTGAAATTTTTACACCGTAAATCGCGGCACCGGCAGCTGAATTTCCAATGGTATACACACTAACCAGGTTTGGGTATAATGCTGCAAGATTTTGCATTTCAGCGACCATTTCTGCGTAAGTAAAATATCCCGGGTTTGCGGCGGAAGCACCTAATTTTAATGATCCGCCATTTCCAAAAGAAGCGGGTGTTGTTATCAAAGAACCGATCTTTTGGCAAGAAGTGCTTTGAAAAGGCGCCCTATTTTGCGCGGCTGATGCATACCGGTTTTCCTCAATGGTGTGCGCCACCACATCGTCTATCAGCAATTCAAATGAAAAACCTGATTGCCTTAGCCTGTTCATCTCTGCCTTGTTTAATATTCCGGTAAGTACATTTTTTTCGTATTCATAATGATCCAGGTTCAGCTTCGCGAAAACGAATGCTTTAACAGTGGAAGAGGTAACCGGAATCTTTACCTTGCTATATTTTTCCTGTGCCGTGCCGGTTAGACAAAAAAGAATACCGATCAAAAAAAGTATGCCGGATCTTGTAAGGCTCATAGTGTAGTTTTGTTTAACTGGATATTTGTATTATTTAACAACAACCAAACTGGTTACGAGTAACTGGTCATTGATTTTCACCCGCACTTTGTATATACCATTGCTAAGCTTTGCCACGATGGGCAAGTCAATTTCGTTTGTTCCTTTTACAAGCTTCACATTTGAATCATAAACGCTTCGCCCGGTGTAATCGAGTATGTTTAAACGCGAAAGGACTTCGACAGCAGATTCAACATTTAAAACAGCATTGCTGTAAGCAGGGTTAGGAGAAATACTTATGCCGGGATTTGCTGCAAAATTTATCTTTTTTACAGAACTATATTCAGTGCCCCCGGAATTTTTTATTACTCTTACCCTGTAATATGAAACGGGTAACAGTGGGGTTGCATCAACAAAATCGTAAGACGCAGGAACGCTGCCGCCAACGGTGGAAACTTTGGTAATAGTTTGCCACAAGGAACCTTCCGCGCTTCGTTGCAACTCGTAACCCGAATTATTGATCTCCTGGTTAAGACTCCATGCAAGGTTAACCCTGTTTAAATTAATCTTTTGTGCTTTTAAGGTAACCTGCTGATCAGGCAGCAGAAGGCTGACCGAGACGACAAAGTCTTCTATTTCCCCATTATCAAAATATCCATTGGGTTTGGCTGTGGTCATTCCCTGGTCAACGGTGGTTATACGGATACGCATAAACGTTGTGGAATAAGCCGGTAAAGTACAATTGATACCGCTCCATAACAAAGTAATGTTCTGTACAGCTGTACCTGGTGGGATCGTAAGAAATGTTCCTTCTGAAGTTTCGTAAATTCCGTTGCCGTTCGCGTCTATCCAGCCAGCTACGGTTGCATTCCGGTTGGTATTATTAAATGCCTTGACCGGCACAGTAAAATTAGAGATACCTGTTGTGATTACCTGCAAGCCAGGTACGCCATCTTCCTCCGCACCGTCGCCGGTTGCATCAGCCGACGTTTTTTTAATCCACTCGATACCTGGTTTGGTACCCAGGAAAATACTGTCATTTCTTTCATGTGTCCCGGGATCAATTCCTATCGGATCATACGATGCAGGAGCGTCCCCGAAATCCGTTTTTGGTTTGAATGCTTCGCCCGCATCACCCCAGCTACCGGTAACGGCTACACCCTGGTACCTCATGGTATACAAGCGGGTATTGTCTACGCTACCATCGTTGTTATAAGGCACTACGGTTCCTGCCGATACAGAGCTAGCAGCTCCGCTGTTGTACATCTGGCCGGTCCAGTCCACACTTACCTGCCTTGGAATGAGCGTGGACGGCGAAGGATCGATATTGATACAGGATCCATCGAGCAGATTTTTATGGTAAAAATCAGTCTGTCCTGAAGCTCCATCGAAATCATAAAGGATCCCGTCATTGATACCGATATCTCCCCAGTCATGTAAGCCAACCCCGTTGCCGTCATCTGCAGGCAATGCATATACCTGCGCTATTCCACTTGCGGCAAAGGTGGGTGTAAAATCAATTTTCCAGACGATGGATTCCCGGTTGGTTCTGTCATCACCCTGGTTAGTACCTTCAATTCCCAGGTAATAGGAACCGTTAAAAAAAGCAGCAGCTCCTGACTCAACGCCACTTTCGAATGTCGGGATACCAAGCGTGTTTACATTGTTGATAAAAATACCGAGTGTATCCATATCGTAATCATATCGCCTGATAGTTTTATCGTTTTGAGAACTGGCTGTAAGGCTGTAACTATAATATGCCATGTGCCTGAAAGGGTCATACGCAAGCGAATTAATATTGGTATGCCCAATATCCCTGAAAAGCAGCCTGGCTACCCCGTTATTTACATTTACGTAGTAAATATTATTATCCTGCACCGCCAGGAAATAAGAGGGCTGACCGGTGTAAGGTTTGGAAATATTATAGTAATCCAAAGGAAAAGTTCCGGCGGAACAGGCAGATATATCTGAAATATAAAATGAGCCATCTTCACTGGCGTCGCTGCTGGTATTTGTAACCGTTAATGTAAACGTTGTAACCGGTCCCGCTATATCTATGTTGGCAGACCCATTTGCCAAAGGGGCATTGTCAGTATTTGCTACAGTAGATCCGGAAGAATTAATTATTGGAAGGGGTGTATTATTTAGGTTTACAGAAAGAATGCTCCCCGATAACAAGCTAACAGCAACATTAACCGGAACCACGCCATTTGCGGCAGACAGTGCGATTTTCTGAGACCTGTCTATATCATAAAGTGAAAATTTAATATTCTGGACTGCATTTTTAAAGGCGAAAGTAACTGTACCATTATTCCTGAAACGTATATCTGCCCCAACACCATAAGTTCCAGCCTTGGCCGTATGGGTTGTAACATCCCCACCGATATTATTCCCGGTATAGTTGTGCGTAACCGTTACCTGTTGTGTACCAAAAGTAAAACGTTGGGTTTGGCTTTGTGCCAGCGTTACAAAAGCGGTTGGCGTAACATATGCGCCCGAATTGGGTATAAAATCAAGGTAGTCCCAGTTAAGTGTATCCCTCGTAAATCCTGCGGGGCACTGGGCCGTGGTCTTTATTAAAAAACAAAGAAAAAATAACCCGAGGAGAAGGCATTTTGGAAGTATATTTTGTTTCATATTCCGGATATTTGGTAATGAAAAGTGTTTACTTTTTTATTGGTTTATCATACTCACTTAACCCTTTTTTAAATTTAACGAGTTCCCAAAGTAAATTTTCATTAATTTTTAACCTTGTTATAATGTTGAAAGCATTCTTTCTTTTTAACGGTAAAATAGCAGGTATAACTTTTCTCATAGCACGATCTTTTAGTAAAAAAAATTACAAATCACAACCATATTAACGAAGGCAGCGCTAAAAAAGTATAAAATGTTTTGTATTTAGTAGTAAAAAAACTACGCAAGGTATAATTACGAAGGACTTTTGCTTTTCCACTGCTTCAGGTACGCATTTTATACTATGGAAACCGTTTATGTAAGATGTTGTATTTTTACTTGCTTAAATATTTACACACATGAATACAGCTACAGAAAATAAACCGGTGATAGGAATCAGTTGCGGCGACATCAACGGTATAGGAGTTGAACTTATTATCAAAGTAATGAGCGATAACAGAATTCTGGAAATTTGTACACCGGTAATTTTTGCTAATAATAAAGTGATTAATTTTTATCGCAAGACCCTCCCGGATTTTAATATAAGCTTCTCTCCTGTAAAAGATTCAGCACGCGTAAACAATAAACAGGTAAATGGTTATAATTGCTGGGAAGAAGATGTGGCTGTTACACCGGGCTTATTAAATGAGGTTGGTGGTAAATATGCTGCCGCCAGCCTTAATATTGCTGCGGAGGCTTTAAAGGCTGGAAAAATTGATGGGCTTGTTACAGCGCCCATTCATAAAAAAAATATCCAATCTGCAGCGTTTAATTTTACCGGGCATACGCCCTATTTAAAAAATCTTTTCGGAGCAGTGGATGTTGCAATGTTTATGATAGCAACAAATATGAAAGTGGCATTACTTACCGAGCATGTTGCATTAAAAGACGTAGCCCAATATATTACGAAGGAAAATATCATCAGTAAATTACTGATCGTAAATAATTCATTGAAAAGGGATTTTGGTATTACCAAACCTAAGATCGCTGTACTTGGACTAAATCCTCATGCCGGAGATGAAGGGCTTATTGGCAAAGAAGAAATTGAAATTATCAAACCCGCCATCAAAGAAGCTAAAGCTCAAAAAGACGTTTTTTGTTTTGGCCCCTACCCTGCCGACGCATTTTTTGCAAGAGGACAATATGAAAAATTTGATGCAGTACTGGCACTTTACCACGACCAGGGCCTGATTCCTTTTAAATCCCTTGCAGTTGGTGAGGGCGTAAACTATACCGCAGGTCTAAACGCAGTAAGAACTTCACCAGATCATGGTGTTGCTTTTGATATTGCGGGAAAAGGTATCGCAGATGAATCTTCGTTCAGGGAAGCCATTTATAAGTGCATAGATATTTTAAACAGCCGGCGGGAATATGCCGCCCAATACAAAAACCCGTTAAAAAAGATGGGATCGGTTGTTATTGCCAATGCGGTGGATGAAAAAATTTCGGAAGATTGATATCAATTCTCAATTAAACACAGCATCAGACACCCCTTTGTTGATCGTATAACTGCTGAAGGTAATTTCAGCCCGCCCCTTTTTATTTTTTACATCGTCCCTCGGCTTTTTTTGCTGTGAGCCATCATCGAAATCAAATGTTACACCTTTAGGAAGTTTATAATCACGGGTATTGAAGGAAAAAATGATTTTATCGGGTAAACTAAACGCGGCATATTTTCCATAAGTGAATTGCAGCTCATACGTCCCGTTTTCCTTAGTAGTCGTCTTTGCCTTTTGGATCAGGTTTGTAAGTGCATCAATATACAAAGTACTCAAAACAATATCGCTGTTATCATCAAGTGGAAGCAATTTGATAACCCTCACAGGGGTGTTGCCAATTTTGTCAGTACCTGCATCCAGCACCGTGTATGTATTGTCACTTATAACTCCCGACATATTAAGATTTACCGCTCCTTTTGGGATAAAAGAAATTCCTTTTTCACTCTTTACCTTCAACCGGTTCGGCTTCTTAAAATACACTTTTACTTTTGCTATGGGTACCTTCAAAAAAGCTACATTGGTTTTCATTTTACCTGCAGCTTCGTAATCATTTACCTTGTCAATTTTTTGTTTTACTGTTTGAAGAAGCAATGTCGCTTCCTGCGCATGAGTGTACAGGGATATCAATAAAACGCAGGTGGTTATTGTAATTTTTTTCATGGTTAATTATATATATATTTTTCCTGCAAGTGTTTGTTCCCGCAGCAGGTAGAATTTTCTTAAGATAAAATATCTTTTCTCCTGAATGCAATGATTGCCGCAGAAAGAAATACGGCGATATAGGCAAATAAACTGAATAAACTATTTCTTACTGCCGGCCAGTTCTCCATGGAACCTTTTATGGTTTCCCCATCTTCTGTTGTATTGATGTAAAAAAACCCCTTCCATCCAACCAGGTAGGAAGTAAATAAATAAGGCTTTGCATACCGGTCAATTATGGGCACATTAATATTAGAAATAATGGTGCATACGATTACAATACACACCGTGGCAATGATCGGGCCTATCGAATTTTCTGCAAAAACAGAAAGCAATAACGCCAGCGATGCAATCACGGTAAGTGCTACGGCGGCATAGCCGAATGCCGCAAAATATCTCCACATCACATCATCACTTGTTATTTGCAGTATCTGCGAAATATCGCCTTTAGACCGAAAGATAATCATATCATCAACTCCAAATATCAGCATGCTCAGTAACAGGGCCATAACGGCCATCCACACCAGCAGCAACATCGTATAAATAACCGACGCCAGGAATTTAGCCATGATTACCTGCACCCGGCTGACCGGCTTTGTGAGCATGAGTCGCAGTGTACCCATATTGGCTTCGCCGGATATCGCATCGCCTGCAATCAGGGCTATTAATATCGGGACTTGTACCAATAAAGTATTTAGGATAATGTAACACATAAAATATCCATTGATCGCCTTGCTTTTATCAAACTGGAAACTATCGGTTACATCCTGCGCCATAAAGTCGAGGTAAGCCTTTCCGTCTGCCTTAAAAGCAAACTGGAATACAAAAACAATGGCAGTGATTGCGATGAAAGCAATGTAGGTTCTCGATCTGCGGGAAATCTTATATAACTCAATCTGTAACAGATTCCACATGGGCTTCGGTGTTTGTAAGCGATAAAAAATATTCTTCCAAAGAATGACGGGGCTGCAGGGCGATGATCCCGATATTTTTAGCTGTAAGTGTTGTTACCAGTTTTGGAATTTCACTCTTATTGATGGTAAGCTGGATGAGCCGGTCTGTTGCACTAAGTTTTGCAGCCCACCCCAACGTGGCAAGTTCCTGTATTGCAAGTTCATTATTTGTTGTTTCAATCATGACAATCGTATGGGAAGGATCAAGCATTTCGGCAACTACCCCTTCTGATACTTTTTTCCCTTTGTGGATAATGATCATCCTGTTGGCGATGAGTTCAATTTCGCTAAGCAGGTGAGAAGAAACAATCACTGTTTTGCCTCTCTGGCGGCTTAGGTGGAGAATAAGGTTGCGCATATCGGCTATTCCCTGTGGGTCAAGGCCATTGGTTGGTTCGTCCAGGATGATGAGCCGCGGATCATGAATCAATGCAACTGCAATGCCTAAACGCTGTTTCATTCCCTGGCTGAAAGTCTTTATCTTGCTATTACTCCTATCGGCTAATCCCACCATATCCAACTGGTCCATAACAAGTTTACGGGTAACTTTGACACCACTCATTTTTGCAAAGATGGCCAGGTTATCGTAGGCAGAAAGATATTTATAGAGATCCGGTCTTTCTATCATTGCACCAGTTTGCCGTAATATTTCATTTCGGTTTGATACAAGTTCCTTTCCAAATATAGTGATCTCTCCCGCTGAAGGTTTGACCAAAGTAAGCAACATCCTTATTGTGGTAGATTTGCCGGCACCATTCTGTCCTAAGAAACCATACACATCCTTTTCATGAACAGTAAACGAAAGGTCTTCTACTGCCTTTAGCCCATTAAACTTTTTGTAAAGATTTTTTACTTCAAGCATCAAACTCATCGTACGTGTTTTAACAGTTAACTAAAAGGAAAGTTTACCTGTTTAAAAAATAATAATCTGCAAGATATTCACTTGTATGATATTGTTGGGAGTTGCTGACATGCAGGACTGTATTGGATTGTAAAATTAACAAAATAAAAACCAACGTTTATCGTGTTACGAACTTATTGCCGACTCACCGAATTACCTGCTTCTGATAAGAAAACAAACTTCAGGAAAACCTCATCCCCGGTAATCAAACTTCGAAGTTGAATAAACTATTTTTATTTTTTAAAAATGACTGAATAGTTTGTTATCAACGAATCAATTACGCTCTTCATTTTAAATTTTCAGCCGCTACGGTTTCATGTAAGATTGTAATGCCAGCATATACAATCCAAAAGCCTCTACCCCTTTTGATGTTATCTTACAAATGGTTAGCGGGTAGTTATCCCTGAACTGCTTGGCAACCTCAATGTATTCAGCATCTTTTAATTTATTTATCTGAACACTCAAATTACCTGCAGTAGAATGCGTTGTCCCCTTTATAAAAGTAAAATCTGCTTCAGGTGCATTCATAAGTATACTCATGATGGCAAGTCGCAGTTGTGAATGCAATATTGGATTAAGTTCTTTAAATTCCATTGCTGGTATAGATTGTTATCAATGATTTTTTTTGCCCATGAAGCTTACTTGGATTTTGAAAATTTCAGCCGATAAAATTGCGTGCAGTATCTGTGTAGGAAGAAGCCAAAAAATTCGAATTTATTGGAAGCATCATTTTTATTTCCCGTTTCCCGTATGCAGCACTATAAAATTTCCGCTTGTACGGCAAAATTTTATTTGCATTGGGCCAAAAAATATTCTGTAGAAGCCATGCCCCAGGTTGGATCAAGTGCAGATTGTGGTTTAAATGCGGCAAACATTACGATTGCCTTTTCAAACAATTCTTTGGCAGGTGCTTTCCCGCCGCCAAATGCTTCGGGGGTATAAAATTTTGCCTGGCCTTCCAGGTAAACGGGGCGTGGATTGGTGGGGTCAAGCTCCTTTGCGCTGGCGATATTTTCAGATGATGCAGCTCCGTATTGCTGCCACCTCGCTTGTGGATCCACCATCATGTGTGCTGAAGCAATCATACTCCTGATAACATGTATCTCAGAATTAGGCTTACCTGCAAGCGTTTCGGCCTTGATGATTAATTCCTCTGCTCTATCCGCAATGCCATCCGTTTTAGATTTGTCAGTTTCAACAAAGCCACTCATTACGGTGCAATAAGCTGCGTAATAATAAGGCAGCCATTGTGTTTTTTCGGCGTCGGCAATCCTCGTAAAATTATTTGCCAGTTCTGTCATGCTGCGATTTTTCATGGCAGAATCCAGTAAGGCTATGTTCTTTTGCATGGCACCTGCATATTTATCACTTTGTGCGAACAAAAAATTATTAAAAGCAATAAAGGTGATTAACAACAGTAGTTTTTTCATTTTCATGATTTTTGATTGTTATGATAAAATTTATAGATTATTGTTGATGGCATCCTGTGTTCTATCTATTCCAATACTGATGAAGCATCCAATATATACGAATCTTTTTGACGGAGGCAGTATGGGTAATTTGCGATCAGCAACTGCTGCGTAGTTATATCCATAAATTTGCTTTTGGCCCAAAACATTTGATACCGATAAAACCAAAACAGTAAAAGCTTTGGCCTTTGTTTTACCCAGGTTGGGAAGATAGTTAAGGCTGAAGCCAAGGCCGTTGTAATTGATGGTGCGGCCTTTGTCGTATATATAATTATTTTGGCTGGCATCCTTTCTTATCTGGTAATACGGCCTGCCGGTGGCGAATGTATAGCTCGCGTTAAAACCGGTCTTCCATTTTACCACAAATTTTTTCATCACCAGTGATGCAGTATGAGTGGCGGCGAAGGAAGGTTGCATTTCTGAAGGAAAGTTTAAAAAATCTCTTTTTGTGTCCAGGTAAGAATAAGAGATCCAATAATCTAAATTCTTAATAGACTTTTTATCCCGCCAGAAAATCTCAATACCTCTCGCATATCCATATCCGTTATTATTAAGGGCCTGTTCCCTGAAGCCGGCTGTTTTAAAAAGGTTATCATATTTTTTATAAAATACTTCTGTTCTAAAAGTTCGTAAACTACTTGTTCTCTGATATTGTAAAATGTAATGTGCAGCCTTTGCATAACCAAGGTTATTGGCAAGGGGGGGCAAATATTTACTTTCCGGCGTCTGGTAAAATAGGCCATAGGCAAAAGATGCCTGGCTGTTGTCTTTAAATTTGTAAGCTACGGAAGCACGCGGGGCGATGTTCCATCTTGCCATGATCCTTGAGTACTCCAGCCTCGTGCCCAGTTTTGCAGCAATATTATTGCTAATGTAAAAATCTGTTTCAGCAAAAGCAGCCGTCAGGTTTTCTTTTACGTTGCCGGTGAATTTAAAACCGCCCAAACCGGTATAATTATATTCTTCCTTACTGTAAAAATGATCGGCCCCCAAGCGGATGGCATTTAGTCCTTTTAATCTTTTTTCCAATACCAGTCTAGCCTGTGCATATTGTCCTTTATTAAGTATATCTGCATTTTTCGCGGAAAAAAGGGAATCATTGGCAAGTTCCAGTTTTACGTTTTCATTATTTTGCAACTCGGTTTTTATTTGGTCCATGTTTGTGCTGTAACTGAGGCCGGCGTTTACCCGCCAGCCTTTACCGATTTTCTCTTTCCAGTTTAAGTTATGGTAGATATTCAGATTTTTCAGCGAGAATGCGTCTTTCAAACGGAGCGAATCAATGTCCTGGGTTCTAAATCCTACATTACTCCAGTTTACATAACCGTAATATTTTACAATACCTCCCTTTGTTTTAATCCTGAAGTTTCCATCAACCTGCTGGTCCACGGGAATGGCATAGAAGTCCCGCCTTTGTTTAATGACGTTGAATGCCAGCCAAAGATTTGTGTAATTGTAGGTTAAACCCCAGGATGATTTCTTATTCTTCGCCAGCTTTTCGATTCCGGCGCCAGCACCTATTATCGAAAGTGCAATATTCGCAGACGTTTTATCGGGAAGGTCCGTTGATTCCAGGATTAAAGCCGACGAAAGCGCTTGTCCGTACAAAGCTGAATATCCCCCGGAACTAAACACCGTTCCCTTAAATAAAAATGGATTGAACCTGCCTCTTGAGGCAATTCCGGGAACGCTGCTGTAGAAAAAGTTATTTACCAGGTTTCCATCTATAAAGATCTTGCTTTCTGTGGCTGTGCCACCTCTTACAAACAGGCCTCCCGTTTCGCCAACCTGCTGGGTACCCGGCAAGGTTTTCAAAGCGCCGGTTATATCTCCCTCAGCACTTGCGGTGGTAACAATGTCTATCGAGGTAAGAACAGTTGCTTTTTTGGCATCACTTGCTTCGAAGGCGCCAGCCGTAATTACAACGGCTTTTAATTCGGTTATTAGTTCTTTTATAGATATGTTCAACAGTATCTCCTTGCCTTCAAGTTTAATATTTTTACTATATGAGCTATATCCCGAGATATTTGCTTCCAATAGTTGATCCCCGGTTTCATTTGTAGTAAAGAGAAAGTTTCCCAAGGAATCCGTCGTGGTACCGTCATATGAATTCCTGATCGTTATACTCGCACCACGTAGCGATTTATTTTTAGTGTCGGTAAGCCTCCCGGCAATTTTTGTTTGCCCAAAACCTATTAAGCAGTTACAAAGTAACCCGAAGGATAAAAAATATTTCATCTGTCAAATTTTGAGTAAAGGTAAAGTAGTTTATTTTATAAACTAAATTATTTTTAGGTGAATTTGTTGCTTAAATTAAATAATTAAGTTGCAAAAAGAAAATATTTACAAGCCTAAACTATTGATAATTAATATACTAATAAATACGATAATATATATATATGGCTTTTTGGAGCGTGTATCAAGTTATTCACACTTGAAAAATTTAATTTTTTTATGTGGAGGCAATTTGTAATTTAGCAATAGAATTTAATGGGTTAGTAAGTATAAAGGGTCAGCAGAAATGCTGGCCCTTTTACTTTTTATCATGGCTTGATTTTCTTTTTCCGCTTTTTTCCACTCCTGTTGTATAACAACAATTCCATGAAATATTTTTCACTTTAAATAAATATCAGTTGTACATCTTCCCCATTATTTTTTAGGTGATTCATTTTTTTCTGTTAGCTTTTTTGCTTTTACATTTACCGCATGAGTAAAACGAGATCAGCTTTTTTTTGTCAGAACTGTGGATATGAAAGCAGCAAATGGGTTGGTAAATGTCCTTCATGCAATGAGTGGAATACATTTGTAGAGGAAGTAATTGTGAAGGGTACTGATAAAAATGAAAAGGATGATTGGAAGGAATTGAGCGGCAAAGGAAAATTAAAAACAGTTTCGATAAATGATGTAACGAGTGCGGAAGAAAAAAGGATTGTTACCGATGATGCAGAATTGAACCGGGTACTCGGCGGCGGAATTGTTTTGGGAAGCATTGTTTTAGTTGCGGGAGAACCTGGCATCGGAAAATCTACTTTATTCTTACAAATCGGTTTAATGCTTAGAGATGTTGTGACCTTGTATATTAGTGGAGAAGAAAGTGAGCAGCAGATTAAAATGCGTGCCGACCGCATTGGTAAAGCAAATGATGATTTTTATTTGTTAACCGAAACCAACACCCAGACGATCTTCAAAGAGATCAAGAAATTAAAGCCACAGGTTGTGATCGTTGATTCCATTCAAACACTACAGTCACCTTTTGTAGAATCATCGCCTGGTAGCGTTAGCCAGATACGTGAATGTGCCGCAGAGCTGCAGCGATATGCCAAAGAAACAAATACGCCGGTATTTCTTATTGGGCATATCACCAAAGACGGAAACATTGCAGGTCCAAAAATCCTGGAGCATATGGTGGATACGGTATTGCAGTTTGAAGGAGACCGGCATTATGCATATCGCTTACTTCGAACTTTAAAAAATAGGTTTGGCTCTACTTCCGAACTGGGCATTTATGAAATGACCGGTGAAGGTATGCGTGCAGTAACCAACCCAAGCGATATATTAATCACACAAAAAGAAGATCAGCTTAGTGGCATTGCCATAGCTGCAACGATCGAAGGCATTCGCCCCCTGCTAATAGAAACCCAGGCACTGGTAACTCAAAGCGTGTATGGTACGCCACAAAGAACAGTAAGCGGTTTTGATCTTAGAAGATTGCAACTGTTGCTGGCGGTTCTGGAAAAAAGAGGCGGTTTTCATTTTGGTGTAAAAGATGTCTTTATAAACATCGCCGGTGGTATTAAAGTAGAGGATCCTTCTATCGACCTTGCAATTGTGTGCGCCCTTTTGAGCAGTTACGAAGATGTGCCCATGCCACAGCACATCTGTTTTGCCGGGGAAGTGGGCTTAAGCGGTGAGATCAGGGCAGTGAACCGGATAGAACAACGCATTGCCGAAGCAGAGAAGCTTGGCTTTGAAAAAATCATTCTCAGTAAATACAATGCCAAGTCATTGGGTAATTTGAAATTTAATATTGAAGTAGTGGCGCTTGGTAAGGTGGAAGAAGTGTATAAATATTTATTTTAATTCCTTTTAAAATTGCATCTGATTCAAATCTTCCTTCACCGATTTTTTACCGATCTCTTAATGGTTATCTTTTAAACGAAGTTCGACCTGGTCAGACACCTGTTGTATTAATATAAAGTCATTGAATCGGTCGGCAACTTTAGAAATAACATACAATCCCTTGAAATAATAACTGTAAAAAATATTTACTTCTGTTGAATAAACATTAGTCCTTTTGTATTCAACCCTTAGAACCTCTGTATATATTTATGTTTACAAAGTCCTTCGCATGTTCGTCAAAAATTTATTGGCAGATACATTTCATCTTTTCTACCCGCACCAATGCACCGGTTGCGGTAGCGATCTTATTGCAAAAGGCAGCCTGCTCTGCATCAACTGTCTCAATGAACTTCCGCACACCCGTTTTGCTATCTATGAAAATAATTATGTAGAAAATATTTTTCGCGGAAGAATAGATGTTAAAGCTGCACACAGTGAATTTTATTTTTCAAAAGGACAGTTGGTGCAACATTTAATTCACCAGCTTAAATACAAGGCGAACAAAGAAATCGGTTATTATCTTGGAGAAATTATGGGAAACAGCCTGCTCACGAGCAACCGCTTTATTAATATAGATTACCTGGTTCCCCTACCATTGTATGCGGAGAAAGAGTTCAAAAGGGGTTACAACCAGGCGAAAATTATTTGTGATGGGATAGGCAAAGCCACCCAAATCCCAACCATGAATGAGAATATTATCCGGCAACGGGAAACGGAAACGCAAACCCGGAAACACCGCTCGGACAGGTGGAAGAATGTTGACGGAAGTTTTGCCGTAACAAACCCGGCTTCATTAACAGGCAAAAATATTTTGCTGGTAGATGATGTCATAACCACGGGCGCCAGCCTGGAAGCGTGCGGACAAACGATCCTCCAGGTTGCAGGTACCAGTTTGAGCATTGCGGCACTGGCACATGCTACTAAGTGAGATTTTGGCAGCAACCCATTTTCAAAAACCTCAAAAGTGGCGAAAAATGTTAGTAAACATTTACAAGGTGAGTTATATTTAAAAAGCTGTACGATTCTTATTTTAAAATCTTTTTAAAAATTTGTTTGGAACAAATGGAAGGGTCAACATTATAGCAGAATTATCCGATTTTGCGCAATATTTCTGCAGACCGTTGATAGATACATTCCCGCTCCGTATTAGCTGATCAAAAAAAACTTTACTTTTGAAAAATGAAGTTTTTAATCAACTGCATTGTATTCGTGTTCGTCACCTGTTTATTTTTCAGCTCATGCAAAAAAGATTCTTTTATCACAAGCGGCAATGCAAGTGTTACCATAACACAGGACAGCATAAAATTTGATACCGTATTTACCACGGCAGGATCAGTAACCCAATCTTTTAAAATCATAAACGAAAACAACCAAAAACTCCTGTTATCCCGCATAAAGCTAATGGGAGGTGCCGCATCTTCTTTTAATATAAACATAAATGGTACCCAAACCACCGGGCAAGACAATATAGAGATAGCTGCCAATGACAGCATATATGTTTTTGTCTCCGTATTTGTGGATCAGACAACAGCCAACCTTCCCTTTATTATCAGCGACAGTATTTTAATATCGTACAATGGCAATACCCGTTTTGTTCAGCTGCAGGCGTATGGACAAAATGCTCATTTTCTTACCAATACCGTGATCAGTTCCAATACCACCTGGCAAAACGACCTGCCGTACGTTATCCTGGGAAGCCTGCAGGTAGACACATCCATTAATCTTTCGATTGAAGCAGGCTGTGAAATATATTCACACGCCGATGCTCCCTTTTTGGTGGATGGTACGCTGACGGTTGCGGGTACCAAACAAAATGAAGTAAAATTTTCCGGCGACCGGCTGGATGAATATTACAATAACCTCCCGGCAAGCTGGCCCGGGATATATTTCCGTGGCAGCAGCATTGACAATGACCTCCGCTTTGCCATTGTAAAAAATGCCAATCAGGCCATTGTGGTAGATGGCCCCTCTTTAAACAGTAACCCAAAATTAAGGCTGCATCAATGCATCATCGACAATGCTTTTGAATCAGGCGTATTTTGTTACAACAGCAGTGTAACCGCCGACAATACGTTGATCAGTAACTGTGGCAACAACCTGATTATACAATTAGGCGGCAATTATACCTTTACCAATTGTACCGTGGCGGCGTATTCAAATACATATATATTACACACAAACCCGGTATTGCAGGTTTCCGATGCAGCGATCCAGGGAACTGCCACAGTAACCGATGCACTCAATGCTTCCTTTATCAATTGTATTTTTTGGGGAGACAATGGCAGTGTGGATGATGAAGTAATTATCGACAAAGAAGGAACCAGCCCTTTTAATGTAAATATTAAAAACTGCTTGTACAAGGCAATCAATGATCCGTCGAACGCTTCCTTAACGTCTGTCATCAAAAATATTGACCCTTCTTTTGACAGCATCGATGTCAGCAACAAATATTACGATTTCAGGGTTACGAAAAATGAATTTGCCCCGGGTATCAATAGCGGAACAATTGTTGCCTTTCCGAAAGACCTTGATGACAATGTAAGGGCCAACGGGATTACAGATGTAGGCAGTTATGAAAAACAATAGCCTGTGTATTCCTGGTCAAAGAATTATCTCAAACTGTTAATTCAAACTTTTTTCATTTGAAATTGTACTTACATTAAATTAACCATGATGATAAAATTAATCGCCATCTCATCCTTTCTCATTTCCTGCATGGCTCAACCAAACTCACCTCAATCAATAACAGTGGAAACTACAACTTCAGTGAGCACCGACAGTGTAAAAAATATTTACGCGTTCAAAGTAACCTCGCTCGATGGAAACACCATCGACTTTGCTGGTTTTAAAGGCAAAAAGATTTTAATTGTGAATACCGCAAGCGAATGCGGCTACACGCCACAGTATAAAGAATTGCAGGAGCTGTATGAAAAATACAAAGAGAAATTGGTTATTGTCGGTTTTCCCGCCAATAATTTCGGAGGCCAGGAACCCGGAACAGACACGGAGATAAAAAGCTTTTGCCAGAAAAATTACGGCGTTACATTTCCTATGGCCGCAAAGATTTCAGTAAAAGGAGCTGATGCTGCTCCCATCTATCAATGGCTTACCCACAAAGAACAAAATGGCGTGCTGGATGCTGAGATCAAATGGAACTTCAACAAATTCCTTTTGGATGAGAAAGGCAATATGATCGCGTACTTTCCGAGTAATACAACACCGATGAGTGAAGAAATAACGAAGAATTTAAAATAGTGATATAAGAACTGAGTGTGTGCTTATGTGGGTCGTCGGTGAATGTGTTTACTGAATCCTTGTTTTTTTTGGGCACCATCGCAGAATATTATTATTTACTAAAAAATCATGTCTACTTCATCTCAAAAACGCTTCTGAATAAAAAATACTGCAGCTTACTACTTTGCGATCTCAGTTCCTTTATTTTGTTCAAAGTTTTCCTAAAGCGGATGAAATAAATGATCTGTGGTTTTGCATTTTTGTTTTCATATTTGCTGGTTTACCGCACAATTACTGACTATTTAAGATTAGCCGGCAAAAATATTTCAGGAAAAAAGGATTTTTGGAAGTTGTTAATTCCTGGGAGTAGATTTTAATATTTTAAGCAGTTGTATTTGCCATAAACTACTTCTGCTGTCGCTTCGTTACTTTTCTATTTTATTTTACAGGACTGTCTGTGCGAGTACAGTTTAGGAAAAACTTGGGAGACGGAATTCTCGCCAACAGCCTAATTTTACTGCAACCCGTAGCCGGGATCAGAAATAAGAAACGGCGAAGCACTTATCTTTGCCACATGCAATTCTCCCAGGTTATTGGCCAAAAAGATGTAAAATCCCGGCTCATGCAAATGATTCGGCAAAACAGGTTAAGTCATGCCCTGCTGTTTCTGGGGAAAGAGGGAAGTGGAGCGTTGGGTTTGGCAAGGGCATTTGCACAGTTTACGGTGTGTGAAAAGGTAAACGGGAAATTAAAAACCATTGATCAGCAATCAGCAGCGTCCTCCTTATTCGGCGAAACGGAACCAATCCCAGGCAACCAGGAAGAATCGTACAAATCAAGAAACGGAGAAATAACCGATTCCTGCGGTGAGTGCCTCGCCTGCAAAAAAGCTGCACAACTCGTCCACCCGGACATTCATTTTTCTTACCCGGTTATTTCACGCAAGTCTGGTGACAAGCCCATCAGTACCGATTTTATTAAAGAATGGCGGGAATTTTTGAAAGCACAGCCCTATGGCAATTCGTTCGACTGGCTGCAATTCATCGGCGCAGAAAATAAACAGGGTAACATCACTTCAAGCGAATGTGAAGATATCCTCCGCAAAATGAGCCTTAAAAGCTTTGAAGCGGAGTATAAAATCCTGATCATGTGGATGCCTGAAATGCTCGGCAAAGAAGGCAACAAACTGCTTAAACTGATCGAAGAGCCACCCCCGAATACTTTATTTATACTGGTGGCTGAAAATGAGTCGTTGATATTGCCGACAATTTTGTCCCGCACGCAGCTCATAAAAATCCCTCAACTCACCAAATTACAAGTGGAAGCTGCACTGGAAACAAGGGAAGGCGTAGCCATGCGAAAGGCCCAGCAGGTAGCCGCGATGAGCAATGGAAATTACCACGAAGCCCTGCAACAACTTCAACATGCCGAAGACGATTGGGAGGTTTTACTGAGAGATTGGTTGAACAGTATTGTAAAGACCGGCCCGGCAGCCCAGGTAAAATGGATCGAGGAAATAAGTAAAACGGGCCGTGAAAAGCAAAAACAATTTTTAAAATATTTTACCCAGCTGCTCGAACATGCAATCCGTTTGAGGGTAATGGGCGATGCCATTGAGAAAGATTCGGAAAACCAATCCACTACCGACTTTGCCCTTAAATTTAATAAGCTCTGCGAGATTTCCCAGCAGGAAGCCATGATACATGAACTTGACCAGGCAGCTTATTACATTGAGCGCAATGCGAATGCCAAGATACTGTTTCACGCCCTTACCATTAAGTTGTACCACATTATTAGCAACAAATCAGTAATTTTGATGCAATGAGGGAATGCCCCCGGGCAATTGAAATAGTGAAATAAGCCTTTCTTTTGAACGATTTTTTTCAACTATACTCAACATTGTGGCGTTTATCCTGAAGAATTGAAGGATCACTTTTACTCTTTCAGCCATAGGCAGCTGGAAACCGCACAGTAAAGTTATACTGTACAAGAGTGCGACGCCAATGAAGTCTGGCAAGGCTTTGCAGCCCGGCACCCTCAAAAATATTAACCAACATTCCGAAATAATCGGGAGTAAAATAATTTTATTATGGGATGTGGAAGCGGCGGTTGCGGAACTTCGAAAGACGGTGGCGCACCCGGAGGTTGTCAAAGTCACGGTAGCTGTGCCAGTGGAGGCTGCAACCGCATGAACGTACACGATTGGCTGGCAAACCTGCCTTTCAGCGACCCTGAAAGTAATTGCCGGATCGTGGAAATTAGTTTTAACCAGGGTAGCCGCAAGGATTATTATAAAAATACCACGCTGCATTATTATGAAAAAGGGGAAATGGTGGCTGTTGAAGGCGCCAGTGGATTTGACGTAGGAATGGTCAATCTTACGGGAGAACTGGTGAGATTACAACTTAAGAAAAACAATATCGACGAGAAAAGTCCTGACATAAAAAAGATTCTTCGCCGTGCAACTGAAAGTGATCTTGCAAAAATGCATGAAACTAAAGCACGGGAAGCCAAAGTGTTAATCCGCAGCCGTGCGATGGCCCGCCTTCTAAAACTGGAACTAAAAATGGCCGAAGTAGAAATACAGGCAGATGGCAGGAAAGCCACTTTCTTTTACATTGCTGACGACCGGGTTGATTTCAGGGAACTGATTAAACAATACGCCGGTGAATTTAAAGTAAAAGTTGAAATGCGACAGATCGGTGCCCGACAGGAAGCCGGAAAAGTAGGCGGTATTGGCAGTTGCGGCCGCGAACTTTGCTGCAGCACCTGGCTTACTGATTTTAAAAGTGTAAACACGAATGCGGCACGGTACCAGAACCTGAGTATCAATCAAACAAAATTAAGCGGTCAATGCGGCAGGTTAAAATGTTGCCTTAATTATGAACTGGATACTTACTTAGATGCATTACAGTTTTTCCCAACAGATTGCGATATGCTGGAAGTTGCCCGTGGACGAGCCTTCCTGGTGAAGAAAGATATCTTCCGTAACCTGATGTGGTACACGATGGCGGAGAGCAACAAACAATATCCCCTGAGCATTGAAACGGTTAAGAAAATAAAAGCCCAGAACCGCGAAGGAATAAAGCCGGAAGAGATGGAAACCGTGGAAGTTACAAGTAATAAGCCAAAGGAGATTGAACCGGAATACGCCGATATCGTAGGCCAGATAAGCCTGAAAAGCCTGGAAAAAACAACCCGCAAACGCAGGGACAAAGAAAAAGGAAGCCAACAAAACCAACAGCAGGGTGGCAGGCAACAAACATCAAACAGGGGTAATCAGCCAGACCAGAGAAGGGACGGGCCGCAAAGACAGGGACCGCCTCAACAGGGACAAGGTGGACAACAAAGGCCACCTCAAAACCGTGGACCACAACAAGGTGGAAGGCCGCAACAACAAAGACCGGCTCAGCAACAGAGCGGGCAACAGGCTGCCGGAAGACCGCAACGCCAGGGGCCCCCAAACCAGGGACAACAAGGCAACAGACAGCAGCGTCCGCCACAAAACCGTGGCCCGCTAAAGCCTCCTCCGACCAATGAAGGCAAAACAGAGAGCTAAAGAATTTTGTGGATGCGCAGCAAGCATACGTCAACTATCATAAATCATCCATACTTGTAAGTGTCCATATCTGTAAAAAATCTCTCCAAAAATTACGGCAGCCAAAAAGCCGTCAACCAAATTTCTTTTACCATAAATAAAGGAGAGATTGTTGGTTTCCTGGGGCCAAATGGTGCAGGGAAATCCACCAGTATGAAAATAATCACCGGCTACCTTGATGCCGATGGAGGAGTTGTAGAAGTATGTGGAATTCCCGTTCATGGCAACAGCATTGATACAAAAAAGAAGATCGGCTATCTTCCTGAAGCAAACCCGCTTTATACGGATATGTATGTAAGGGAGTACCTGGGTTTCATTACGGGCATTCATCAGATAGTACAACCCCGAAACAGGATCAGTGAAGTGATTCAATTGGTAGGCCTTACGCCGGAATCAAACAAAAAGATCGGGCAATTAAGCAAAGGCTATAAGCAGCGCGTAGGGCTGGCTGCTGCATTGGTTCACGATCCGGAAGTTTTGATATTAGACGAACCAACATCAGGATTAGACCCCAATCAAATAGTAGAAATAAGAGAAGTGATCAAAAGATTGGGGCAAAATAAAACGGTTTTATTCTCATCGCATATAATGCAGGAAGTGGAAGCCATTTGCGACAGGGTCATCATCATCAATAAAGGAAATATTGTAGCAGATGATACATTACAAAACCTGCAGAGATCATCAACAGCTATTCAATGTGTAAAAGTAGAATTCAAGGAAGTTGTAGATATTGAATTACTAAAACACATTCCAGGCACAAACAAGGTTGCTGCCCTTCAACACTCGATATTCAATATTCAATGTTCTGATGCAGATCAGGTCAAAAAGGAATTGTTACAGTTAAGCCTGCTACACAATCTGAACATCATATCACTTCAAACTGAATCGCAAAACCTTGAATCGGTATTTAAATCTCTAACAACTTAATTTTTATTTTTGCACATTATGTAAACGTCGTTTCTTTGTGCGGTATTGAGGATTAGATTTAGGCAGCACGTTAAAGAAATTGTACATCAGGCGTTCGCAATCATCAACGCGTCATTCATAATTCTAAACTCTTAATTCATAATTCTTCTCCATGAGCTACATCGCATCCATTCATGCCCGCCAGATATTAGACAGTCGCGGCAACCCAACCATTGAAGTTGACATCTTAACAGAAAATGAAATGCTCGGTCGTGCTGCGGTGCCAAGTGGTGCAAGCACCGGTATTCATGAAGCTGTTGAATTGCGTGATAATAATAAAAAAATGTATGGAGGCAAGGGCGTTCTTAAAGCGGTAAAGAATGTAAATACCATTTTAGCCGATAATTTACTTGGCTGGGACGTGGCAGATCAAACCGGTATTGATGCCTTGATGATTGCATTGGACGGAACTGAAAATAAAAGTAAACTGGGCGCCAATGCGATGCTGGCCATAAGCCTGGCGGTTGCAAAAGCCGCTGCACTTGAAGCCAACCTGCCGCTATACAGGTACATCGGCGGAACCAATGCAAGGGTATTGCCCATACCCATGATGAACATTTTAAATGGTGGAGCACATGCGGATAACAAAATAGATTTCCAGGAATTTATGGTCATGCCGGTAGGTGCAACCAGCTTCAGCGAAGGATTGCAGTGGGGTGTAGAAATATTTCATGCATTGAAAACCGTGTTAAAGAAAAAAGGGTTCAGCACCAATGTGGGTGACGAAGGTGGGTTTGCACCAAATATCCAAAGCAATGAAGAAGCAATAGAAACTGTGTTAACAGCGATACAGGTGGCAGGATACAAAACCGGCAGCCAGATCGGCATCGCCATGGATGCTGCCAACAGTGAATTGTGGAATGCCAAAGAAAAAAAATACATATTCCATAAAAGTGATGGCAAGAAAATGACGAGTGAGCAGTTGGTTGCCTATTGGGCAAGTTGGGTTAAACAGTATCCCATCATTTCCATAGAAGATGGTATGGCAGAAGATGACTGGAAGGGATGGAAAATGCTCACCGAAGCAGTGGGTAGCAAATGCCAATTGGTAGGAGATGACCTTTTTGTTACTAATGTAACCAGGTTGGAAAGAGGTATCAATGAAAATATTGCGAATGCATTGCTGGTAAAAGTTAACCAGATTGGTACACTAACGGAAACCATTAACGCAGTAACCATGGCACAAAACAACGGCTTCAATACCATCATGAGCCATCGCAGCGGCGAGACAGAAGACAGCACCATTGCGGATCTGGCAGTGGCATTAAATTGCGGACAAATTAAAACAGGTTCTGCTTCCCGGAGTGACCGTATGGCTAAATATAACCAGTTGATCAGAATCGAGGAGATTTTGGGAGAAGGTGGGGTGTTTCCGGCGGGAAAGATTAAGTTCGGAAAATGAGTTAGAGCTATGATTTAGTATAGCCGGATAGTTGCCGGATGTGGCTGATGATTGGAAATATGAATGATAGGTATATTGGTTAGGCCAGTTGACCTGTGTTGAAAGATTTTTAAAACCTTCTACAATTAATCTCCCCACCTAATAATATTGATTAGTATTATTAAATAATTATTATATTTAAGTAACAAATTGACATGAAAACTTTAAACAGGGCCTTTTTTGTAGCAAAAAACAAATATTTCATTGCTGTCGCCTGTTTTACGATCTGGATGCTGTTTTTTGATCCAAAGGATTTATCGCTGATTTTTTCCAGGAGAGACAAGCTTAAAGAACTTCAAAAAAGTGAACAGGTTCTT
>JACMPR010000137.1 GCA_014377385.1 Ferruginibacter sp. | reverse complement strand
GCTTTCCGCCCCTCAAGCATTTCAGCTATGCGGTACAATACCTGTCCACGGTTGAAGGCGGCCCTGGCGCTCCAACCGCCAAAAGCGGCTCTGGCGGCAACAACGGCGTCGCGAAAATCCTTCCTTGAACCAAGACAACAGTTGGCCAGCTTTTCTCCTTTACCGTTAGTGGCTACATAAAACCTCCCTGACTCTGTTCTCGGGAATTGCCCACCAACATAGATCTTATATGTTTTTAGCACTTCCAGTCTTTTTTCGGCTACGGTTTGTTGTCCGTTTCCGTTTTGGCTGAAGTTTACCGGAGATTTTTTTATGAGAGATTTTGACATTTTGTTTCGGAGTTTAAAATCGTTTAAAGGTTTAAGGGTTTAAATCGTTTAAGGGTTGATCTCCTTTTTTCGGAGCCCTTTTATAGTTGTTTGTTGCAGGTAGCTTATAAATTTTTGAATCATCGCACTGATACGTACCGCCATAGTCCGGTATTCATCAAACTGTACCAGGTTAATGTATTTTCTATCCAAAGCTCTGTATAACTGTGATCTTAATTCACCACAAGATGCTTTGGAATATCCTAAGAAAACAATGAACTCATTTTTTGTTCCTCTTTCAAATCCTTCCGCTATATTATCCATGATTGAACCTGAAGAGCCTTCAATTTGCCCAATCAACCGATAATTCTTTTCAAAATTATTGCAGTCTATTAGATTGCCAATTTTTTTGCATAGATCCCTGCTCATATTCCAGACATCTAAATCTTCAAATCTTTTTATCGTTGCCATGTGGGTTTTATTTAAGGGCTAAATATCGTTTTAAGGATTAAATTGTTTTTGAGGAATAAACTGAAAATTTCTGTTATTTTACTCTTCGCCAACCTTAAACCCTTAAACCCTTAAACCCTTAAACGATTTAAACCCTCAAACCCCCAACAATCCTCCCGGCTTAAACGAAACTCACATACCCCCCCAACCCATGCAAACCACCTTCCCGCCCGTAACCACTTTCCTTATACCCGCCAAACGGCGAAGTTGGATCAAATTTATTAAACGTATTTGCCCAGATAACACCGGCCCTTAATTTCGTTGAAAGGTTGAAAATCTTGGAACCTTTGTCGGTCCACACGCCTGCAGAAAGACCGAAGGGGGAATTGTTGGCCTTTTCGATTACTTCATCATCAGTTCTGAAAGTCTGTATGGTTAATACCGGTCCGAAAATTTCTTCCTGCGCAATGCGGTTTGACTGAGCCACATTTGTGAAAATAGTTGGTCTGCAAAAAAATCCACGTGTAGGAATAGACGCAGAACTCTGGTACATTTCCGCACCTTCCTGTTGCCCGATTTTCAGGTAATTGTTGATCACCCTCAGTTGTTCTTTTGAATTGATGGCGCCGATGTCCGTATTTTTATCCAATGGATCTCCTACGATCATGGTCTCCATTCTATCCTTCAATTTTTGCAGCACGATTTTGTAAACAGATTCCTGGACGTATAACCGGGAGCCGGCGCAACAAACATGGCCCTGGTTAAAAAATATCCCGTTGATAACACCCTCTACTGCCTGGTCTAGCGGGGCATCGTCAAAAATAATATTGGCTGCTTTGCCACCCAGTTCAAGTGTTGCTTTTTTATTTGTGCCTGCGATGGCTTTCTGGATGATCTTTCCAACAGCCGTTGACCCGGTGAAAGCAATCTTATTGATATCGGGATGATTAACGATCGCTGCACCTGTTTCCCCGGCGCCTGTAATAATATTTACTACCCCCGGCGGCAAGTCGGCTTCCTGGATTATTTCAGCCAGTTTTAATGCGGTAAGTGAAGTGGTTTCTGCCGGTTTTAATACAACCGTGTTTCCGGTAGCAAGTGCGGGAGCTATCTTCCAGGCAGCCATTAACAAAGGAAAATTCCACGGGATAATCTGCCCGGCTACGCCCAACGGCTGTGCGTTCCTGTTAGGAAATGCATATTCCAGTTTATCGGCCCAGCCCGCGTAATAAAAGAAGTGATTGGCAGCAGTGGGCACATCAAAATCGCGGCTTTCACGGATGGGTTTACCGCCATCCAATGTCTCGATAACTGCAAATTCCCTGGCCCTTTCCTGTATCATCCTCGCTATGCGGTAAATATATTTTGCTCTTTCTTTGGGAGCTGTTTTCTTCCATGTTTTTTCGTAGGCCGTTCTGGCGGCAACAACAGCCTTATTTACGTCCGCTGCATTTGCATCAGCCACCTCAGATAATTTTTCTTCTGTGGCAGGATTGATCGTTGCGAAATATTTTTTGTTGGACGGCTTTTCAAATTTGCCATTGATGAACAGGTCGTATCGTTCATTGATTTTCGCAGCACTTTTACTTTCCGGAGCAGGAGCAAGGTTTCTTGCAGATTCGAATTTTAATTTTATTGTATTGTTCTTTTTTACTGCCATTTGGTTCGTTTAAATCGTAAAGGGTTTTACACGTTTGAAGGTTTAAGACGTTTAAGGGTTTAAAGGTTAGGGGCTTTCCTGTTATGAATAATATTCCGCCCTTAAGTCATTAACCCTTCAAGCAAACTTAATCTATCGAAAAATAATCAGGCGACTGATACACGCCTGTCTTTTGCTTCATTAATTGCATTAAGATATCATTTGCCAAACTGCTTGCTCCAAACCGGAACCACTGGTTGTTCATCCATTCTTCTCCCAATACTTCGTTTAACATGACCAGGTAATGCAATGCCAATTTTGATTTTGAAATACCGCCTGCTGGTTTCATTGCGATGCGCTTGCCGGTTTTATAGTAAAAATCACGAATGGCTTCCAGCATGACTAATGTAACGGGCATGGTAGCTGCGGGAGAAATTTTACCTGTAGATGTTTTAATGAAATCTGCACCGGCATACATGGCAATATCACTGGCACGCCTTACCTTGTCATAAGTACCCAGTTCGCCCGTTTCGAGGATTACTTTTAACCTTGCCTCACCACAGGCTTCTTTTACAGCAGCAATTTCATCAAACACAAAATTATATTCGCCCTGGTGAAATTTACCTCTTGAAATAACCATGTCAATTTCATCCGCACCTTCACTAATCGCATATTTTGTATCACGGATCTTTACGTCGCGTGGTGCCTGCCCGCTTGGAAACGCCGTAGCAACGGCTGCTACTTTAACCCCGGAGTTTCCCAATGCAGTTTTTGCGACTTTTACCATGGAAGGGTAAACGCAGATGGCGGCGACTGTTGGAAGGCCCGGATAGTTATCGAGTAAGTGTACGGCTTTATAACACAATTGTTTTACTTTGCCATCCGTATCCTTACCCTCAAGCGTTGTAAGATCGATCATGTTCAACGCCAGCTTCAGCCCGTTGATCTTAGTCTCATTTTTTATGCTCCGTTTCGTAAAGCGGGCGGCCCGTTCTTCTATCCCAACCTGGTCAACCCGGGGGGAAAAGGAGAAATCGGGAGTTATTTGGGTTGCAATCATGGATGTTTGAATCGTTTAGGTTGTTTAAGTCGTTTAAAGGTTTAATCGTTTAATGGTTTAAATCGTTTGCATCGATTAAAGGTTAAAGTCGTTTTAAGTGCGGGGATTTAGGGAACCTTAAACCCTTAAACCCCTTCCCGGCTCAACACTTCTAAGGCTTTCTTGATCAACCTTTCCACTGCCGCATTACTGTCTTTTGAAAACTGCTGCAGCACCCTGTTCGCAACAATTACGTTTACACTCAGGCATTCATGTCCCAGCAATTTACCTAATCCATAAATAGCCGAGGTTTCCATTTCAAAGTTAGTGATCCTGTGACGATTGAATGTAAAATCGGTGAGCTTATTTATGAGGCCGGGGCTGTTTAATTCAAGTCGTAATATTCTTCCCTGCGGTCCGTAAAAACCGGGGCAGGTAACTGTGATGCCTTTGTGAAAATCATCAGTAAATTGATGGATGAGCGATGCGCTTCCTTCAAAAATATAAGGAATGGTTATCTCCTTATCAAGCTGGGTTTGGGCTATAAAAGCTTCTATCAAAGCAAGGTCATCAGGAGATTTTTTGTATGCATAATAATTCATCAGGTTATCAAGGCCGAGGCCATGCGTGGAAGCCACAAAACTATCTATCGGGATATCGGCCTGCAAAGATCCTGAAGTACCAAAGCGGATAATGTTTAATTTACGGAAACTGCTCTTAATCTCTCTTGAGACGAAATCAATATTGGCAAGTGCATCCAGTTCGTTGATGGCAATGTCAATGTTATCGGGGCCAATACCGGTGGACATGACTGACAATCGCTTTTTCCCGATAAAGCCGGTATGCGTGATGAATTCACGGTGTTGAAGCTGGTGCTCTATGCTGTCGAAATGTTTGCTCACTTTTTTTACCCTGTCGGGATCACCTACCACGATAACGGTATCGGCTAACTCTTCGGGCCTCAGATCGAGGTGGTAAACGGCACCCCGGTTGTTGATGATCAATTCTGATTCTGCAATCTTCATATTGGCAATATATTAATTGAGGAAACAGCTAAGTTAAATGTAACAATAACTACCAGTCGAAATGAGAAAAAAAGAAGTGTAGCAAATGGCAGCGATTCTTACACAGTCAAACTTAATAAATATAACTACTAAAGATGGTTTCAAAAAATAATCAGGGTTCTTAATAGCATTTCAGGGGGTCGCAGGAATATACCAATCTAAAAAAAGAATGCCCGAAAACTTCCAGGCATTGTAAAAAAGTTTCTACGCCATATTTCAAGCCATCCGCTTTGACAACTGCTGCGAGAATTAAACCTTATTTTTTAATCGCGGCGATACCAGGCAAATCCTTTCCTTCAAAATATTCCAGCAAGGCACCACCGCCGGTAGATACATAACTTACTTTATCTGCAAGGTTGAATTTGTTTACGGCTGCAACGCTGTCACCGCCACCAACCAGGCTGAAAGCACCTTTAGCCGTAGCTTCAGCAACTGACAGGGCAATGGACTTTGTTCCGTTTTGGAATTTTTCCATTTCAAAAACGCCCATTGGACCGTTCCATAAAATGGTCCTGGATTTATTGATGATCTCGCTAAAAATACCAATTGCTTTTGCGCCGATATCCAGGCCCATCCAACCGGCAGGCACCTGGTCGCTCGGGCAATTTTTTGTGTTTGCATCTGCAGCAAACTTATCGGCAATAACTGAATCTTCGGGCAGGTGAATACTTACGCCCTTTTCGGTTGCTTTTTTCAATATTTCCAGGGCTGTATCCATGCGGTCATCTTCGCAGAGAGAATTGCCGATGTTTCCACCCCTCGCCTTTAAAAAAGTATATGCCATGCCACCGCCAATGATGATGTCGGTTGCCCGTTGGAGTAAGTTCTCAATGATCAGTATTTTGTCGGATACTTTTGCGCCACCGATAATTGCGGTAAAAGGTTTTTCAGAGGCATGTAAAACTTTTTCGGCATTTGTCACCTCCGCTTCCATTAATGAGCCAAACATTTTTTTATTGGCGTCAAAAAATTCTGCTATCACGGCTGTAGAAGCATGTGCCCTGTGAGCCGTGCCAAATGCATCGTTCACGTACACATCTCCCAGTTTACTTAATTTTTCTGCAAATGTTTTATCCCCTTTTTCTTCTTCTTTGTAGAAGCGGAGATTTTCCAGCAGCAACACTTCCCCACCACGGAGTTTATTGGCGGCATCAGTGGCAGTTTGCCCGATGCAATCGTCGGCAAAATAAACTTTTGCCGTACCCAGTAATTCCTGCAGGTGAGCTACAAGATGTTTTAATGAATATTTATTAGTGGGACCATCTTTTGGACGACCCAGGTGGCTCATCAATACCGCACTTCCGCCATCGTTCAATATTTTTTTTATGGTGGGAATGGTGGCGGTCATTCTTGTATCATCAGTAATATTGAACTGATCATCCAATGGGACATTAAAATCCACCCGCACAAGCGCTTTTACGCCGTTGAAATTAAAAGTTGAAAATGTTGACATTTTACTTTACCCCGCATCCTTTCAAAAGTAAAGGCAGCGAATGGAATTTTATTTTAAATGATGAATAACGGTATGGCGTACAAGTGAGTGACACAACGATGTTGCCATGGTACTCAACTGCCGGCGCAACAATTATTTTGAAATCAATCCTGCGAAATACTGTACGGTACGCACCAACTGTGAAGTGTAACTCATTTCATTGTCGTACCAGCTAACCGTTTTAATCATTTGCTTATCGCCCATGGTCATTACCTTGGTTTGTGTAGCATCGAATAATGAACCGAAGCGGATTCCGATCACATCGCTGCTTACGATTTCGTCTTCCGTGTAACCGAAACTTTCATTGCTGGCGGCTTTCATCGCTGCATTTACAGATTCGATGGTAGCGGTTTTTTCCAGGATACTATATAATTCTGTAACAGACCCGGTAATAACGGGAACACGCTGTGCGCCCCCATCTAATTTACCTTTTAATTCCGGCAATACCAGTCCGATGGCTTTTGCTGCGCCGGTACTATTTGGAACGATGTTGGCGGCCGCTGCCCTTCCGCGGCGAAGATCGCCTTTTGGATGTGGGGCATCTAAGGTGTTTTGGTCATTTGTATAAGCGTGGATGGTGCTCATGATACCGGTAACGATACCAAATGAATCATTGAGTGCTTTTGCCATGGGCGCCAGGCAGTTGGTGGTACAGCTTGCGCAACTGATGATGGTTTCGCTGCCATCAAGTATATCATGATTAACGTTGAACACAACCGTTTTCATTTCGCCGGTTGCGGGAGCAGAAATCACCACTCTTTTAGCACCTGCAGTTAAATGAGCGGCGGCCTTTTCCTTGTCTGTAAAGAAACCCGTGCTTTCGATCACAACATCTACATCGTGCTGGCCCCATGGGATTTGTGCAGGATCTTTTTGTGCATATATTTTTACTTCGTGACCATTAACAATAATGGCATTTTCAGTGGAGGTGACTTCCTGGCCGAAACGGCCCTGGGCGCTGTCGTACTTTAGTAAATGAGCCAATACCGCAGGGCTGGTAAGGTC
>JACMPR010000017.1 GCA_014377385.1 Ferruginibacter sp. | reverse complement strand
TTCTAATATTTTTTAAACTGCTCGGTGATCTGGGCCACCACAAAAGAAAATTTCCGGATAACACTCCGAATAATTAACGTCTCCCCGTCGGGCATCAGGTACATGTGCTGCGACATTCGGGCATGCTTTATAAATTTTCTATTTGCAAGTTTCAACCTGAAGGTCCAGCTGAATTCGTCTCCATATAATAAGCCGTGCGCAGTACCGTCAATATCATTTGCTGTTGCATTCACATGGTGCTTGTCTACCCGGTATAGTTTCCACGACCGATGATTTTTCTTTCCTCCTTCCGGTAAAAGATCCTGTTCAATGTAAAGCACGCTATCTTTTAAAACACCCGAGGTTTCTGTAGTTATCCGGGCGGTAGGTTTACCGCCGCGGTTCTCAATCACGCCGGCCGACCGTGTGTGGCCACCAAAAAATTGTACAGGTTCGAGTGTTAGGTCGCTTTTTTCAAAAGCAACGGGCTTCATGGATGCACAGCCTGCAAGTAAAAATAAAATGCAGGTTGTAATGATAAATTGGGAAGTACGCATAGAGCAAGTGTGACTATTACCGTGCCATTAAACAACCTGCTGAGTTGTTATAACCATCATCAGACATCTAACATTCTATCGCAGAAAGTTTTTTTAAAAAAAATGAAAAAAAGCTTGCATTTTAAAAAAATAGGCTTAATCTTTACAGTCCCTAACAGCACACGCTTACCAACTTACACATACGAAACCACCTTCGGTTTCAATCTACCAGACAAACGATTTTTTGATATCGGCGAATGCCGGCATTCTCCAATTTCATCCTCGGAAAGACATACGTCATCCACCAACCTTCAGAAAAGCCTGAGAAAGCTTATTTACCTCTAAACCCCTCAGGAAAAATGAAAAAATTAAACAATTTTGTACTTTTATTAGTACTCGCAACATCAACAAATTTCGCCAGCAAGGCCCAGTCAATCACTCCAGGTGTAATTGCAAATTTCGGAATGGATGGTGATGTAAGTTCCGGACAAAGTTTAACCGGCAGTTTTTTACCTTCCTCCACAGACGATTGGTTTTTTCAATCTCAATTATTAAATTCCGGTAATGGCATCATTGATACTACTGGTGCGACTGCGATAAAGTCAGCCCTCGCAACGGGTGTTAACTTTGTGTTTTCAAAAAGCATGAGTTATCCAAGATTCTCCATTCAAAACGGCAGATTATTAATGGATGCACGTTATATCCGTGACAATATCGGATTAAGCGGTAGCATTAAAGATTCAACCGTATATACCAATGGTGCTAAAAATGGTATGATCCCTTCAGATTGGGGAACTAATGCAAATGGTAGCACGGTTACCGACAAAACAGACATTGTAGATGCATATGCGCACATGAGAAGAGCAGGCACTTCAACTGGTCATCTTGTAATTTTAATGGGAGCATCTACCTCAGGAACCACCGGAAATCGTTTTATTGATCTTGAGCTTTACAAGTCAAGAATAGCTTATAACAACACAACGGGTGTTTTCAGCAATTCAGGACCTACTGCAACAGGCGGTCACAGTGCATGGGCTTTTAATGCAAATGGAACTATTAACCAGATAGGTGATATGGACTTTTCATTTTCATTCTCGAGCACATCCATTACTGAAATCGCGGTATATATATGGGTTGACAAAGCAACAGTTCAAAACATTACTCCAGCTGGTTTTGATTTTTCAGGAACCACTGAATTTTATGGTGCTCAGAATAATTCTACATACGGATACGCAAAAATTATTGCAAAGAACGGAGCCGCCCTTCCGGTTTGGGGTGACGTAAATACGTCTTCAGTTAGCGGCCCGGTGTGGGGAACAAACTCGAAAGTTCTTGGCGCATCCGGGGTGAACTATTTCTCCACGAATTATTCTACCGGTCAAATGGCAGAAGTTGCAATAGATCTGACTGCAATGGGTATTGATGGATCAGGATTTAACGACGCCTGTACCTCCCCTTTTACCAGAATGATGGTTAAAAGTCGTTCAAGTGCATCTTTTACTTCAGCACTATCTGATTTTGCTGGTCCTGCGGCATTTTTAGATGCACCAATTGTTCCCGCATCAATAATGATTCCCGGCATACTTAAGTGTAACGTTTCTACAGTAACGTTAGTTCCCCAGACAAGTGTCGCAGGTGGTGTTTATACCTGGTCCACCATAAACGGAAATATTCTATCTGATGTTAACAGTCAAACAATATCGGTAAACAAACCAGGTAAGTATTATCTGACTACCGCTGCTGCTGTTGGATGTGCCCAGTTAGTTGACAGCATCACAGTAAGAGAAGATATTTATCAGCCAGTTGCAACTGCTAATACCACGGGCTTATTAGGCACAGGTTTAATAGCAATGGTTTTGGGTGGAGATGAAAATGCAAGTAATTATGCTACTGAATTTGGCGGATCTGCAGGACTTAACTGGCAGTGGTCCGGACCCTTATCATTTGCTTCTACTTCACGCGATAATGTGGTAGCAGTAGAAGGTTTATATACTTTAATCGTCACAGAACAACGTAATGGCTGCTCTGATACAGCAAAGGTAGCTGTTGCAGCTGCTGCTGTACTACCTGTTAAATTAGGAGCGTTTACTGCTGCTAATTTAAATGGAGTTGCCGTGTTGAACTGGAATACCGTAACGGAAACAAACCTTGCCAGGTTTGAAATTGAACGCAGTTTTGATGGAAGTTCATTTAAAACGATCGGACAAGTGAAAGCAGTGGGAAACAGTAACGTTACGGTTGATTATTCTTACATGGATTCAAAGATCAGCAACAAGAATTTTTACCGCCTTAAAATGATTGATTACGATGGTACTTTTTCATACAGCAAAGTAGTATCCGTAACGATGGATATCAAGGGCGTACAAGTAGCACTTGTTTATCCAAATCCATTTGCGGAAAAAATACAATTGCAGATAATATCTGAAAGAGCAGAACAGGTTGTAATTAAAATTATTAATAATGAAGGCAAGGTTGTTAAGATGCAATCTGTTTCGATAGCAAAAGGAACCAATAATATTTTGATGAACAATGTTGCAGACTTAGGAAAAGGAATTTACTATCTTGAATTGATCTCTGGCATGAACACTACACAAATGAAAATGGTTAAAGTTTAAAAGAAAGTTGCCTGGGGAGTAAATGCCGCTTGTTTGGAATATTATCTGAGGGGATAAATACTTCATAACAATTAATGACCCCGCTTTTTTAAGCGGTGTTTTTCTTTGGCAGCCAGAGATTACATTTCACACCTGTAATCATATACATCTATCCGGGATATTACTGAAAAATAACTGAAAATGATTTCCTTGAATTGAAATTGCTGCTTTTTCTGCTGTATGTTAGTTTTTCTTGACTGAGCTTATTTAAAATCTAATATGATGCTATCCGGTGTATGCTGCAAATTGTCATTTTATTTTTTTCTCAAACCAGCGTCGGTCGTGTATTAATTCTACGCAATGTATCGATTGGCAGATGCCTCTCCTGCTTCTTTGTGCTTCTTGGCGGTTTGGCGTCTTAGTGGCAAAAAAAGATCCTCGTCAATTTATTAGATGATTCTACTGGTCTTTTTGCAATTCGTGACAACCTGTAACGATGCGTAACTTTTTAATTCCCGAAGGAAGTACCATGCAAAATAAATTTTACTTTTTGCCTGGTAAATAATCTATACAATATATTAGCAACTTGTATAAATTTACCTTGCAAGCAATGTTCTAATTCGTTGTAGAGCCTAATTTGCTTGCTATTATTATTCTGTTCAAAAATTAAATATTTTTGAATAAACCAGCATTTGCTTTATCAAACA
>JACMPR010000136.1 GCA_014377385.1 Ferruginibacter sp. | reverse complement strand
CGAAAAAGCGGACAATGCATCAAAACTGCCCATACAATATTGGTTCACCTCCTGGGCACCGCCGCATATAATGCAATCCTGCAAACCGCTTTTTATAAAGTGATACCCTACGCCAATGGAGTGTGAACCGCTGGCACAAGCCGCACTTATCGTAAAATTGATTCCCCTTAATTTAAAAATTGTAGCCAGGTTCATGGTTACCGTCGAATTCATTGTCTGAAACACATATCCCGAACCAACAAGCATGGTATCCTTTTTCTCTCTTATGATATCGGTTGCGTCTATGATCGGTTTTGCTGAGCTGTCGTTTCCATATAATACACCAATGTCATTGTTATTAATAAAATCCTGGTCTATACCTGCCATTTTCAATGCTTCTATAGTGGCTACATATGCATATTCGCCTTGTTCGGGGAGCATGATCCGTGCTCGTCTGTCCAACTGTCCTTTTAAATTTGGTCGTTCTATGAGACCAGTGAGACCAGATCTGTAGCCGAAACTTTTGCGAACGGCATCCAGCACAATTCCTGACTTACCTTTATACAGTGAATCACGAACCTCCGCAAGATCCTTCCCTATGCAAGAATAAATGCCCATACCGGTGATCACAACTCTATTCATATTCACAAGTAATCTGATGAATTAATAAACAAACTATACCTTTAAAAGTTAAGATAGCTAATTATTTTCGGCGCAACAGTGGCTCCGCAATCACGCTATAATAGTAAACGAATACTACTTATTTAAATTGCAGGTGTATTAACAGTTGAGTAATGGTATTGCCGAATTCAAATAAATACTAAAATTACTTTTTATTTTTTACAACATCGTTATTTGAACGCACCTTTTTTACTGCATTTTGCAGCATTAGCAAGGTTTCCGGCTAAAAACATGGAAGACAGTGTAACAACACTTATGATAATTTATGAATAAAGACCTCCATTGATGGATAAAACTTCTGCGGTGATATAACCGGCCTGGGGTGAAGCTAAAAATCCTACGGCGTGTGCAACTTCTTCTGCAGTTCCAAAACGCTTTACGGGTATCATAGATTTCAGTTCTTTTTCGTCAAGGCCTTCGGTCATGTCGGTCTTAATAAAACCAGGCGCAACTGCATTCACAGTAATTCCCCGGCGTCCAACTTCCTGAGCAAGGGCTTTGGTAGCACCGATGACGCCGGCTTTGGCGGCAGAGTAGTTTACCTGACCGGGCAAACCTTTTAAGCCTGAGAGAGAAACCACGTTAATGATCCGGCCGTATTTTTTTAGGAGCATGCTATTTAAAACAATCCTTGTAACATAGAAAAATCCACCAAGGCTGGTGTCGATCACGTTTTCCCATTGCGCATCTTTCATCCACATCATCAGGCCATCGTCTTTAATGCCGGCATTGTTTACAAGTACTTCAATGTATTTTTCACTGTTGGCTTCAACCCATCCGCCAAGCAATTGCAGTATTTCTTCTTTATTAGCCACATCAAATTGCAGCAATTCGCCGTCAGAACCTTTTGCTCTTACAAGTGAGAGAGTTTCGTTGGCTGCTTCGAGATTTCCTTTATAATTGATAATAATATGGTACCCCATTTCTGCAAGTCTAACACAGATAGCTCTGCCAATGCCTCTTGATCCGCCTGTTACTAGTGCACATTTCATTTGATTGCCTTAAAATTATTTTAAATTGATGCTGAATAAAGAGGATGTGCTGGTTTTGTAAACAGCGTTTTAGAAAATACTGATTGATTTTACTTATCCAGAAGAATCTCCGACCTGTGCCGGTAAGATGTTAGCGCTTAAAAAAAATATTACTTACTTAAGAAGGCACCACACCATTATTATTGGGTTTTACCTTCGCCCCTGATGAAACAACGAGGTCTGACTCTTCAAAGAATGTTTTTATTTTTTCCAGGTCTTTATATTTTGGCATATCCTCAACAAATTTTGGAAAGATGTGCCGTATTTGATGGTACACCTCTTTTGTTTGCGGCGATAGCCTGTCCACACATTCAAGATAGTCGACGGCCTGTACAACAGTCATCATCTGGATGGCCAAAACCTCAAACGTATTATCGATCACTCTTTTTGTCATAAGGGCTGCATTGCAACCCATGCTCACAATATCCTGGTTGTCGTTGTTATTTGGAATACTGTGCACATACATCGGGAAAGACAGTGTTTGATTTTCCGCAACAGTTGAAGTGGCAGTGAATTGCATGCCCTGCATGCCAAAATTGAAACCTAACACTCCCAGATTAACAAACGGGGGGAATTTTTGGTTCAATTTATTATTGAGTAAATAATTAAGTTGCCGTTCTGAAAGCATTGAAAGTTTAGTGATGGCAATCTTTAATTTATCCATTTCCAGGGAAACATAATCGCCATGAAAATTTCCGCCATGAAAAATATTTTTGTTTTTATGATCAATTACAGGGTTGTCATTTACAGAATTCAGTTCATCTGTTACCACTATTTCTGCATTAGAAATGCTGTCATAGACTGGTCCAAGTACCTGTGTTACACAACGGATGGAGTAATATTCCTGAACTTTATCTAAAAAAACTTCCTGGTTCAGGTTATCGGGATTGTATAAGTGTTCAGAGCGGTCGCGGATCATATGGCTTTCGGCCAGGATCTCCCGAAGCATGGCCGCAATTTTATTTTGCCCCTTGTGCGGCTTAACGATGTTTAACTCCAGGGAATAATGATCGTCAAACGCTTCAACAATTTCATTTACCATTGCAGTCATCATGACCGACCACTCCAGTAATTTTTTTGCCTGGATGATGTTTACCATGCCAATACCCGTCATAGCAGAGGTGCCATTTAAAATGGCGAGACCTTCACGGATATGAATAGAAAGGGGCTTTACAGCGAGCCTGTCAAATATTTCTTTGGTAGGATACAATTTGCCTTCGAACATCACTTCTCCTTCCCCAATTAAAACCAGTGCAAGATGAGCCAGTTGCACCAGGTCGCCACTTGCGCCAACACCACCATGTTCATAAATACAAGGCGTGATATTTTTATTGATGAGTGCTGTAAGTATTTCCACTGCTTCGGTGTGAATACCGGAATAGGCTTGCATAAGGCTGTTGAGGCGGGCAACCATAATTGCTTTTACCAACACGGGTGACAAGATTTTTCCGCCACCGGAAGCATGGCTGCGAATTAGGTTGTACTGAAGTTGCAGCAGGTTCTCTTCACTAACCTTGTATTGAGCCATTGGGCCAAAGCCGGTATTAATGCCGTAAATCAACTTATTTGAGGAGAAATTTTGCAGAAAACGGTGATTTTCTTCTACCTTTTCAATGGCCGATGCATTCAAAACAACCCCTTTTTCTTTAAACACGATCTCGGAGAAATCATGTAAAGAAAGCTGGCTTCCTCCAACATTAATCATGGTATAAGTTTAATTACTTCTTTGCGAAGTGAACAAAAATAAGGTAAAATCTTTTATGGGCTTTACAACATGGGAGAATTATAGAAAGTTGTGTGTTCGGAGATTTACGTTAAATAAATATTCCCCTTTGAAATCCAAATAGTGCGTTCTTTCATTGCAGGTAACTTTTAAAAAAAACTCCGTCGCACACTTCTTTTTATCTACTTTAGCATTTTAGCCACCAGTAAATTAAATGTACAATGAAACTACTGAATAAAGTTATTCTGATGTTTTGCCTTTTAATGCTTGCCGAAAAGAATTATGCCCAGGAAATTGACCTTGCATCAGGTAATCTTGAAATTTTAAAAGGAGAAAAAAATATCAACATAGAATTTACCTATGAAAAAATGGCGGTAGGCGAATATTCCAAAGAAAAGGAATATGTAAAATATAAAACAGACGACTTAAATAAGAATGAAAAGGGCAGTGGGGATGAATGGGCACAGAAGTGGGTAAGTTCCAGGAAAGAACGTTATGAGCCAAATTTTATTGAAGCCTACACAAAATACAGTGAAATGACTTTTGACAGTACTGCCAAATACACGCTTATTTTTAAGACTACTTTTATTGAGCCGGGATTCCAGATTGTTGTAAAGAAGAAAGCATCGCAGGTAGAAGGGTCAATATGGCTGGTTGCCACCGCAAACAGAACAAAAAAACTTGCAGTAATTAGTGTAGATAGAGGTGGCGGATATTTTAGAGGTGGCTCTTTTGATTTCGCAGGAAGAATAGCTGAGGTGTATGCGGTAACAGGTAAAAAGGTTGGAATGCTGGTAAAAAAATCAACTAAATAAAAAGCTCTTAAGGGATTGCCTGGCGCCTTTTTTTCTTTTACCACAATCTTCTATCGCTTCCTGTAATCTCTACAATCCAAAAATACTACAAAGGCAAAAAACAAAATACTACGCCCACCTTAGAGAAACTATTTAAGCGTATTTGAGCTAATGATTGGTTTTGTACAGATGCAGGTTTCGCATTAATATCTTTCAAACCATTCAAACTTTTCTTTAATAATATTCCCTCTTTCTTTTTTTAAATAATTCAAAAAAGAAAGGGCAACCGGCGAATGATTTTTTCCTTTCATCCAAATTAAATTCCACACGGATTTTATTGGAAAACCTTTTACAGGTATAATTTGTAATTCTCCATTTTGCAATTCATTTTTTATTCCAATCAGCGGCATAATGGAGCAACCCAATCCTGCAATTACAGCCTGCTTAACAGCTTCATTAGAAGTGAGCTCCATTTTTTTTCTTACAGGTAAATTATTTTTAAGAATACATTTCTCCATCGTTTGCCTTGTGCCTGAACCTGGCTCGCGATAGATTAATGGGAGTGTTTCAAAAATATTTTTTTCATATAATTTTTTTTTGAATTGCTGTTTTGTATTGCTAACCACATACAATTTGTTTTGCATTAGTTCTATTTTTTCGATTTTTAACTTTTCGGGTAATACAGATACCAACGAAAAATCTACCTCATTTTTTTCTAAACTCTCTACTACTTTTAATTTGTTGGTTACATCCAGCATCAATTCTATTCCTTCGTGTTGATTTAAAAAATCAGATAGAAAAAAAGGAATCACATATTTACCGGTTGATACCACAGAAATTTTTAACCGGCCGGCCAATTGACCCTTGTGTGTTAATGTTTTATAGTTAATTGCATGAACATGGCTTAAAATATTCTCGGCAGCCACCGCTATTTCTTTCCCAAAATCAGTGATGAATATTTTCCTGCCGATAATTTCTGTCAGTGGAATTTCAAACTGGTTTTGAAAATTTTTAAGTTGAATAGACACTGCTGGTTGAGTCAGGTGTAATTCTTCTGCCGCCTTCGTTACGCTTTGCGTTTCTGTAATTTTTAAAAAAATCCGTAACTGGTTAAATGTGTAATTCATAAATTGAGCTTATGCTAATCATTGCAAATATAAATATCAGCTAATGAATATAATTTACGACTTTCGCACAGCATATAATATTAAATGATTTAATAGCTTTTATGGTGTCAATCAGTGCTTCTCTCAGAAGATTTTACCAAATACTTCGGCTGGATAAAAAAGACATTTCGGCCATCTATGCTTTTGCCATCATTGCAGGTGTGGTGCAGTTATCGCTCCCGTTGGGTATACAAACCATTATCAGTTTTGTAATGGCCGGCTCTATCTCTACTTCCATTATTGTGTTAATTTTACTGGTGGTTTTTGGCACTTTTTTAAATGGTTTGCTGCAGGTGAGGCAGTTGGAAATTATTGAAAAATTAAAGCAGAAAATATTTTTGAGATATGGCTTAGAATTTAGCGACAGGCTCCCAAAATTAAATAACGAGAAATTAGATAACTATTATTTACCAGAATTAGTGAACCGCTTTTTTGATACTATTTCTTTACAAAAAGGATTGGAAAAGTTATTGTTAGATTTACCTGCTGCCGTTATACAAATTTTACTTGGATTATTGTTACTGTCTTTCTATCATCCTGTTTTTATTGGTTTCGGCATCATGTTATTGTTCATTCTGATACTCATCTTATATTTTACATCGCCGCAAGGTTTGGCCTTAGCCCTGCAATCCAGTGATTACAAATACCAGGTGGCGGCCTGGTTACAGGAAACGGCCCGGGTGGTACAATCTTTTAAATATTGTAAGAGCGAACTTCATGTTACTAAAACTGACAAACTTATCAGCAGTCATTTGGACGCCCGTACCAATTATTTCAAAATACTGCTGATACAGTTTTGGAGCCTTATAAGCTTTAAGATAATTGTAACCGCAGCCATGCTTATAGTGGGAACTGTTTTATTAGTTAATCAGCAAATAAATGTTGGGCAATTTATTGCAGCAGATATTGTAATCATCGCTATAATAGGATCTGTAGAAAAATTAATCGTGAGCCTGGATAAAGTATATGATGCATTGGTATCCATTGAAAAATTAGGTAAAGTTTCAGAAGCAGAAACAGAAAACGGGGGAACACTTATGTTGGAAAAAATTCCACAGGGGGTATCCATTCAATTCATCAACACCAGCTTTGCTTTTCCTAATGGGGACAAAATATTAAACGGCGTTAACTTCAATATTACCGCCGGGCAATTGGTGCACATATTTGGTGCATCAGGTTCCGGAAAATCTACCTTGCTGAGATTGCTGACGGCTGCATACAAAAATTACGAGGGAACGATATTGGTTAATGGACAGTCAGTTGATAATTATAATTTAAAAAGCCTTCGGAATAATACAGGTGTGTTGCTAAACAACCAGGATATTTTCCAGGGCACGCTATGGGAAAATATTACCATGGGCAATGCTGAAATTACTTTAGAACAAGTAACGGATTTTGTTGAAAGATTTGGATTGCAATCTTTTGTGCATTCTCATAAACTGGGTTACGATAAATTGCTCGACCCTGTCGGAAAACGATTGTCCAAGCGAATAAAGCAAAAAATATTATTGATAAGGGCTCTATTAGGAAATCAACGGCTGCTATTACTTGAAGAGCCTTTTGAATACCTTGATGAAACAACAGCAAAGGCAGTAATGAACTATTTAAAAATGCTGCGACACACAACAATACTAATTGCTTCCGGCGATAGTTCTTTATCAAAAGAATGTGATGTGGTACTTGGGCTTCAAAAAAAATTGTAGGTTTTGAAACAAATAAAAATGAAAAATTTTATCATCGCCGATATTGAACATGAATCTAAACACAGCACATTAAGTTCTTTTAAAAAAGTGTATAAAATTGAAAAGAAAAGCAGTGTTAAAAAGTGGCTTTGGGGTATTTTGATATTGCTTGTTGGCGCAACTCTCCTTCCATGGACGCAAAACATCCGGGCAAAGGGTACAATCACGACACTCAGGCAGGAACAGCGTCCACAGGAAATAAATACCATTATAGCAGGCAGCGTTACCAAATGGTATATAAAAGAAGGTGACTATGTGAAAGAAGGCGATACAATTTTACAATTGGGAGAAGTGAAGGTGGATTACTTTGACCCACAACTATTAAGCAGGACGCAACAGCAAATTGATGCCAAACAACAGAGCATCGAGGGTTATAAAAGCAAAGCTGGAACTGCTAAAATACAGGCTTATGCTTTATTGCAGGGTCAGGTGCTTAAATTACAATCCCTGGACAATAAGCTCAAACAGCAGCAGCTAAAAGTTGCAAGCGACAGCATTGATTTGATTGCGGTAACCAATGAACTAAATGTTTATAAACGACAGATTGATGCCGCAAAAAAAATGCTTGACAGTGGTGCAATATCGCTGGTCGATTTTGAAAAAAGAAGGATGAATTACCAAAATGCT
>JACMPR010000135.1 GCA_014377385.1 Ferruginibacter sp. | reverse complement strand
TAAATCTGCGTAAATCTGCGTGCCTTCAATCTCCTTACATCTGCGGGAAAAAACTCGTTGCAGGTATTTCCCGCTGATTTTCGATGATTGTATACCGCAGATTGAAGGGGATTTGATTGGGGTAAATTTGTGGGTATTGGATTCTTTCGAGCTGATTGAATAAGGCTGCCCATCGGTTAAGACGATCAAATCTGCGTACATCTGCGTGCCTTCAATCTCCTTACATCTGCGGGAAAAAACTCGTGGAAGGTCTCTCCCGCAGATTTTCGATGATTGAATACCGCTGATTGAAGGGGATTTGATTTGGGTAAATTTGAATGCATTGGATTCTTCGGGCTGATTGAATAAGGCTGCTCGTCGATTAAGAGAATTGAATCTGCGTACATCTGCGTGCCTTAGTCATCATTTCTACCAGGCTTTAGTGACCACCCCGTTCACAGATTTAAGAAAATAAAGGTGTTTGTTTTCGAAGTAATCAGTTTTTTCGCCAGGTTTTTTTATTGAGACAGGTTTAAAATTGTATTCGCTGAAAACCTTGTAGGCATAATCGTTCAGGTGGTCCATGAAATTATCAGGGTAACGGGTAAACAATCTCGTAAAGACAAAAATTGTTTCAAATCCTTTGTAGGTATAATCAGACGGTTTGCCCTTGTACTTTTTAAGATATACATCTTGTATCATCTTGCTGTAGTTATCCCATTTGTAATTGAAATAAGGAGAAGTAAAGAAGACCGGAAAATCTGCCAGGTTTTTTTTTGTGGTGCTGAAAGATTGAAACCCGTCCCAGTTGGGCATTCCAATAAGCGTGATGTCGTATTTCTTTTTAACCGCTGCAGCAGCTGCGGCAAGGCTGTACGCAAATTCTTCGTCGAGGCTGCCGCCGATAATGATGTTAGCTTTGGTGCTATCAAATTTATATTTAATGCTGTTGAAATTGCTGTCAATCGTAACGGTCTGAATGTTCAGTAATGGTTTACCGTCAGGTTTGTTCATGGTTGAAAAATACCCGGCAACTTTATCCTCCTGGCTGCCAGTTCTGCGTGCAAGAAATATTTTATCAGTACCATGATTTTGAAGAAGGTAACTGTAGATCGCTTCACAATGAGCTTTCAGCGTAGAATTTACGATCACGAGAAATGGATTACCTGTTATGCCACCATCATTTGGGTAGGTTGCAGAGATAAATGGAATGTTTTTTTCGGCGGCAAAATTTGCCAGTTCCGTATATTCTTCGTCTTTTACTGAACCAATGATCAGGTTAAGGCTATCTAATTTCTTTTCACTAATGAGTGTGGCAATAGTTGTTAGTGTGGATTTGGAATCAAAAAAATGAGCATCTATGTTTCCATTAGGTAGCGGCATGCTGTCGAGTGCTATCTGGGCGCCCTGTACAAAATCCAATCCTGGGACGACAAAACGGGGGAAATTTTTATCATACTTAAAATTTTCCCCACGAAACACAGAATCAAGAAACAGTGGTGCAAATATGCCAACCTTATAAGTTTTAAAACCGGAAGTGGTTGAGTCCTGTGCGTAAGCAGGGAGCTTGCAGATAATCAACCATAAAAAAGCAAGACAAATTTTTTTCTTCATTGTTTATTTTTAGGTGGCAAGTATAAGGAGACAGCTGTTGATACCTGGATCGCAACACCTGCCGTGAAGTTAAATGCCTTCGTGGCCGGTATTCATTATCCCCGTATCGACCAGCTCCCTAAGCATCCTGTTTCCACTTTTCTCTTACTCCCATTCTATCGTTGCAGGCGGCTTACTACTGATGTCGTATACAACCCTGTTAATCCCTTTTACATTATTAATTATCTCGTTTGAAACATGTGCGAGGAATTCATAAGGCAGTTGCGACCAGTCAGCAGTCATACCATCCACAGAAGTCACTGCTCTCAGCGCCACCGTAAATTCATACGTTCTTTCATCGCCCATAACACCAACACTTTTAACCGGGAGCAAAATAGTTCCGGCCTGCCACACTTTATTATACAAATCAAATTTCTTTAAACTTTCGATGAAGACAGAATCAGCATCTTGCAATAACCGTACCTTATCTTCCGTAACTTCTCCTAATATCCTGATAGCCAGGCCCGGCCCGGGGAACGGATGACGGTTGATCATATCTTCCGGAATACCCAGTTCCAGTCCGATCTTACGCACCTCATCTTTAAATAGAAAACGCAGCGGTTCTACCAGTTTTAGTTTCATAGTTTCCGGAAGGCCACCAACATTGTGGTGTGACTTGATAGTTACCGAGGGTCCGTGTACGGAAACTGACTCTATTACATCCGGGTAAATAGTGCCTTGTCCTAAAAAACTGATGTCAGTTAAGGTATGTGCTTCCTGGTCAAAGATTTCGATGAAAGCATTTCCAATCGCCTTTCTTTTTTCTTCCGGAAGTACTTTGCCTTCAAGTTTTTCATAAAAATATTTTTTTGCGTCAACACCCTTAACATTCAAACCAAGTTGATCGTATGTATTTAATACCTGTTCAAATTCATTTTTACGAAGCAGGCCATTGTCAACGAAAATACCAAAGAGATTATCACCAATGGCCCGGTGTATAAGGGTAGCAGCAACGGTACTGTCAACACCACCGCTTAAACCCATAACTACCTTGGAATTGCCGAGTTGTTTTTTTAAAGCAGCAACTGTATCTGTGATAAAATGAGCCGGCGTCCAGTTCTGCGTACAACCGCAAACGTTGACTAAGAAGTTTTTTATAATTGTTTTACCTTCGGTGGAATGATATACTTCCGGGTGAAACTGCAGGCCGAATAATTTATGCGCCGCGGTATGGTTTCCAAATGCTGCAACGGGAATGCTTTCGGTCGTTCCAAGTAATTCAAATCCCTGCGGTAGCTCCTGGATCGTATCGCTGTGGCTCATCCAAACCTGTGAAATTGTGGGCATGCCCTGCATCAACTCATTTTCTTTCGTAATAGTAAAGCTTGCCCGGCCATATTCCCGCTTATCGCTTTTTGCAACATGGCCCCCAAATAATTTAGCCCCCAGTTGGGCGCCATAACAAATTCCTAAAACCGGAAGTTTTTTCAACATGCTGTCAATATCTACAACAGGTGCTTTGTCTTCATTCACTGAAAAAGGAGACCCTGATAAAATAATTCCTTTCAACGATGCATCGTACACCACATCGTTATGAAAAGGGAGTATTTCGCAATAAACATTTGCTTCTCTTACCACGCGGGCGATGAGCTGCGTATATTGTGAGCCAAAATCAAGGATTATTATCTTTTCTGTCATAAGGCTGCGAAGGTAAAATAAGATAGGCAATCGGCAATCACGTGTTGCCGTAAGGCGCCTTCCATGGTCAAAAGTCAGTTATTATGAAACGTTTTTGTCATGCTTTTTACAGGAACGATGAATGGGCAAATTTTTCCTGCCAGTTTCTGTATGGGACATATCTCACGCCACCAGCCTTCCCATGTTTTGAACGCTTTAAACTCTTATTGGCGTTACCGATTATATTTCAAATCTTTGTGAAATTAATTGAGTGTTATGAAAAAAATTATATTGATATTTCTGTGTGTGAGTTTGCTTATTTCCTGCGCTCAAAAAAGTGGTAGCGGAAACATTAGCAATCAAACCAAAACAGTGGGTGAATTTACAGGAGTGAAAGTAGCTGGTGGTTTTGAAGTTGAGATAAAGACGGGCCTTACTCAAAGCGTGGTAGTGGAAGCCGACGATAATCTGATCAAATACATCAATGTAAATGTTGTTGGAGGAGAATTGAAGATCAGCCTTGATGAAATTAGCGTGCGAAATGCACACCTGAAAGTATTTATTACGGCACCACGAATTAGCAGTGTCAATACCTCCGCAGGGGCCGAAGTTGTTGTGAAAGACGAGCTGAAGTCGGATAAGACGATTAATTTATCGGCCTCGAGCGGTTCCAACATCAAAGCGGCACTTGACGCCCCGGAAGTAAAGGTGGAAGTGAGCAGTGCCGGCGAGCTCGCCTTGTCTGGCAAAACGAAAGACTTTCATGCAAAAAGCTCCAGTGGATCGTCTGTAGCTGCTACCGGATTACTCAGCGAAAACAGTTTTGTAGATGTAAGCAGTGGCGGGAATGTGCATGTTTATGCAAGTGTGAGCCTAGATGCAAATGCCAGCAGCGGCGGGAATGTGTACTACCGTGGAGGAGCAGCATCGGTAAAAAAATCAGCAAGCAGTGGTGGAGAAATCGAGACGGAGAAGTAAGTTGTGGAAGTTGTTTTTGCAAAATGGCCGTTTAAAAATTAACCGATCAAACCGGTCATTTTATTATGGTTGGGTTTCGGATACTATCAGTGCATTCCATTAAACACGGATCAGGAAAAATTTATAACGCTAAACTATTTTCATGCCCGGTTGGTTATTATACGCTTTGCTATCTGCATTCTTTGCCGCACTCACAGCCATTTTTGCGAAGATGGGTTTGAAAGCAGTAAACGCTGATCTTGCAACTGCGATACGAACTGCAATCATACTTTTTATAACCTGGGCCATCGTTTTTGCAAGAGGTAACCAGTCGGGGTTGGCGAGTCTTTCAAAAAATAATTGGATATTCCTTACGCTTTCAGCCCTTGCAACCGGCGCATCCTGGATTTTTTACTACCGGGCGCTGCAAATGGGAAAGGTCTCTGAAGTATCTGCGATAGATAAAGGCAGTATTGTAATTACTATTCTTTTGTCATTTATATTTTTAAAAGATCCGGTGACGCCTAAAATCTTAATCGGAGCAGGATTGATACTTGCAGGCATGATCGTTATTGTGTGGAAATAGCTTTTAGCGACATGCATTTCTACTTTGCTTGTGCAGCTACAGGCGTAAGATAGTGACGGGTAGTTCAGTCTTTCTCCCTAAGAAATCTTGTATAATAATATAAAGCTTGATTTCTACATTCGTATAATGATCACTGTAAGTATTGCTGAAGACCTGCCGGAAATTAGAACTTCAACTGAAAAGCTGGTTAGGAACCGAACAGATATGCTATTGTTTTCTTCTTCTTCCAAAACGGCTGATGCAATGCCTGCCATAATCAATGCCCAGCCCGATGTTGTGATCATGGACATTAATATGCCAGGCATGAATGGTATTGATTGCATCCGTTCAATAAAAAATGATTGTCCCGCCACCCAGTTCATGATTTTATACTATTTATGAAAATGATGAGAAGATATTTGATGCGCTCGCTCCCAAAAAGGCAATTACATAATTCAGGGGTGAGTATTTCACGCCAAAAACTCAGGATGAATTGAACCCGTAAGGTACCAGGTACAAAATACCGGATATCCTATCCTGGCCAGGTCTTACCCCTTAATCGACAGATACTTTTAGATGTGTCACTAAAAACCGCCTCACCAGAAAAATTTCAATGTCCGGTTTCTTGTTTCATCGGTCCTTCAACCCTATCCTTCATCTTTTTTAAAAAAACTTCCACTATTTTTTTTCTATATTAAATCCAACCCTTACCTTTGCACTCCAAATAAAAAAACGGAATTCTAAAAGTTCTTTATATATGTCACAACGAATCAGAATAAAACTACAGTCTTACGACCACAATTTAGTTGATAAGTCAGCCGAAAAGATTGTAAAAACTGTTCGTAGTACGGGCGCAGTGGTAACAGGACCTATTCCTTTACCTACGCACAAGAAGATTTTCACCGTATTGCGCTCTCCTCACGTTAATAAGAAAGCCCGTGAGCAGTTTCAATTGTGTACGCACAAACGTTTGTTAGACATTTACACCAGCAGCAGCCGTACGGTTGACGCACTAAGCAAATTAGACTTGCCAAGTGGTGTGGATGTTGAAATAAAAGCCTGATGAACCCCCCGATTGGTCGGGGAGGCACCAGGTAAGATCTTAAAAAGAAATATGAACGTCTATCTCCTTGTCAGGCTAAGCTTGACGAAGTCGAAGGAGCGCTGGGCATAAAATAGATACAATGAAAAGTATTATTGGTAAGAAGATTGGCATGACCAGTATCTTTGATTCAACCGGCAAACAAACTGCGGTTACCATCATCGAAGCAGGCCCCTGTATCGTTACCCAAAAAAAGACCGTAGAAACAGACGGGTACAATGCACTCCAAATTGCATTTGGCGACAAGAAAGAAAAGCACTCCATCAAAGCCGAGGTAAACCACTTCGCAAAAGCTAACACAGCTCCAAAAAAATTCGTTCAGGAAATACGCGATAGCGAACTAACACACGCACTTGGTGAATCCATCACTGTGGACATATTCACCGAGGGCGATAGCATTGCCGTTGTAGGAACTACAAAGGGTAAAGGCTTCCAGGGTGTTGTTAAGCGTCATGGTTTTCATGGCGTTGGCGGGCAATCCCATGGCCAGCATGATCGTTCACGTGCTCCGGGATCTATCGGTAACTCATCAGACGCCAGCCGGGTATTTAAAGGTATGCGCATGGCAGGCCGTATGGGTGGCGACAGGGTGAAAATGAAAGGACTTAAAGTGGTGAAAATTTTCGCAGAAAAAAATTACATATTGGTTAGTGGTTCCGTTCCGGGCCACAACGGTTCAATTGTTTTGATACAAAAATAATATCAACAAAAAGTTTAGTGTCACAACCAACTAATTGAATCTATTAAAAATAAAGAAATGCAACTAGATATTTTAAATACAAAAGGCGAAAAGACCGGCAGAACAGTTGAACTTCCGGAAGAGATATTTGGCATCGAACCAAATGACCACGTTATTTATCTTGCCGTTAAACAATACCAGGGTGCACAACGCCAGGGAACGCACAAGGTGAAAACGCGTATGGAAGTGAAGGGTTCCTCTAAGAAATTACACAAACAAAAAGGAACCGGTGGTGCCCGTAAAGGTAACCTACGTAACCCTCTATACAAAGGTGGTGGTAGTATCTTTGGCCCAAAGCCGCATAAATATGATATCAAGCTAAACCGTAAGGTGAAAGATCTTGCTAAAATGAGTGCACTCGCCTACAAGGCAAAAGAAAATGCAATTGTTGTGTTGGAAGACGTGAACATGGACGCCCCGAAGACAAGAACATTTTCTGCAATTCTTAAAAGCCTGAACATCGGCCGTAAAAAAGCATTGTTCGTGATACCTGAATACAATGATAATATGTACCTGAGCCTGCGCAATGTTGCCGGTGTTAGTGGAACATTATTGAGCGATATGAATACCTACGACATTTTAAATGCAAATGTGTTGGTACTAACTGAAAGTGCTGCGAAATTATTTTCAGCAACAGAGGCAGAAGCATAAATACCTTGAAGACTTGCTGTAAATTATGATCAGCAAATCCAAGGGTATAACATTTTAAATTCTCAAATTAACCGACATGAAACTGTCCGACGTTTTAATAAAGCCGATCTTATCTGAAAAAGCTAACAAGCAATCAGAAAAAATGAACCGCTACACTTTTATTGTAGACAGGAAGGCAAATAAGCTTGAAATAAAAAAAGCAGTAGAACAGTTCTACGGCGTACAGGTTGAAAATGTAAATACTGCAGTAATGCCTTCTAAACTGAAAGCAAAATATACCAAGGCAGGATTTATTGTAGGCCGTAAACCAGCCAAGAAGAAAGCCCTGGTAACTGTTGTTGAAGGCGAAACGATCGACCTTTACGGCACAATATAATAACAGACATGAATGGTGGTCAGCACCGCAAAGTTTTGACAAATAAAAAGTAACAAAAAATGGCACTTAGAAAATACAAACCGGTAACTGCTGGTACACGTTGGAGAATAGGAAATGCTTATGCAGAGATCACTACCAACATACCGGAAAAATCTTTGCTTGAACCGCAAAAGAATACTGCCGGTAGAAACTCACAGGGCAGAAGGTCAATGCGCTACATGGGTGGTGGAAACAAAACCATGTACCGTATCGTGGATTTTAAAAGAGATAAGAAGAATATTCCTGCTACAGTTAAAACCATTGAATACGATCCAAACCGTACAGCCTTCATCGCTTTGTTAGCGTACGCGGATGGTGAAAAACGTTATATCCTTGCACCACAAGGTTTACAGGTAGGCCAAACCGTTATCAGTGGTGACGATGCAGTGCCGGAGTTAGGTAACGCTTTGATGTTAAAATTTATGCCTTTGGGTACAAATGTTCACAACATCGAAATGCAGCCCGGACAAGGCGGTATCCTGGTTCGCAGCGCAGGTACTTCTGCCCAGCTTACCAATAAAGAAACAAAATATGCGGTCATCAAAATGCCGAGCGGTGAATTAAGAAAGGTGTTGATTAATTGTTATGCGACAGTTGGTGTTACCAGCAACAGTGATCACAACCTGGAAAGTATGGGTAAGGCTGGTCGTAACCGGTGGAAGGGTATTCGTCCACGCACAAGAGCGGTAGCGATGAACCCGGTTGATCACCCGATGGGTGGTGGCGAAGGTCGTGCTTCCGGTGGGCATCCACGTAGCCGTAAAGGTAAATATGCGAAAGGCCAGATCACCCGTACAGTGGGTAAAGGGTCAAGCAAAATGATCATACAAAGAAGAAATGGTAAGAAATTGCCGAATAAATAAGCTGACTGCAATTGGCTAACAGCTAGCCGGCACGGCATTAAATAAGAAATATCATTGTTAAAATATCTGGAGAAAACCCAGGGAATAAACAGAAATAAAACATGGCTCGTTCATTAAAAAAAGGTCCTTACATCGAAGCAAAACTTGAAGCAAAAGTGATGTCGATGATCGCAGGAAAAAGCAAGAAAGGTGTAATCAAAACCTGGAGTCGCAGGAGTACCATCACGCCGGATTTTGTAGG
>JACMPR010000134.1 GCA_014377385.1 Ferruginibacter sp. | reverse complement strand
GTAATCGGAGGCGGTTTACCAGTCGGAGCGTTTGGTGGCAAGAAGGAGATTATGCAACATATTGCGCCGCTTGGTAATGTTTACCAGGCCGGTACCCTCAGCGGTAATCCTATTGCTATGATTGCCGGCTATACTTTACTAAATGAATTAAAAGCCAGGCCGGAAATATACAGAGAGCTCGAAAATAAAACCATTTATTTGCGGGATGGATTTGATAAAGTTTTAAAAGCTTCTGGCAGGCCTTACGTCATCAATCAATTGGGTTCCATGATCAGCATTCATTTTAGTGAACAACCTATTACAGATTTTGTCAGTGCCTCCAAAGCAGATCTCCCGATGTTCAATAAATTGTTCCATTACATGCTGGATCATGGAGTTTATTTACCGCCATCTGCTTATGAGAGCTGGTTCCTCAATAATGCATTGAGTTACGACGATTTGGATAAAGCAATAAAAGTGCTGAAGCAGTTTTTAGCCGATAATTAATTAAAAGTTACAAGGAAACACGGCAAAAAACCGCAACGATCTAAAGGGATTTTATAACGCTTTGCGTCTTTTGTATTTTCCCTTGCTGCCTTTGCGTGACATAAAAAACTCAATAAAGGTTTACAGCACAAGAGTGCGACGCCCATGAAGCTGGGTAACGTTACTCAGCCGGGACAGCAAAACTCTCTTTTATTTTTCCTGTGAGATCTGTTTCCATCATCCTGCAGGCAATGTTGATCATGTTTTTAAAAGCATTTGCGTGGGATATACCATGTCCGATTATAACAGGCTTGGCTACTCCAAGAACGGGAACACCACCATATACTTCAAAATTAAAACGGTCAAAATGTTCGTCATGAATGTTGCGGCGAATAGCAATGTCATGCAAACTTTCAGCAAGTTTGAGCACTACATTTCCCGTGAATCCATCACATACCATCACATCGGCTTTGTCCACCAGAATATCACGGCCTTCAATATTTCCAACAAAATTAATGAGTGTATTTTCTTTCAGCAGGGGATAGGTTGCCTGTGCCAGCATGTTTCCTTTACCTTCCTCTTCGCCGAGGTTAACCAACCCAACTTTAGGCTTATCTATTTTTAAAATGTGTTCGGAGAACAGGGAGCCAAGTACCGCAAACTGGTTCAGGTTTTCTGGTTTACAATCGGCATTAAGGCCCACATCCACCAATAAGCCTAAACTTCCGTCTTCTCTTGGCATGTATCCGCCAATGGTAGGACGCAATACACCTTCAATTGCTTTTATGCTGAACAGGGCGCCTACCATCATCGCACCTGTATTGCCCGCACTTATGAATGCATCTGTTTTACCGGAAGCTAATAAATGAAAGCCTACGGCAATGGATGACTGCGGTTTTTCTTTGAGTGCTTTAGTAGGGTGTTCATGCATTTCAATCACCTGGGGCGCATGTACAATGCTGTATGTAGAAGGATTCATACTGTTCCCGTCCAGGTGCAGGTTTATCTTTTCTTCATCGCCGATCAATACGAGATGTACTTCATCCTTGTTGTATGCCATAAAAGCGGATGCGCCTTTTACAGCTTCAAGAGGTGCAAAATCACCCCCCATCATGTCCAGGCCAATTGTGATCATCAAAAGAAAATTTAAAAATTAAAAATTCCAAAACCCTGAATGAAGTTACTCATTCTGTGATTTTGGAATTTAAAATTTTAGACAAAAAAGATTATGCTTTAAGTGGCGCTTTTTCGGACACTACTTTTCCTTTATAGTATAATTTTCCTTCGCTAACGTGGGCACGGTGGCGTACATGAATTTGGCCGGTAGTAGAATCTGTGCTCAACGTAGTTTCGGTTGCTTTATAATGCGTTCTTCTTTTTGCACTGCGTTGTTGCGAATGGCGCCTTTTTGGATTTGGCATGACTTATTAATTTTAATTTTTAAAGCTTGATTATTATTTATCTTAATTATCCTTAAATTTCTCCAATCCTTTCCACAAGGCATTTGCATTGTGCTCCACATTTTTTGCTTCCATCGCCTTCAGTTTATCAAGTACCTCGTTGTTGCATTGAGGCCCGCCCATAACTTCTTTACTGCACATCCGCTGCATCGGTACACTCAGCATTACAAATTCATAGATCCAGTCGCTGACATTTATATGGCTTTCTGTCCTCGAAATATAAAATACGTCCGGATCTTCTTCCTGGGTATTCATTTCCTCGGGATTGTCAACCAGCTTTATCAGCATTTTAAATTCATCCCACAGATCCATTTTTAATGGATTGCCACAACGATCGCAGGTCACTTCAGCTTTACCACCAATTTCAAACTTAAGCAGCATGAAACCGGTATTTTTCTCCAGTGATAATTTTACATTTGCCGTAGCATTGTTAAAATCTACTGCCTCTTTTTCTATAAAGAACTTATTTCCTATGTCGTAATTAAACTGGTGTATCCCCGGTTTCAACCCCACAAAAGCAATCTCAAATGCCCGTCTGTTAGCCATTGCGTTCAGTTTAAAGGAGTGCAAAAGTAGGGAAAAAATATGAATTGTTGTTATTGAACGGTCGCTTATTTAGCGTTCGTCGTCCTTTTTTATCAGTCATTCGGTAATTTTAGCCATATGAAAGTAAAGAAGACGGTTATTATTGGAACTGTATTATTGCTGATCAGTCTGTTGATTCACCTTTACAGCCTCAGCGAAATAAGGGTGGAAAATGGCTACAGCAGTCATTTTTCTCCTGCATTCTCCCGTTTTCTCCGGCAATGTATTGGTCGATTGCCAATCAGCATCGGTGATCTTCTTTATGGATTCCTGGCCTTCTGGATATCGTGGAGCTGTATCAAATTTTTTCGAAACATTTTTAGCCGGAATCAGCAATTCGAACGCCGGATTTACCTTTTCCATGTAATACTAAGGCTCTTTATCTTCTGTTCATCCATGTATATTATTTTTAATTTAGTTTGGGGGATTAATTACAATCGCAAAGGCATAGCCTGGCAATTGGGATTAGATATGAAAAAATACACCGAAAACGACCTCGAAGAAATTAATTGTTTGTTGGTTCAAAAAATAAATCTCTCTAAAAAAAAGTTCACCGGGTACAAATTAGAATATCCTTCCAATAAGATATTATATAGCATGGTATCCGTTGCATATCTGAATGTTGCAAGCAGGTATCCTTTCCTCGCTTACAAACCGCCTTCTTTAAAAACTTCTATGTGGGGCTGGTTGGGAAACTACACAGGTTTTACAGGGTATTACAATCCATTTACCGGCGAAGCACAGTTAAATACTGCGGTGCCAAAATTTTTGCATCCTTTTATTGCCTGCCACGAAGTAGCGCATCAACTGGGTTATGCAAAAGAGATGGAAGCCAATTTTGTGGGCTACCTTGCCGCAAGTGCCTCTCCAGATCCCGGCTTCCGGTATTCCGTTTACCTTGATCTTTTTATTTACGCAAATCGGAATTTGTTTTCTCAGGATTCAACGATTGCAAAATTGTATAGCAGGGAATTGGACACAGCAGTAATTGCCGATTTAAAAGAATGGGCCAGGTTCAACAAGAAGCATCAAAATCCTGTGGAGCCAGTTGTAAGGTGGATTTACGGTAAGTACCTTGAAGGTAACAGTCAGCCACAGGGGATACTGAGTTATGATGAGGTAACAGCATTTATTATTTCCTACTATAAGAAATTTGGGAGAATTTAGCAAACCATAATTTACACGCACGAAGTAAAATTAAACGATACATGAAGCCTGCCTTTAAATTGGTTATTGCTATTGCCATTCCACTACTTGTGGGGGCAGTCAGCGGTTATATGACAGCTACTTCCGTTGATGGCTGGTTCCGTATTATCAACAAGCCTGCATTCAATCCACCAAACGGGATATTTGCGCCAGTTTGGACGACCCTCTACATTTTTATGGGGATTGCATGCTTTCTGGTTTGGAAAAGTAGTGCAGTCAGCGCTGTGAAAAGGCCGGCGTTAATGCTTTACGGAATGCAACTTGTACTTAATTTTTTATGGTCATTTATTTTTTTTGGAGCGCATGAATTAGGATGGGCACTTGCTGAAATACTGCTTTTGTGGGCAATGATCCTGCTGACGATCCTCTGGTTTCGCAAAATATCTATTGTGGCTGCATGGCTACTTGTGCCTTATATATGCTGGGTTAGTTTTGCAACCGTGCTAAACTTTGCTATCTGGAAATTAAATTAACCGGATGGTTTTTTGTAACGGGGAGGAAACCCTGGTGTTTCACAATCAACCACGTAAAATATTTTTTTAAACATGCTTAACTGTGGTAAAAAAATGCAGAAATAAAACCCTTAAAAGCTATTCTTCCACATCATGCTTTCCACCGGCTTATTAGGTTGCCCGCTGTATTTCGCATTTTTCTTCTGGTTGTATTTTACGAGAATTTCCCCTTCTACGGGAAAATAGATCAGTTGCCCGATTGGCATTCCTTTGTACACCTTCACTGGTTGTTTTACCGAAATCTCAAGAGTCCAGTTGCCGCAAAAACCCACATCACCTTTACCGGCAGTGGCATGTATATCAATGCCAAGGCGGCCGGTAGAAGATTTTCCCTCAAGGAAAGGCACATGCGCATGTGTTTCAGTGTATTCATCGGTAACACCCAGGTAAAACATATGGGGTAACAGGAGAATGCCTTCATCTGGTATTTCAAAATGCACAATCTTATTGTGTTTTTTTGCATCCAGTTCTGCATGTTCATAAGTAGCAAGCGATTTGCCTAGGTGAACATCGTAACTATTGCTGCCCAGGCATTCACGGTCATACGGTTCAATCTTAATGCTCCCTTTTTCTATTTCTTCCAATATCCGTTGGTCACTTAATATCATTTGTAATTGCGTTATTCGTTAATTTGTAAAAGTAAATTTTTCAATTTTCAATTTTCAACTTTCAATTGATATATGCCGCTGGTTTATCAACAAAATATCAACGAATCTACCCGGTTGGGTGTTTGGCATATAGGAGAAGCAGAAACTTTTTTTTTAAGCAAAGTGCCCGTTAAGAAAGAAATCACCCATCTTCACAAACGCCTACAGCACCTGGCGGGGCGTTACCTCCTGAAAGAATTATTTGAAGATTTTCCATTGGAACTGGTAGAGATCGCCGACACCAGAAAACCTTTCCTTGCAAACGAAGCCTTTCATTTTTCTATTTCACATTGTGGCGATTATGCAGCCGTGATCGTAAGCAGATCAAACCGGGTTGGGGTGGATATTGAAATTATTTCGGAAAAAGCCGGTCGTATCACGGATAAGTTTCTATCCGGGGAAGAACAGTATTTGTTAAATGAAGTTATTCAGATCCAACACTTGATTCTTAAAGTACCACATTCCATGCTGCATCCGCAACTGTTAACATGTGCATGGAGCATCAAGGAAGCGATGTTTAAATGGCATGGTTTGGGCGGTATTGATTTCAGGAAGCATCTCCGGATAGATCATTTGGAAGTCCAGTCAAATGAAGTACTGGCAACCTGTAGTTTTTTGAAAGTTCAGATAGAGCGCTTAAAAGTTCATGGATTGTATTTTGGCAACAACATACTAACATGGACGGTTAGTTGATAAAGATTTAAGGGTGAGTGCTTTTAAAGCTGGAGAGCATACTAAATTTTCAAATAAGCAGATTGCTCATGGATTCATTCACTTAATCCAACTTACTAACCTCCACCGTCCACTCACTTCCACTGAGGATATGATACTTGTTTAAAAAGCTACCCATGTTCAATGCAAATGAAATCTGCAGCAGGCTGTTCAGGTAAGCCAATGGTTTACCTTTGGCAACGGCACCAAAGGTTTCTGCATACTGCATGTTGCCTTGATACTTTTTTATTTTATTGTAATAAATCAGTACCTGTAAGCTATCTCCCGGCTTTGCATGTAACTGGCTAAATAATTCGGCAGTAATATTGGTCCATATATTTCCATACTGTATACCCAGGATAGCTATGGTACCCTTTAATTTTTTATTTTCTGCAACGGCTGTTTGTTACGGGATTTTGACCACTTCATTTGCAAGTTGTTTTCCTACCTGTTCAAAATTTATTATTCCTGCGGCAAGCCTTGTTGCAGTGTAGGCATATACACCCCGGCCATGAAATGTATAGGATTTCTCTGAGCCACGCCTACGGTTAACCGCTTCATCAATTTCTCGTATATCGGCAATGCCTTATGATTGTGCAATCAGCGTAAGGGTTCCATTATCGGGACTAACAATAAAATGTCCGCTGTTGCTTTTTAATACTACTGACTTTCGATTTGTTCCTACGCCCGGATCAGCAACTGGTACAAATACCGTTCCTACAGACCAATAAGTTACCGTTTGCTCGGGTAGGAATGGAGCTTCCCGGATATTGTATGCCGGGATTTCATGAGTAACGTCAAAGAGGTTCAGACTCGAATCAACGCCCACGGCTACCTCTTTCATCGCCGATGACGGCGCTTTTTTTCAACCCAAAATCCGACTGG
>JACMPR010000133.1 GCA_014377385.1 Ferruginibacter sp. | reverse complement strand
TCTCCCCTTTCCCCTATTTCTTCCTGTAAAACGCAATCAAATCCGTATTCGGTAATTCTGTAACCCCTACCTGTTTCAACATGGTAATTAGCTGCCCGCGGTGAAAGGTCTGGTGATTGAACAAATGGTGCAAAGCTTCCGAAACCGGTTGTTTAAACTGTTCTTTTTTTGAATTTTTATAGATGAATTCATGCTCAAGCACCGTTTCTGTCGCAATGTCTATCCATTCTTTCCACTGTTTTGATTGATGCATTAAATGGTTGCATAATTCCAATACAGAACCGCTGAACTTAACGCCGGGCCATTCTACCAGCTCATTTAATTTAACTCTCTGCCACCAGATCGATTCTACATCCCACAGGTGACCCAACATCGCATACACGGAACCGAAACTGCTATTTATTTGTTTGTGAATCTGTTCGTCTGACAGGTTTGTTACACAATCCACCATCCGCTGATTGGCCCAAACATTATATGCTGCGTAGGTAAGTAATATCTTTTTCATGTAAATCTCGTTTGCCTCAAAAATAGATCAATTAAAAATGTGCCATCTTAAATAGTTTTGCGCAAAAGATTTGCACGAGTATAATAAGTGCAACGGGAATTATACATTTGTTGCGGGATCGGTCGGGTTGTCAACTGAACATTTACAAACAGGAATCCCGATATGGCTTATAACAACACTCAGCATTATAAAATCAACTTTTTACACATGAACACAATTATCCGCCCCGCAGAAAAAAAAGACTGCGAAAGAATGATGGAACTCATCCATGAACTGGCATTGTATGAAAAGGCGCCTGAAGAAGTAACCGTTGGCTTTGATCATTTCGTTGAAAGTGGTTTTGGTAGCGCCCCGGTGTGGTCGGCTTATGTAGCGGAGGTTGACGGAAAAGTGGCAGCTTTCGCTTTATATTACATTCGCTACAGTACCTGGAAGGGACAAAGATTATACCTCGAAGACCTGCTGGTTACGGAACAATTGAGGGGCAAAGGAATCGGCAAGTTACTTTTCGACAAACTACTGCACACCTGCAAAGAAAAAAATTACAGCGGCATGGTGTGGCAGGTGCTTGACTGGAACGAACCCGCCATCAACTTTTATAAAAAATATGATGGCGTGGTTATAGATGGCGGCTGGCTGAATTGTAGTATTTGATCATGGTAGAGCGTAAACGCCAGGATCGTGGAAGTATCAATGATGGAGCCCGGATTATTTGATTATTTTTTTATCGGGGCAACAGAGTCTCAACTCATCCCCTCTTACCAACATTACAAATAATAGTAACTAAAACGAACCAACTATGTTAGTCCAATTAAAAAAACATTTTTACCTGCAGGCGATTGCTTTATTCGCTGCATTGTCATTTTTTTCCTGTCAAAAACAAGTAAATGACTCCAATACCAACCCGGTTGTCCCCGGAAATGAAACGCCCGATCTCAGCACAAAAGTAACTTCATCGGTATCTGGATTTGTAACAGATGAAAATAACGCCGCTGTTGCGGGTGCAGCAGTACAGGTTGGGATCGCTTCTGTAACGACAGACGAATACGGCTTTTTTGAAGTCCGTAATGTACAGGTTGTAAAAAATGCCGCAGTTGTAACAGTAACCAGGCCTGGTTATTTTAAAGGTATTAAAACCTATATCGCCAGTACAGGCAAGGCCGCATTTTTCCGGATAAAACTTATTCCAAAAACCATAGCCGGAACGATTGATGGCACAACAGGCGGTAATGTAACGCTGGCAAGCGGATTAACTGTTGCCTTGCCCGTTTCGGGTGTCGTAAATGCAGCTACCGGTGCCGCATACACGGGGCAGGTAAATGTGGCTGCTTACTGGCTTAATCCTACTGCTGTTGACATCATAAGTATCATGCCTGGTGACCTGAGGGCATTAAATACTTCAGGTGCATTAAAGTCGCTGCAAACCTACGGCATGGCGGCGATAGAATTAACCGGCGCCGGGGGTGAATTATTGCAGATTGCCAGCGGCAAAAAAGCAACGATGACTTTTCCTTTACCCACATCCCTTGCAGCTTCTGCTCCCGCGACTATCCAGTTATGGTATTTTGATGAAGCCATTGGATTATGGAAAGAAGACGGAACGGCAACTAAAACCGGTAATACTTATGTAGGTGATGTGAGCCATTTTTCATTCTGGAACTGTGATGTCCCGGATAATTATGTGCAATTTAATTGCACAGTAGTGGATGCTGCCGGAAACCCTATACCTTACGTAGGCGTAAAAATCTCTGAAGTCAGCAATCCCAACAATTGGAGATGGGGTTTCACCGATTCCTCCGGCTATACATCAGGAGCAATACCGGATAATGCCCAGCTTTTACTGGAAATTTATACCTATGACAATTGCGGTACCTCGCTGCACACACAAACTTTTACTACGACCAATACAAATATTTCACTGGGTAATATAACCATAACAAATATGGGTAATACCCTGGCAAATGTTTCGGGCACTGTTACTAATTGCTCGGGTGGCCCGGTAACGAATGGTTACGTGATCATGAAGAAAGACTTTGCATACTACCGGTATGCCGTGGACAATAACGGCGCCTATAACTTTTCTACTTCCATGTGTACCAGTCAGGCCATGGTGACTTTTGTGGCAGAAGACATTACAGGTGCACAACAAAGTACGCCGTTTAACTATACATTGCTTACGGGTAATAATACTGTTGGCAACCTGCAGGCATGCGGCATATCCACCCAGGAATTTGTTAACTACAGTATTGATGGAACGCCTTATAATTTCACTCTTCCTACCGACTCTGTTTTCCAGAGTGGCAACGGGCAAAATACTAATTTCTTTATTTATGGCTTTAGGTCTTCCAACAACGACGAGGTAAATATATCAATAGAT
>JACMPR010000132.1 GCA_014377385.1 Ferruginibacter sp. | reverse complement strand
TGTCGGCAGGTAAATTAGCATGAATAACTTCCACAGGTTTATGAATGCTAAATTGAATATTTTTCGCTTGGCACATTTCCAAACCATATTGCTGGAGCCTGTCAAAAAGTTGCTGCAATGAATCCTGGCTGGGCTTGACAGACCATACCAGGTCATTTAATCTATCCACCATTTCATTGGCAGAGTTTTGAATGATGTTAAGAGATGCTTTTGCCTTTTCATATTCGCCTCTGTTCATTTGATTGTTTGAAAGGTGGCTATACATAGATACTCCGCTAAGGGTGCTGCCAATATCATCGTGTAGTTCACTCGAAATTTTATTGCGCAATTTTTCTACCGCTAACATGGATTGCAGTTTTTCTACTGCTAATTGTTTTTCCTGTTCGTTCCATCTTTTTAATAAGGCCAGCTGAAAAAATATAATATCAATGAGCATTCCTACTTTTATGATTGCTAAAGGGTACTTATCCAGTACTGAATAATGCTGGCGTGAATTATACCTTATAATAAGCAGTACTGTAATTGCAGCTGAAGAAAAAACGATCAGCATTCCATAAATAATAAGTGATTTGTAGCCTTTTGCTTTAAAATTTAAAATAAATAAAAGCGTGCAAAAAGGGCCATTTACAATATGACCAGCATAGAAAACGGGATTTCTTTTCCAGCCTAACATCCCCAGTATTATAAACACTAAATAAAGAAGAGGTATACCATAGAACGTTGCTGTATACACTTTCTTTACGTATGAATATTTTTCCAGCGTGTTGTTAAAAATTTCTTTCAGGAACAAGAGGTACATAAATGAAATGCCGAGCAAAAGGGCAAAGTTTACTTTTAGGTAAACCGGTGAATTAAAAACAATATTCTCATCAATGCCCAAAAAGGTATCAGGTGCATTTAGAAAGAAATAGGCACCTGCAACTAAATTCAGCAACGAATAATATAGCACATCCCTTCTCCTTGTTATGAAATATACCATGCCAAAAAAAGCTACCTGGAAAAGCAAAATACCTTCAAAAAAAAGGTAAAAAAGTTCTATGATTTTTGAAGTCAGCATTTTACTGAAAACTTAATAATGATTAATACACAAAAATGGATGTGCTTTAAAAAATTGATTTATTCAATTTTGGGTAATTAAATTGAGGATATCAAATTTATAATGCTGCAATGTGCCTGCTTTCTTATGGCAACTCATATTGTTGAAAATAATGCACATACCGCACTGACGCAAACTTATACATTGTTCACCACGAAAAAAAACAAAGGATATATTTGTAATTGTCGCACAAAAAATAGTTTCTTCAGTGGGAATTTGTAGGAATATAAGGGTCTAACGCTCCATTATCCTTTGGAGAGCGGTTGGGAAGGGTGTTCGAAATGGTGCGACAATTCTAGATATACTTAAAAGAAATAAGTAAATCACCTTTTCTAACTGAAGTGGGGAATAGCAGTTTCGGCTATTTACTAGTTGAATAAAAAAGTACAAAGAATTTACATCGCTGTTTATAAACATACCCGGCATAGGGTAGCAGTCTGCGTTCGCAATCAGGTATTAGCAGTATAAAATAATCATTGGCTTATACCAATTGTGGAGGCCGGTTTGCCACTAAATTAAAAATAAAGACTGGAATAATGAGAGCTCCTTGTAAGAACTTGTATTTCTTTTGATAACAATAAATCCGGTTTTCTCTTTTTAAAGACCTATCTTTTTTGGGAAGAAATATTTAACTTTTTTAAAATGGCGTTTTACAAGAAATGACTTTGGGATTAATATACGTTATAGCCCAGGTAGAAACTTAAAAAGTAGGATAATAAATGTAAAAGCGATCACTGCCTTCCCATAAAAAGCCCCCGTTTTCACAGGGGCCTGGCTTTAGTAATCTTTTCTTTCTCTTGGTGCGTAGGTTCTTTTACGTCCTTCACTCCGGTCGCTCCGGCCGGCTCCGCTTCCGCCACCTTCATCGTTAGGTCTTTTAAAACCACCGTCCGCTTCGTTCATTCGTACCGTGCGGTTATTATAGCGTTTGCCATCTATTGCTTTTATCATTTTACCTGCTTCAGCTTTGTCAACTTCTACCCATGTATTCATATCCCTCATATCTATTTTACCGAGGACTTCCTTTTTTAAATTACTTTCATCCAGGATAAATTGCAGAAAACTGGCTTTGTAAAAACCATCTTTGATGCCAAGGTTTACAAACAATCTCGTATAGCCATTGTCTCTTGAATTAAAGGTCCGTTCACTCCGGCTTCCATTCATGTCAGCTCTCTGGCCGTCTCTCGGTGCCCTGGAATCCATTCTTGCATTCAGGTCGTCGGCATTTTCATAGTATTTTAAAAAATGATCAAATTCAAGCGCTGCCACCCGCTGCAAAACTTCTTCTTTGGAAACATTTTCAAATTTTGTCATCAGGTCAGGCAGGTAGGTTTCATAATCACCATTCGAAATATCGGCATGGATAAGCTTGTCCATAAAGTGGAAGAATTGTTTGCGGCAAACATCTTTACCACTAGGGATATCTAACTTATGAAATTGTGCATTTACCATTTTCTCCAGCTGCCTGATTTTGAAAGTTTCTCTTGTATGACAAATGGAAATACAGATACCACTTTTGCCCGCACGTGCAGTACGGCCGCTGCGATGGGTGTACACTTCCATGTCATCCGGTAATTCAAAATTGATAACATGAGTGATGCCTTCCACATCAATACCTCTTGCCGCAACGTCTGTGGCAATCAATAGTTGCAATGCTTTGGTGCGGAAACGTGCCATCACTTTATCCCGTTGCTGTTGAGTAAGATCGCCATGAAGCGCTTCAATATCATAACCTGCTTTGGCCAGTCTTTCACACATTTCCTGTGCATCGGCCTTGGTCCGGGTGAAGATGATGCCGTACATTCCAGGGTTAAAATCTATCAGGCGTTTCAGTGTTTCATACCGTTGGTTGGCAGGAGAAACAAAATACTGGTGATCTATGTTAACGTTTCCACTGTTTTTCTTACCTACGGTGATCTCCTTGGGGTTGGTCATAAAATTTTTGGAGATCGCCTTTACTTCCGGTGGCATGGTGGCGCTAAATAGCCAAATGCTTTCACGGTTGATAGTGTTCTTTAAAACAAAATCAATATCGTCCCTAAAACCCATGTTAAGCATTTCATCTGCCTCATCTAAAACCACGTATTTTACTTTCTGCAGGTCAATAGCTTTGCGTTCGATCAGGTCTATCAGTCTGCCCGGGGTAGCAACAACAATTTGAACACCTTGTCTCAGGTTCCTGATTTGCATGCTGATGGAGGCACCGCCATAAACTGCTTCCGTATTTACACCTTTAATGTGTTTTTTAAAATCCATGAGGTCATTGGTAATCTGAAGGCAAAGTTCCCTGGTTGGACAAACAATCAGTGCCTGCGGAAATTTATCTGCTGCATTAATCAGTTGTAACAGGGGTAATCCAAAGGCTGCTGTTTTACCGGTTCCGGTTTGTGCAAGACCAACAAAGTCCATCGTTCCCGAAATTAAAACCGGGATTGCCTGTTCCTGAATGGGCGTTGGAGTTGTAAAGCCGAGGTCTGCAACGGATTGTACGAGTTCGGCTTTTAGGCCTAATGCTTCAAATGCATTTGTCATTGTATAAATATTTTTTAAAATAAGGACCGTTAGATTGCGGTATGCAAAATACACGTGGTCAAAAAATCGTTTTTGATTGTCACATGTAATGCTTCTGGCCGTTGGGGAGAAAAAATCTTAAAGGAAAAGATAATTTTGATGCCTGCTATCAACAGCAACTGAACATGTCATGTAATTCTCAGCTTTTAAATAATCGGCGCGAAGGTAGGGAGTTTTATTGAATAATGGACCACGGACATTGAATATTTCAGTAAATAGGCATTAGCGCTATGGTTTGGGAGCAGAAACAGCAGCTGAAATGTGAACTGGAAATTTTCGACTTTTCGTCCAATTGGGTAGGCCCGCATACGGTAGTTGGCGTGCCGTGCTGGTAAGCACAATACCCTGCCTGCAATCATTCACAAAAATATCAATCCCCGGTCTAATGAAATAACGCCGTAATTTAAAACAATATAAAAAATCTATTGCTACACGATTCTCATTCCCCAATTTTGTAATGTACAATTATGCTGGAAAAAAATCAACCGCTGGTTAAACATATGAGGAAAATAATTGTCGAACCGGGTTGCAAATCGAAACTGATGCTTAAATTCTTTTTTTCCTTATTTTTCTTAAGCTGTTTTTTCACTGGCTGGGCGCAGGAAGTTCCATTAACAGCTGAGGAAAAAGCTTCACTTGATTCTATGTTTAAGAATGATGAATTTTTTAAAATGCTGAACGAAAAGCCCGATACCAGCTTTGTTGATGTAAGCATCGGTGTGAGTAACGGCGTATTCAGTTTAAAAAACAACTCTCTTAACGCCGGACAGGCAACTACTAATAAGCTTTTTTATACCCCATCGGCAGGATATTTTCACAAGAGCGGTTTTGCTATTACTGTCACGGGTTTTCTGGCGTTGGATAGTAACAAATTAAAATTCTTTCAATACGGGTTGAATCCGTCGTACGGTTATAATTCTAAAAAAATAAATTGGGGTGTTTCTTATACGAGGTACATCAACGGGGCTTCCACCGGCTTCGATATAAACCCTTTCAAAAATGACTTGTATGGTAATGTTATTTTTAAAAAAACCTGGCTAAGGCCTGCTATCGGTACGGGATATTCGACGGGAAAAATACAGGAATATTTTGATTCCGTGATTACCTTTATCCAGGTACCAAGAACAATAACCATTCGTGATACCATAACTACCAAATTGAGTTCTTTTTCCCTTAATTTATCAGTGTCGCATGTCTGGAGCTTTAAAAAGCTTTTTGCCCGCAATGATGCGATGGAACTTCAACCCTCACTGATACTAAACGGGAGTAACCAGAAAATAGTCATCAGGCATTCCGGCAGTTTAAATAACCGCAGGCCTATTGTACAAAAATTACTAAAAGCTGCCTATGGCAATGGCAGGGCCAAGGAGCAGTTTTCTCTTCAATCAGCAGCCTTTCTCCTTGCAGCAACGTATGGCAAAGGAAAATTAGTAGCGCGGCCACAATTATATCTGGACTATTATTTGCACGGCAAAGGAAGCGAAAAGTTGACTGGGTTGTATTCTATAATGCTGAGTTATGCTTTTTAATTCCGTAACATTAACTTTACCAATCTAAAATTTCTGTTTCAAAAAATCAATTTTATGAAAACAAGATTATTTTCTACCGTCATTCTTTTTCTTTTTTTTGCAGTATCTGCTTTCGGCCAGGGTGTTCATGTAGGGCTGAAAGCCGGCACAGATATCCATAAGATGAGTGGCAAATCCTTCGACGAAGAGTTTAAATTTGGTTACCATGTGGGCGCTTTTGTTACCATAAAAATTAAAAATATTGGTATTCAGCCCGAGGTTTATTTTAGCCAGGTAAATGCCCGGACGGGTACGAATCCTAATTCGGTTATACCCAGCAGCAGCAGCAATTTCAAAAACATTAAATTAAGTTACCTCAATATACCGATCCTTCTCAACGTTAAATTCAGTAAG
>JACMPR010000131.1 GCA_014377385.1 Ferruginibacter sp. | reverse complement strand
TTTAATACTTCGTTCTGGTTGTTGCTGATGATGCTGGCAAAGGCGTCCAGCGTGCTGCTGAGGATATTGGTGTAAGTATTGGCCGTTTCAAGTGCCTGCGATGTTTCAACCACAAGGTCATCTAAAAAATCTTTCTCCTTTTCGTCGAGTTGCAAAAAATTTGTGCGGGCCAGTTTCATCATCAGCAGTTCGTTGCTGCGGAGAGCGGTTAAAAAATAGACAAGACTTTTTTGAATACGCATGAGTTGGAGGAGTTCTTCATTCCTGATTGCATCGTATAATTTTTGTTCCAGCATATTGCGCCGCTGGTTAATCTCTTTAAGATAGTCCTGGAAATTCGTTATTACTTTTTCAAAAATTTTTAATACCATCATATTGGGCTTGTCGGGCTCCCGGTTTTGAAAACTGTTCAAAAACTTTTTGATTGCTTCGTTCTCAAATGAATTAACCGTAACCACCTGCCTTCCTGTTAATATGATACAGATAGGAATTGTGATATAAAAAGCGTCACTGTCATTAAAAGAATTATTTTCAGTAGGTGTTTTTATTACGATAAGCTTTACGTCATTTTCGGTTTCAAAGCGGCTTCGTTCGTCTATGTCCAGTGAATCTTTCAAAAAATCGAGTGGAATAGCAAGAGCCGTACTGAGTTCTGAAAACTCTTCCTGGCGTAGCGGAGGTAAAACATTTACCCAGGTGCCTGCATCAGGTTTGTCCACGGCAATGGTGCGGTGCTCAACTATTTTAAAATACTGGATCATGTATCGCTTTTGTTGAGTGCTTATTTAATAATATTTGTTTCTCCTGAAAAAACAAGTTCTGCAGGACCACACAACCAGATATTCTCATAATTATTCTCATCTATCTTTGTGTATTCCACGCTGAGGTTTCCACCTGGAGTTTTTACTTCCACCCTGTTAAAGCCCCGGGGATTGTGAGCAGAAACCAGCGCAGCAGCCGTAACACCGGTGCCACAGCTGAGCGTTTCGTCTTCCACCCCGCGTTCATAAGTACGAACAAATATGCGGTCCTCGCCCAGGTTCTCAACAAAACTTACATTGATGCCCTCTGCCGCATATGGCTTGCTGTTGCGTATATCCCTTCCCGTTTCCACCACATCAATATTCGCCACATCTGATGCAAATTTAATAAAATGGGGTGAGCCGGTATTTAACACTGCGTACGAAGAGTGTTCGTCTACCTGGGTAACATCATTCATCTTCAGTCTAATCTGGTTGTTCATGTCTATTTCAGCCTCATGCACACCATCAATGGCCAGAAAGCGGTAGGTGTATTTATGAATACCAAGGTGGTAGGCAAAACATACCATGCACCTGCCGCCATTTCCGCACATGGTACTCTGGCTACCATCGGAATTATAATACAGCATTTCAAAATCATAACCCTGTTTGCTGTTCAACAACATGAGTCCATCGCCCCCAACACCAAATTTTCTGTCGCACATTAATTGCACCTGGTGTTTTGTAAGGAAATCGTAGATGCCGGTACGGTTATCGAGGATTACAAAGTCGTTGCCAGTACCCTGGTATTTAAAGAAATTTATTTTCATTTTTTTTATATGGAGGATGAAATAACAGACAAGGCCTGTTTGATAAGGTTTTCTACAGCAGCATTGCCATCTTTGCTGAATTCTTTTGTAATGCGGTTGGCAACAATGGCACTCAGCGATACACAATGATGGCCGAGAATTTTTCCCATCCCGTACATGGCAGAAGTTTCCATTTCAAAATTTGTTATGCGATGTTGACCAAAATTAAAGCTGGTAAGCCTGTCCACGAGATGGGGATGTGTAAGTCCCATTCTTAGCACTCTTCCCTGCGGACCGTAAAATCCCGGGCATGTAACGGTAATTCCGTGGTGAAAATTGTTTACAAATTCTTTTAGAAGAGATATGCCTGCTCCACCGATGTAGGGATCGGAAATGCCCCGGTTTAATTGTGTATGTGTAATAAATGCATGTAGTAATTGTTTTTCCTCTTCATTACTGCTATGAAGGTAAAAATTTAGCAGGTTGTCGAGCCCGAGGCCATGTGTGCTGGCAACAAAACTGTCAACCGTTATCTCTTTCTGCAAAGAACCGGATGTTCCAACGCGGATAATGTTGAGTGCCGTCAACTGTCCCTTTATCATCCTGGTTGCAAAATCAATATTAACAAGTGCATCCAGCTCATTTAAAACGATGTCAATATTATCAGGGCCAATACCAGTACTCGTAACCGATAGCCGCTTGTTTCCCACATATCCTGTATGTGTAATAAATTCACGATGATTATTTTTAAATTCAATGCGGTCGAAATGCTTACTTACTTCTTTTACTCTATCAGGATCTCCAACAGTAATAATGGTGTTTGCTATCTCTTCGGGCCTGCAATTAATATGATAAATGGCGCCCCGGCTGTTGATGATTAATTCTGATGCAGCAATGCTGTTCATGTAATAAAAATTTGAATGCCGAATTTCGTACATTTCTAATGAAAAAATCCCTTATTTTTGCAGCGTTCTAAATAAGGTCCTTTGGCCGAGTGGCTAGGCAAAGCTCTGCAAAAGCTTCTACAGCGGTTCGAATCCGCTAGGGACCTCTAAAATCGCCCTGGTAAATTGCCGGGGCGATTCCAATTTTAAGTCTTATGCTTCTAAAGCTCATCTATTATACGGGCATTATAGCCTGCCTGGCGCTTATCGGCAACTGCTTTATGCCGTGGGTACATTACAATAATATCAACGTAACCTTTTCGGGCATGAATGTTACAAAGTTTGCAGCGGGTAATTATTATGGTAAGGCGGGCATACCAATCAGCATTATGACCGGCATTATTCTCTTATTCATTTTAATTCCGGCGTTGTGGGCAAAAAGAGTCAACCTTTTTTTAGCAGCCCTGTTATTTGCTTATTGTATCCGGACCTATATAGTATTTACCAGTGCCTTATTTGAAGGAGAGGTAGAAAAATATTCCGGCATATACCTCATCGTTGTACTGTCTTTCATAATATTATTAGCCTCGGTTTTCCCCAAAGGGCGTGGGAGTAAAGTTTGAGCTCGCAGGTTTAGGTAACAAAAATCAGACCCGCTAATATTCATTTTCCAAATCAAAAAAACGGTCTGGTCCTGCAGGTAGCTGACTTTAAATAGCTAGAAGCGGATGTAGTGTTTATTTTTTCATCTCTTTGCTCCATGCGTCTTTTAAAGTAACGGTTCTGTTGAAGATGAGTTTTGTTTGAGTCGATTCTTTGTCGAGGCAAAAATAACCCTTACGGATGAATTGGTAACGTTCAGCGGTAGTAGCAGTAGCGACAGAAGGTTCAAGATATGCTTTCCTGATTATTTCCAATGACGCCGGGTTGATCAGGTCCCTGAGTTCGGCTTCCTCTCCGGCAGGGTTTTCAACCATAAATAGCCTTTCATATAACCTTATTTCGGCTTCAACAGCCGTGGCTGCATTTACCCAATGGATGGTTCCTTTCACGGAAATTCCGCTTGTATCATTGTAACTCCTGCTTTCGGGTATATAAGTACAATGGATTTCATTAATATTACCTTGCTCATCTTTGCTGAAGCTTTCGCATTTCACGATAAAGGCACTCTTCAGTCGAACCAATGCACCCGGTGCCAGGCGAAACCATTTTTTAGCAGGCACTTCCATAAAATCTTCCCGTTCAATCCATAGTTCTTTGCTAAAAGTCAGGGTTCTTGTTCCCATGTGCTCCTCAGGGCCGTTTTCGCTCACCAGGGATTCTGTTTTTCCGTCTTCATAATTGGTTATGATGAGTTTAACCGGATCCAGTACAGCCATTACTCTTTTCGCAATTTTATTAAGGTCTTCACGCAAACAAAATTCAAGCAGGCTGAGATCAATGAAATTTTCTCTTTTAGCTACGCCGATCTTTTCACAAAAGGTCCTGATACTTTCTGCGGTATAACCCTTGCGCCTGAAGCCGCTTATTGTTGGCATTCTTGGATCGTCCCATCCATTGACGTGCCCGTCGTTCACCAGTTGCAGTAATTTGCGTTTGCTCATTACCGTGTAGGTCATGTTCAATCGGGCAAATTCATATTGATGTGACGGAAATATCTCAAGTTTTGTAATAAACCAGTCATATAATTCACGGTGAGGAATGAACTCCAGAGTACATACAGAGTGGGTGATCTGCTCAATGCTATCGCTTTGGCCGTGGGCAAAATCGTACATAGGATAGATGCACCATTTGTTGCCGGTACGGTGGTGATGTGCGTGCTTGATGCGGTAAATGATGGGATCACGCATCAGCATATTGTTGGCAGCCATATCTATTTTAGCCCTGAGCACTTTTTCACCGTCTTTAAACTTCCCAGCCTTCATATCGGTGAAAAGCTGGAGGTTTTCTGCAACGGACCTGCTTCGGTAAATGCTGTCTTTTCCTGCTTCCGTTGGTGTTCCTTTTAGTGCAGCAATTTCATCCGACCTGCTGTCGTCAACATAAGCAAGTCTCTTATTGATCAGTTGCACTGCATATTCATACAGGGTATCAAAGTAGTCAGACGCATATAATTCCTGTGCCCAGTTGAATCCAAGCCAGCAGATATCTTCTTTTATGCTTTCCACATATTCTGTGTCCTCCGTTACGGGATTGGTATCATCAAACCGAAGATTGGTAGTACCGCCATATTTGGCAGCAAGCCCGAAATTGAGGCAAATACTTTTTGAATGCCCAATGTGCAGGTAGCCATTTGGTTCCGGCGGAAAGCGGGTAAGGATAGAGGTATATTTACCTGCTTCCAGGTCTGCGGCAACAATCTCTTCCAGGAAATTCAGGTTCTTTTCTTCACTCATAATTATTATTGAATCGCAAATTTACGGATCAGAATTGGATCGGGTAGGGGCGATTAAATTTTTTGGATAGAAAAATCGTTTTAAATATTAATTTCAGTGTTCTGCATCTAAACAATTGAGTACGCTTGGCAGGTAACTCAATCTTTCATTATTTTTTACATTCCGATTTAAGATGCCATATAGAGTAGGAAAAAGCTGCAATGGCCATGTTTGATTTTTTAAAGTACTTTTAATGATTCATTAATTCTAAATTCTTATGATGAAAAAAACGATTGGACGGGTGGCATTGTCTTTGGCACTGATCACCGGTTCTGTAAGCCTGTTATTTGCCTGGGGCACTTTTGGGCACCAACACATTAATCACGCAGCAGTGTTTGCGTTGCCAACCGAAATGAGGACATTTTTTTACAATCACATTGATTTTATTACAGAAGAATCTACTGTGCCCGATCTGAGAAAATATACGCTCAACGATAAAGCCGAAAATCCCAGACATTATATAAATATCGAAGGAATGGAAACAATGCCTATCGATAGCCTTCCAAAGACAATGAAGGATGCGATGGCGAAGTATGATGAGAAAACGCTCCAAAAAATGGGTATTCTCCCATGGTACATGCAGGAAATAATGGAAAAACTTACCAAAGCATTTAAAGAGAAGCGTAAAACGGAGATTTTATTTTTAGCTGCGGACCTGGGCCATTACATTGGAGACGCCAATATGCCGCTTCACACAGCGCTAAACCATGACGGTCAGCTAACTGATCAAAAAGGCATTCATAGTTTTTTTGAATCACAGCTGCCGGAGTATTTTGGAAATGGATACAATTACCATGTAACAGAAGCCATTTACCTGGAAAATGTAACAACGGCTTCATGGGATGTAATAAAGCATTCAAATGGCCTGGCCGATTCTTTGTTACTTATCGAAAAAAATCTGAAAGCCACATTCTCAAAGGAGAAGATTTACAAAACAGATGTAGACGGAAAAGTGTTAAAGAATAAGTTTGGACAATGGACACATAGTTATGAATATGCAACTGCTTACCACAAAGCGTTGAATGGAATGGTTGAGCACCAGCTAAGGCATGCCGTACAGGACGTGGCTAATTTTTGGTTTACTGCCTGGGTAAACGCCGGGAAGCCGGATCTCGATCAACTGGATCCCAATGAACTCACCGCAAGTAACCGCAAACGTTACAAAAAAGAAATGAAGTTATATAAGCAGGGAAAACTCTTTGGCTTCAGGATAGAGAATGAATTTAATTGAGTAATAAAAGTAACCTGGGGCGGGAATTTAAAAAGTTAATAGAATTATTAATTATAAAAAAAAGCTGTGATGTG